>JANNKR010000050.1:0-10761 GCA_031396395.1 Betaproteobacteria bacterium
GACGAGCAGATGCTGCTGGATGCCGGCGTGGCCCGCGTGTTTCATCCCGGCAGCAAGCTGGAGGACATCTCGGCGTTTGTCGTTGAAGCCACCGCCCGCGTGCGTGCCGCGCGGTTTCCTGCCTGAATCGTTCAACGAGCCGACACCATGAACAAACCGCTGGGCACGCCCATCCCGGCTTCGACGGCCGAGGCCAATGTCCTCTGGTCCGCCGAATACTCCGCGCAGATCGTCGCCCAGGTGGGCCACGACCGTGCCGTCCACAATCGCTCCGGCATTCCCATCAAGCCGCTATACACGCCACTTGATGTCGATGCGGCGCGCTTCGACGCCGACGTCGGCTTCCCCGGCCAGGCACCCTTCACGCGCGGCATCTACGCGACGATGCACCGCGGTCGGACGTGGACGCAGCGGCAACTGATCGGCCTGGGCACGCCCGCTGCTTACAACGAACGGCTGCGCGACATCATCGACCAGGGTGCCTCGGCCGTTTCCCTGATTCCATGCAACTCCGTGTTCCGCGGCTACGACATGGACGCGGTGGACGAGGAGCTGCTCGGCACTTGCGGCGTTGTGGCCAACTGCGCCGACCACATGACCACGTGCCTCGACGGCATCGACCTTGGACAGACGTCGTGCGCGTTGAACGATCCGTCGCCGTTCACATTGCTGGCGTTCATGCTGGCCACCGCCAAGCGGCGCGGCGTGGATTGGCGAACGATCAGCGGGACCTCGAACCAAAGCGACTATCTGTCGCACTTCGTCGCCAATCACATGTTCTTCCGGATTGCGCTGCCCGGTGCACGGCGCATCCTCACCGACCACATCGCGTGGTGCGGCCAGCACGTGCCGCGTTGGAATCCGCTGTCCGTCGTGGGCCAGCACATGCAGCAGGCGGGCGCCACGCCGGCCGAAGCCATGGCCTTCACCTTGTCATCCGCGCTGCAGTACGCCGACGACTGCGTGGCTGCCGGCATGTCACCCGATGCCGTGCTGCCACGCTTCACGTTCTTTTTCGATATCTCCGTTTCGTTCTTCGAAGAAGTGGCCAAGTTCCGCGCCGGCCGTCGCATCTGGGCAGGCCTGACGCGCGAGCGCTATGGCGCGCAGGATCCGCGCTCGTGGCGCTTCAAGTTCCACGGCCAGACCTCCGGCGTGGACCTCACGCGCCAGCAGCCGCTCAACAACATTGCGCGGGTGACCACGCAGGCGATGGCCGGCATCTTCGGCGGCCTGCAGTCGCTGCACACGGACGCCTACGACGAGGCACTATCGTGCCCCACGGCGCATGGCGCGCGCATTGCCGTGGCCACGCAGAACATCCTGCGCGAAGAGGCGCACCTCACTGATGTGATTGATCCGCTGGGGGGCTCCTACTACGTCGAAGCGCTGACCAACGACATGGAACAGCGCATCCGCACCATCATGGCCGAAGTCGAAGCTGCCGGCGGCATGTACAAGGCGGTCGAATCCGGATTGGTGCAGGGACGCATCGGGGAATCCGCATGGCGTCATCAGGATCGTGTCGATGCCGGCGAGCAGACGGTGGTGGGCGTGAACGCCTATCGGGTCGACGAGGACGCCGGCGCGCGGCCCGCGCTGGCCAGGCCCGACCCCGCGGAGATGGGCCGGCACCTGCGCGACTTCGCCGCCTACAAGGCGCGGCGTTCCGGCGAGGCGGTTGCGAAGGCGCTGGACGATCTCGCGCGCAGCGCGCACGCCAATGGAAAGAGCGACCGCGACAACATCTTCGGTCAGGTAGTCGCCGCCGCGGATGTCGGCTGCACGCACGGAGAGATCTGCGGCACGCTAAGGCGCGAACTTGGGTTCGGCCACCCACTGATCGTGGTGTAGGCGGTTGCCGATGAAGATGTCCCATCCTGACGGCGCCACGGGCGCCCATGACGCGCACACGCAGCGCATCGACGCCATACGCGTGGGGGATCGCGCCACCATCGCGCGCGCCATCAGCGAGATCGAGAACGACCAGCCGGCATCCCGCGCGTTGTCGGCGGCACTGGCGCGCCACCTCGGCAACGCGCAGGTGATCGGCATCACCGGTCCGCCGGGTGCGGGCAAATCCACGCTGATCAATGCGCTGCTGCAGGAGTACGCCAAGCGCGGCAAGCGCGTGGCCGTGGTCGCCATCGATCCCTCCAGCCCCATCACCGGCGGCGCCGTGCTGGGCGATCGCATCCGGATGAGCGATGCGGGCGCCGCGGACTCGGTCTTCATCCGCTCACTGGCGTCGCGCGGTCACTCCGGCGGACTGGCGCGCGCCGCGCGCCGCATCGTCGACGTGCTGGATGCGGCGGGCTTCGACGTGATCATCGTCGAGACGGTTGGCGCGGGGCAGGGGGACGTCGACATCCGCACCCTGGCTGACGCCAGTGTCGTCGTGTGTCCGCCCGGCCTGGGCGACGATGTGCAGGCCATCAAGGCTGGCATCCTTGAAATTGCGAACGTGCTGGTCGTGAACAAGGGCGACCTGCCGCTGGCG
Source organism: Betaproteobacteria bacterium (assembly GCA_031396395.1). Classification (GTDB taxonomy): domain Bacteria; phylum Pseudomonadota; class Gammaproteobacteria; order Burkholderiales; family Casimicrobiaceae; genus VBCG01. The sequence continues at coordinate 2,501 of JANNKR010000050.1, forward strand.
GAGCGCACCGAACGCGAACTGAAGGACATGCTCCACCTGCGCGCCCGCAAGCCCGGCTGGCAGGTGCGCGTGCTGCGCACCACGGCGACGACCGGCGCGGGCGTGGCGGCACTGATCGATACCTTGCAGGCTCACGCGGCCGAGGCAGGCGTGGCGCAACGGCTGGAGAAGCCTGTGGCGAATGACACGGATGACCCCGTCACGAAGCAATTGCAACGCTTCAGCGTTGCCGACGCCTACCAGCAGCACAACGGCCTTGAATTCGTCGAGCAGTCGCCCGGCAGCGCCACCTACCGGATGCGGGTCGAAGCGCATCACCTGAATTTCAACGGCAAGTGCCACGGCGGCGCGATGTTCACGCTGGCCGACACGGCCTTCGGCGTGGCCGCCAATGCCCACGGCGTGGTCGCCGCCGGCATCGACACCCACATGACCTTCCAGGTGGCGGTAGCTCTGGGCGAAGTGCTCACCGCACGCTCCACCGAAGTCAGCCGCAGTAAAAAAATTGCCACCTATCGCGTGGATGTCACGCGAGGAGACGGCAAGGTGGTGGCGGCGTTCACCGGGACGGTGTACATGACGGCGCATCCGCACGCCGCACATCTGACGGTGTAGGTTGTGCCGGGACTGGACGCCGTGAGCAACGGGGCACAACATCACCTGCAGTTCCTTCACCGCGGTGGCGTAGCCCGCTTTCGAGAGGGCGGCCAGACCTGGCTCGCGGTTCCGGCGGTCCAAGGATTCCTCTTCCGATGGGCACGGCGTGGCGTGACCTTGCTGGGTGCCGCGTGGCTCAGCTGGGCGGTGCCTTCCGTTGCGGGGGCGGAAACGATGCTGCCGCGCTCGAGCCTCGTTCCCGGTGGCGTGGCGCTGGTGCGCATCGATGCACCCGGGCACGCCGCGCCGCGCGTCGCACTTGCCGGTACGCCGGTCATGGTGCTGCGTCAGTCCGACCACTGGCTCGCCGTCGTCGGCATTCCGCTTGCGACCGTGGCCGGCAAGCTAGCGCTCGCCGTCGAGCAGCATGACGGAACGAAGTCCAGCCTTGCACTCGCCGTCAAGCCCAAGCAATACCCCGAACAACGACTGCGGGTCGCGCCGAAAACGGTGGACCTGTCGGCGGAAGACCTCGCGCGTGCAGACCGTGAACGTCCCGTCATCCGCGAGGCGTTGGCCACCTTCAGCGACACGCCACCCGCCACGTTGTGGCTGCAACAACCGGTGCCCGGGCCGCGCTCGAGTTCGTACGGCTTGCGCCGCGTGTTCAACGGCAAGCCGCGCAGTCCGCACACCGGCATGGACATCGCCGCGCCGGCCGGCACTCTGATTGTGGCGCCCGCGCGCGGCAAGGTCGTGGCGACCGGCGACTACTTCTTCAATGGCAACACCGTCATCCTCGACCACGGGCAGGGACTCGTTACAATGTATGGTCACATGAGCGCAATCAGCGTATCGCCTGGCGACGTGGTCGACGCGGGCGCGGCAATCGGCAAGGTGGGCGCGACCGGACGCGCCACCGGCCCGCATCTGCATTGGGGCGTAAGCCTCAATCGCACGATGGTCGATCCGGCGCTGTTCATCGATCCCTGAGGCACGCCGCGGCGCGACGGAAGCCGGGCGACGGTGTCACGCCAGCAGGCCGAGTTGTTACTTCACCGCAGCGGGCGCCGCAGTTTCAGCGCCGACCTTCGGACCCGGGCCGGTCATCCGCAACGCGCCGTTGTCCATCAGTCGCTTGACCTCGGGCGACGCAAGGATCGCGTTCTTCGCCGCGACGCGAAGGCGGTCCACAGCCTCGTGGTCGAGCACGAACGATGTCGGCAGCGTATTGAGGTAGGCCCGTTCTCCCTTGTCGGGGAGTGCATCAAAGGAGACTTCGATCACGCGGATATTGATGTCCGGCGCACGCATGACGAATTGCAGCTTTTCCGCCAGCACCGGGTAGGGCTTGATCGCGTCGCGGACTTCGCGCAGCGACGCCCAACGCGCCTGGATGTCGCGCAGGGTTTCCACCGTGTCGTACGAATAACGGTCGATGGGCGTTCCCGTCGCTTTGAGCAGCACATCGAAGAGCCCCGGCGAGTCCTCGCGCTTGTTCCAGTCGTTGGGCGGGGTTGCCAGTGAGTTCACGACAAAGATGAAGATATTGCGGACGTGATCGTATTCGGTCTTCTCACCCGCCGCGTGCAACGCCTCGAAGGTCGACAGCACATCGAGCACGCCGCGCATGCCGACGTTGTCGGAGACGCCGCCATCGACAAGATGCAGGTAGGGCCGTTCTGCGCGATTGGCAAACGCCTGCAGTTCCTGCAGGCGCTTCACCGTGCGCGCGGCCGGTCGTGGTGGATTGGCGGTGTCCACGAATAGCTTCGTCCACGGCGGCTTCTGGAAATCGCAGGTGCCGCCATAGTTGTCGATCGTGATCGACGACAGCACGACGGGGACGGCCGACGATGCGGCCGCCGCGCGCGCCAGGCGGAATTCCGCCAGATTCGAGCACAGGACGTCGAAATTCTCGGTATTGAAAATGAGCCGCGTTCCTTCGGCGAGATCGGTCGCACTCACCAGGATCCGCGGCCCGTCCCTGCGCAGGTCGTTGTAGGTGGCGCCCTTGAAGAGGATCTCGTCGTAGAAATTGGCGGCAAGCTCCGAGCGGCCCCAGCCAGTCGAGCCAAGCGCAGGCCAGTTGAGCGGATTCAGTGCCCGCGAAACAAGGTCGCCCTGCACGTTGCGTTTGAGGAACGCCGTTTCGTAGACATCGAAGAGCTTGTCGCCGTAGAGCCCGAAGGCCAACGCGGTGAAGCTGCCGCCGGAAATGCCGGTAATGACGTCCACCGTATCCAGCACCCGGACCAGGCGCCCGCTTTTGGTCGTGCTCTGCATGTCCCGCAGCGTCTCGAGTACGCCGTAGGAAAATGCTGCCGCGCGGGTGCCGCCGCCCGAGAAGGCGAGGATGACGAGCGTGGCGTTGTCTTCGGCCGTTTCGGATTGCCGCTCAACGCGGTAGGCCTTGCCTGCATCATGACGTTCGATGGGGGGATTGACGGGTCGCGTGGCGCATCCGGCCAGCACGGTGGTGGCGATGAGCAAGGCCGCGACACGCCGCAACGGATATGCGCGATACCAGGCCAAAGGGTGGGGGTGGGGCGGTGCGGGACGGCATGGGCCGGTTGTCGGCGGGATTGGCCTTACTGATACTGACGGTGGCGCGGTCATGGCTGATTGTCGGTCGAGATGATGGTCGGCGGGCAGAGGATTACGTCGTCACGCGCAGGCGAGGTTTTCAGGCAACCGGCGCATTGTAAATGCTGATTGCACATCGCGGCACTGCCCCGTGGGTTAGGTGTGGATGTCTAAGCGGTGACGTTGCAGCACCATGACGGACGTTTCATGGAGCGCGGACGGCGTGCTGTCCTACCCACTTTCGGCCGTATAGCTCAGCGAAACAGGTTGTCCGTCCGACTTGCCCTCAGGTGCAAACAGCGTTGAATCGAGGTCATCAACCCCCGGCCTCGTCACATGTCAACGCTACGCAAGGTTTTACTCGCCACCGCACTGCTGTCCGCCGTCGGGATATCGGTTGCCCATGCGGAAAAGAAAACGGTATGCACCATCACCGTCAACTCCTCGGATGAAAAGGAAACCTTCACGCGCAGCCTGCCGCCCGACAAATTTCAGTTCGTCGAGTTGGTGGAACGCGGCCGGGCCGACTGGCTGGCAGCGGCCTGCCGCCATGGCGTTCGCTGCGATGTACTGGTCGTATCCGGACACTACGACGGCGGCAACGAATTCTTTTCCGATCAGCTCGACAAGCGCGAGTTTCTTCCTGTTGACGAACTGGAGCGCGCGTCGTGCAGCGGTTCGTGTGATGGACTGTTTTCACAGCTGAAGGAGGTCTACCTTTTCGGTTGCAACACCCTCGACGCTGGCGCCAACAAGACGGCATCGTCCGAGATCGGACGCAGCCTGGTACGGTCCGGGTATTCGCGGGCGGATGCGGACCGGCTGGCGCGCGCCTTGGGCATGCGTCATGGCGAGAGCAGCCGCGACCGGATGCGGCAGGTGTTCAAGGATGTCCCGGCCATCTATGGCTTCTCGTCCGTGGCGCCCTTGGGCGCGACCGCGGCCCCGATCCTGCGGCGGCACTTGCAGTCGGGGGGGCTGAGTGAAGTGGCGACCGGCCGGACCAGTCAACGACTGCTCGGCAATTTTGCCGGCCACTCGATGGTGGCGGTCAGCGGCATCAGCGGCAACGACGCGATGGCGGCGCATCGGCAGGATCTCTGCAAATTTCACGACGAACGCCTGACGGCCGCACAGAAGGTCGACTTCATCCACGAGCTGCTGGGCCGCGAGACGGCGGAAGTGCGCATGTTCCTGGATCGCATCGAACGCTACGCGGCCGTGCTGCCCGAGACCGAGCGCGAAGTTCCCGCCGTAGCGCAGGCGTTGGACCGCATCGCTGCCAATGACCCGGCTCGGCAGCGCTACCTGGCCTTTGCGCGTGATGCCGACCAGATCAGCGTTCGGGCCCGCATGCTGGAGCTGGCACAGACCTTCGGCTGGCTGACCACCGACGAAAAATGGACGGAGATGGTGCGCATGTTCGGCGACCAGCTCGCCCGCGACACGCTGAGTGCCACGGACGTGGACCAGGTATGCACGCTCAACGCCAATCAGGACTTCAGCGAGGTGCTGCTGGAACTGCCGCTGCTGGACGCGCGCCGGCAGGGTGTGCCGCAGGCCGCCATGCTGGCCTGTCTCGGCCACGTGGAGTCCCATGCCCGCATGTTACAGGCATTGACCGGCCCCAGTGACGACGAGGTGGCCCTTGCGCAGGTGTATTTGCGGCACCGCCCCATCCAGGACGCTCGCGAAGTGCGTGCCATCACCGCCAACGTGGGCCGCATGAACGGCACTGCGACGAAGGTGCGGGCATTGCAGAGCCTGGCCCACCTGCGGCTCTCCGATCGCGCCAGCCTCGATGAGCTGGCGCGCATGTATCCGCAGGCCGAAACGCCCGGCGTGCAGATCGCTATCGCGGGCGTATTCATCCGCGCCGACTACGCAGCCATTGCCAGGCCGCAGCTGGTGCAGACGTTGCGGGATCATCGGTTGAAATCCGGCGCGGGACAGGATGTGATTGACGTGCTGATCCGGCGTCTGGAAGTGAATTAGGATTGAGGTGAAGTGTTGCCGGACTTTGTAGGCGTGCTTGCTTGCCGTCCTACAAATGCGACACATGCTGCGCATTTGGCGCATATGCGCTTGGCAGGTCGGCGACTTGTCGAGATGCGCGATCGCTGTGCAATACTTGCGGGTGCTTTTTCCACGCCTTCATTCAACCCCTTCCAGATTCATGCGGACGCAACTCGCGTTCGCCGCCCTGTTGGCCCTGTTGGCCCTGTTCGCCGCCGGTCATGCCTTTGCCGCGGAACGCAAGACGGTATGCACCATCACCGTCAACTCGCCCGACGAGCGCGACATCTTCAAGAAGTACTTGCCCAAGGACGAGTACAACTTTGTCGAGTTGGTCGAGCGCGGCCGCCCTGATTGGCTGGCTTCCGCGTGCCGCGCCGGCGTGAAGTGCGATCTGCTGCTGATCTCCGGGCACTTCGACGGCGGCACCGAGTTCTACACCGATCGCCTCGATGCGCGCGAATTCCTGCCCGTCGACGAGATGGAGAAGGTGGGCTGCAGTGACTCCTGCCCCGGACTTTTCTCGCAGTTGAAAGAAGTCTATCTCTTCGGCTGCAATACGTTGAACGGCGAAGCGATGCGCAGCGCATCGGCCGAGATCGGGCGCAGCCTGGTGCGTACCGGCCATTCGCCGGCGGATGCCGAGAACCTGTCGCGCTTGTTGGCCGAGCGCCACGGCGAGAGCAACCGCGACCGCATGCGCCACATCTTCAAGGATGTGCCGGTGATCTACGGCTTCTCATCCAAGGCGCCGCTGGGCAAGTCTGCGGGGCCGATGCTGGAGCGCTACTTCCAGGCGGGGGCCGCCGCCGACGTTGGCAATGGTCGCCCCAGTCCCAAGCTGTTGAGCCTGTTTGCGCCGGTGTCGATGGTGTCCGTCGCGGGCATCACCGAGGCGGACCCGCGTGCCGGCTTTCGCCGCGATACCTGCCAGTTCGCCGATGAGCGGCTTGCACCTGCGCAGAAGGTCGGTCACCTCCACACCTTGCTGAAGCGGGATATGGCCGAAGTGCGCCTGTTCCTCGATCACATCGAAAAGTACTCGGCGACACTGGACCCTGCAACGCGGCACACACCCGCCGTGGCGGCGGCGTTGGATGACATCGGCCAGGATGCAGCAGCGCGCAACCGCTACCTGGAATTTGCGCGCGATGCCGACGACCCCGCCGTGCGCGCGCGCATGGTGGAACTGGCCCGCAGCCTGGGTTGGCTGTCGCCTGCCGACCAGCGCGCCGAAGTGATGCGGATGTTTGGCGAGCGGATCGCCAGGAGCAACGTCACCGCGGCGGAAGTCAACCTGGCGTGCGCGCTCAACCAGGATCGCGTGCTGGGCGGCGAACTCGCGCAATTGCAGCCGACCTCGGCGCAGGCATCCAATGTGGCCAACGCCGCCTTGCTGGCCTGCCTCGGCAGCGCCGACGGGCACGCCCGCACGCTGCGCGCGCTGACCAGCCACGATGACGCCAACGTACAGATGGCGCAAGTCTACCTGCGCCACCGGCCGCTGGTCGATGCCGAGGAGGTGCGCATCGTCGCCGCCAACATCACGCGGATGAGCGCCTCGGATGCGCAGGTGCGTGCCCTCAACACGCTGGCCGGCCAATCGCTGCAGGATCGCGAGAGCCTGCAGGCGCTCACGCGCCTGTTCCCGGTGGCCAAATCCGTGGATGTGCAGCGGGCCATTGCCGGCGTGCTGATCCGGTCCGACTACCAGTCGCTGCCGCGGCCCGAGTTGGCCCAGGCATTGCGCAAGACGCGCCTCAAATCGCCGGACGGCGAAGACATGATCGACGCGCTGATACGGCGGCTGCAGGCGCCGTAATGGACTGCAACGCTCCATTCGAGACAGTCCACTAGTCGAGCGGAACCTTCCGGCCGTTTCCGGCTCCTACCCGGGCCCGACGATCCCCCTGCCGATGCATCGAATTCGGGGAACGTGGCACTATTGCGGTGACCATGGCTCGCCACGCATGGGTTCCGCCGCCGAGGCAGGACCCAGGTGGACCGTTGAAGCACCCAGGATGATTCGCTCGTGAATTTCGCTTGGCCCGAACTGCTTTGGCTGCTGCTGCTCGCGCCGCTGCTGGTGGCCGCCTACCTCTGGCTGCTGCGGCGGCGTAAACACGCCGTCACTGCGTTCTCCGACGTGGGCCTGGTCAAGCAGGCGATGGGCAGCGGACAGCGATGGCGCCGGCACATTCCGCCGCTGCTGCTCCTGTGCAGCCTGATCGCGCTCATCATCGGCATGAGCCGCCCCAGCGCGATCGTGCCGCTGGCGTCGCTGCGGCAGACCATCATCCTGGCGGTGGATGTCTCGATCAGCATGGACGCCACGGACGTGGAGCCCAACCGGTTGTCGGCGGCCCAGCTGGCCGCGAAGGCGTTTGTCCAGGAGGCGCCGTCCAACCTGCGCATCGGCCTCGTCACGTTTGGCGGCAGTGCGGCCGAGGTACAGGCGCCGACCGACAATCGGGCAGACTTGCTTGCGGCCATCGAACGATTCAGTTTGCAGCGGGGTACGGCCACCGGCAGCGCAATCTACAGGGCGCTGGCGTCACTGTTGCCCGAAGCGGGTCTTGAGCTGCAAGCGATGAATCTCGGCAGCAAGATGTTGCAGGACCAGCGGATTGCAGGCCTTGATCGGCCGCGCGCTGCGAAAGAGAAAGGCGCCACCAACGTTCAGCCGGGTTCCTACACCTCCGGCGCCATCATCCTGATGAGCGACGGCCAGAGCACGATGGGACCAAAACCCCTCGACGCGGCGCAGGTGGCGGCCGAGCATGGCGTGCGCGTCTTCACCATCGGGTTCGGCACCAAGGAGGGCGCCACCGTGCGCGTGATGGGCAGGTCGATCTTCGTGCGCCTTGACGAGGCGACATTGCAAGGCATTGCCGACATCACCAAGGGCGCCTATCTGCACGCGGGGACCGCCGCAGAACTGAAGCAGGCGTACCAGGACCTGACCACGCGATTGATCGTCGAGCGCAAGGAGGTGGAACTGAGCTTCGCCTTCACCGCGCTCGGCATGCTGCTGCTGCTGGCGGCACTGGGGTTGTCGCTTT
>JANNKR010000124.1:0-5361 GCA_031396395.1 Betaproteobacteria bacterium
TCAGGATTCGACCCGTGTCATTCATCGGCAAGCACCAGGAACTGGTCCCTGGTCGCCGCGCAGTTGGGGCAGGTCCAGTGCGCCGGCAGTTCGGCGAATGGGGTGCCGGGGGGGATCTGCCAGACCACCGGGTCGCCCTCCGCCGGGTCGTAGACCTGCCAGCAGATCTTGCATTCAAGCCGCGTATCCGCCCCGAGAGGTGTTTGCTGCACGGGAATTACGCGCGTGGACATGGCGTCAGCTTGCGGCCTGCTCGGCGCAGGAGTCGCTCATCCAGTCGACGAGCTCAACCAGCCGTTCGCGGGTATCGGCCAGATCCTCGACGGCTGCCAGCACCACCTCCGGCACGTCAACGACTTCGACCGTGTTGAGGATCAGCGTATTCATGTTGTTGAAGTACTGGACACGCCAGACATCGGCGAGCCCGGTGGACGTCACGTGACAGTTGCCGAATCCGCGGGAGATCATCGCCACCGCGCCGACGGGCAGCGCGCGCTCCAGCACCGCGTGATCGTCGGGCGTCATCGGAAACAGCGTGAGGTTGATGACGTGCGCGGGATCGCCGTGCGAGCGCGTTGCCATCTGGCTTCCGATCTCGGCCAGCAGCGCGGGCGAGTTCATCGCGCCTTCCGGCAGGTCGACACGAACCGGTGCCTCCAGCACCTGCTCTCGCGCGGATTGCAGGGCGACCTCGGGCAGCATCCCGGCCTCCAGCCAATCACGGGCCAGCCGGCCTTCGGCATCGACTTCACAAACGCGCCAGAGCCCGGTGAACACGCTTTCCTGGATCCGGTAGCGACGCGCGCCACCGATCTGGATCGACACCTCGCCTTCACCGAGCATCTGATTGATGATCTCGAGGACGGGCGCGGGAACGCCCGCCAGATCGAGGCGCGGCCCCTTGGGCGAGCGCGCCGGATCCCACTGTTCCAGCAATGCCAGCAGCGCCGCCAGCAGATCGCGCGCGTCGGCCAGCGCCATGGCATCCGCGCGTTCCGGCACCATCGGCATCCGGAAGGTGTTCATGCCGCGCGGCATCTCCAGATACTGCAGATCCTCATCTTCGCCGGGCTGCGAACCCGCACCGACCATCCGCACGGGAAGGGGAAAGTCTTTCATGGTCTCGTCCTCGGTTTACGCATGACAGTTGCCGGCACTCGCGTCCCCACCCTTGACGGCAATGCCGATCGTGGGCGGGCGGGTTGGCGCAGCGTCCAGCAGCCGCGATACCTCGGTCAGGTACTCGTCCCAGTTGCGCAGACCATCGACGGCACCAACGTACTGACCGTCGGCCAGGATCACGAAGGCCGGCCAGCGGCGGAAACCGTAATGCACCGCGATCGCGCGCGCTGCGTCGGGCAGCAGGACGCCCACGTGGAATCGCCCCGGGAACGCCCGCGCGAGCTCGGGCACGATCACCACCAGGTCGAGTGTTTCCTTGAAGCGGCCCGGGTCCTCGATGAAGAGCAGCAACGCCCGGCCTGGCTTCTGTGACCACTGGTTGAAGCCGGCCGGCGTGACTTCGACATAGCCGTGTTTCGAAAAGAGCTGCGCGACGAGCGGATATTCCATGGCATCGGCGCCCGCGGCCAGCGGCATCGGGATCGTCATCAGGAGGTTCCTTTCAGGTGGTCGGGAAGCGTGGGCTCGCGGTCGACCAGATCGGCGAAGTGGGCGCTGATGTCGCTCTCGCCGGCAAGCACGGCCTCGAGCGCATCGAGCGCGCCATTGGTCGCGCGCGCCTCGTCGGCGCTCATCACGCGCATGGCGGCCCCGCGAAACGCGAGCACCCAGGTGCCCACGGGCTGTTCGCCCACCAGCATCAGGTCGAGCAGTTCGCGCTGGCCGCGGCCCTCGCACTGCGCGCGTCCGGTCCCGGCGGCAACGACCTGCATGGGCACGCCGATGCACATTCAGCGCCCGCCCCGTTGCTGGATTTCAAGCAGCCGCGGATCGCCGTCACGGCACGCCTCGCTCGCCGACGGCCGCCCGGCTTCATAGGCTTCCAACGCAAGGGGATCCGCGTTCAGCAACGCCAACGGCGCATCGGCGGCGCGTGGTGTGCCGGGAAAGCCCCACGCCGCCAGCTGGTCCGCGGCGAGGCGCACGGCCTCCGGCAGGCGGTCCCGCACCGGCGCGCGCAGGCTGCCGCCAAAGTCGTTGAGTTCGACCGGCTGGACCCCGATCGCGACAATCGTATCGGGCGTGCGCCCGTTCAACTGCGCCAGCGCCAGAACGTCGTTGAAACTGGTCTGGTGCGGCGAGAGCCTGGTGCGCCCCCACGCCGGGACCTCGTCGTCGCGCAACACGCGCAGCGTGCCGGGTGCCAGTCCGAAGTCGATCGCGTCGAACACCAGCACGCGGCGCGCGCAGGCCACGGGCTCATAGAGCATGAGCCCCAGCGTGCCGCCGTCCTGCAACGTCACGCCCGCCGGGAAGCGATACGCAGCATGCAGCGCCTCGACCGCGCGCACGCCGAAGCCTTCGTCAGCCCAGAGGATGTTGCCGATGCCGAGCACCAGCACTTCACAGCGCGTTTCCACGACCTCACCTGTTACTGCAATGGTTACAGGCAAAGGCTACTTTGGCGCCGGAATTGTATATTGCGCTAGGTCAAAAGGAGGCAGCGTCGCCTTGGCGAATGCCCCGGAACCTGCGGGAGGCAGAAAAATCCGACCGCTGGGTTGCGCGGTACCTCAGAACGCGGCAACCGCGGGTGCATGATCGAATCGCCGCTGCCGGTGTTTTCAACACGCTGCCGGGCACAAAAACAAAGTAAAGTCCCGTGGCCAACGGAGAATCAACCATGAACCGAGCCGCCCCCGCCTACCAATCGACTAACGCAGGCCGCACGGCACGCCTCGCAGCGCTCGCAGTGACGTTGCTGCTGGCGCCGGTACTCGCGCTTGGTCAGGCGGCCGGCGCGCCCAAGGGCAATCCGCGCCTCGCAAGCCTGAACATCGAGATCTGGCCGGAATACGATCGGCCGGCTGCACTTGTGATCCTGAGGGGGGCGCTGGCGGAAGGCGTGAAGCTTCCCGCCGCGGTCACGCTGCGGCTGCCCGCGGCCTCCGGCGGCGCGGCCGCGGTGGCATTTTCGGCCACGGTGGACGGCAACCTGCTCAACCTGAAGCACGAGAGCGCGACTGCGGGAGAATTCATCACGCTGAAGTTCGAAACACCCGAGCGGTTCTTCCATGTCGAGTTCTACGAGCCGATCGCGACCACCATCCCCGCACGCAGTTTCCGCTACACCTGGCCGGGGGATCTTGCGGCCGACCGTGTCTCGGTGGTGGTACAGGAGCCGGCTTCGGCGAGCGACATCGCAGTCGAGCCGCGTCTCGATGGCGTCTCCACCGGCCAGAACGGGTTGCATTACCGGACCGCCGAGCTGGGCACGCGGGAGGCGGGCACGGCGTTGCCGATCACGGTGCGCTACACCAAGGCCGACACGCGGCCTTCCGCCGACATTCTCAAGCCGAAAGTGAGCGACCTTCCGTTCGTGACCACGGCGCCACCGTCGGCAAACGCGCCGCCTCCGCATCCCGCAGTGGCGAGCGCCGGACTGCCGGAATGGGTGTTGCCGCTCGGGGGCCTGATGCTGCTCGGCCTCCTCGGCGGCGTGTTCATCCTGTGGCGGTGGCGGCGCGCGGCACCGTCCGCGGCGCCCGCCACCCACGTCTGCGCCAAATGCGGCGCGGCGCAGGCGCCCGGCAACCGCTTCTGCGGCAACTGCGGCGCGAAGGTTGCCTGATCAGTTCGACGGGGGAAGACGTGTGTTCGCGCAACCGTCGGTGGCGCGTCGCTGCCTGTTGCAACACTTGCTGGCGCAGTTACACCAGCGCCTTGAGGACCTTGAGTAACATTTCCTTCGCCGGAAACCGCAGCATGGCGGCCACGAGCATCGGCAGCATGATCGGACCCAGGATCATCACCAGCGAGCCCTTGCCGATCGTTTCGCAAGACCTACGGCATGGAAGTGCAGGAAATCCTGCTGCTTTCGCTGCTGCTGCAGTTCGTGGCCATCCCGGCGACGATTTTCTTCGGGTGGCTTGGCGGGCGCTGGTCGCAGCGGGGCGCGATCAATGTCGCCCTGGTGCTCTGGATCGGGGTGCTGATGCTGATGGCCGGCGCCGAAGGTCGCCAAGGCGCGATCGCCGTTACGCTCGCTCTTGGCGTAGTCCTCGGCTCGACCCAGAGTCTGTTGCGCAGTCTCTTTGCCGGCATGGTGCCGGTCGATCGCACGTCGGAGTGTTTCGGGTTCCACACGCTGGTCGGGCGCGCGTCGGCCGCGCTGGGGCCGCTCGCGTTCGGAGTCGTGAGCGCGGGCCACCGGAAGCCAGCGCATCGCGATGGCGTCGATTGCCTTCTTCTTCATTGCCGGCGGGATCGTCCTGGCGTTCGTGAAACTGCCGCAGCGGTGATGGTTTGACCGGCAGGGGGCACCGAATGGGTCGCCAAGGCATCGATCGGGTGCCAGCATGTGAGAATGCGATACCACCGGATTCCGCGGCGCGAAGATGTTCCGCCGACTTGATTCCCGGGTGGCGCACATGTAATGTGCGCCACCGCACGGACGCCGCTGACGCTAACGCCAAGACTGGAACCCGTACACCTTGCGTTGCATAAAGCTCCCATGGACGAAGCAGCGACGCGCATCGATCGATACGCGCGCAATGTCCAGGTGACACATCGCTTTCAATATGTTCAGGTACCACCCTCAACCCGATTTTCGAATGGAGTAACGATGACCAAGTCCAAACTGCTTCCCAACCTTGCACGCCGCGCCACCTTGGGCGTGCTGCTAGCGGCAACGCTTGCCGGATGTGCCACGCAGGCGGTCTCCCCGTCCGAACCGGAGAAGCTGGTCTCCGATGCACAGGCGACCCTCAACAATTTCCTGCGCGATCCCGACCAGACCTGGATCCAGGACAACCTCAGCCGCGCCAAGGCGGTGATGATTGCCCCGCAGATCGTACGGGCGGGGTTTATCTTCGGTGGCTCGGGTGGTCGCGCCGTATTGGTCGCTCGCGACGGTCGCACTTGGGCCGGTCCCGCGTTCTACAACCTGGCCACGGCCAGCGTCGGTTTCCAGGCCGGGCTCGATGTCTCCGAAGCCATCATCGTCGTGATGACGGACAAGGGCATGAACTCGCTGCTCTCGAGCTCGTTCAAGCTGGGCGGCGATGCCAGCATTGCCGCCGGTCCCGTCGGCGCCAGCGCCCGCTCCACCGTCACGGCCGACCTGATCACGTTCACCCGCGCGAAGGGTGTCTACGGCGGCCTCAATCTCGACGGCACCGTGGTCAGCACCAACATCCCGTGGAACGATGCCTTCTTCGCCCGCACCAACCTGCTGCC
>JANNKR010000146.1:0-2282 GCA_031396395.1 Betaproteobacteria bacterium
CAACCAGAATACCAACATCAATCAGCGTCCGCTGGTGAAAGTGGGCGACCGTATCGCCAAAGGCGACGTGGTGGCCGATGGCGCTTCGACCGATAAAGGCGAGCTGGCCCTGGGGCAGAACATGCTGGTCGCGTTCATGCCCTGGAACGGTTATAACTTCGAAGACTCGATCCTGATTTCCGAGCGCGTGGTCGGCGACGACCGCTACACGTCGATCCACATCGAGGAGCTGTCGGTGGTGGCACGCGACACCAAGCTGGGGCCCGAGGAAATCACGCGGGACATCTCCAGCCTGGGCGAAGCGCAGCTGGGTCGTCTCGACGACTCCGGCATCGTCTACATCGGCGCCGAAGTCGAAGCCGGTGACGTGCTGGTCGGCAAGGTCACGCCCAAGGGCGAGACGCAGTTGACGCCGGAAGAGAAGCTGCTCCGTGCCATCTTCGGCGAAAAGGCCTCCGATGTGAAGGACACAAGCTTGCGCGTGCCGTCCGGCATCTCGGGTACGGTGATCGACGTGCAGGTGTTCACGCGCGAAGGCATCGAGCGCGACAAGCGCGCGGCGCAGATCATCGACGACGAGCTGAAGAGCTACCGCAAGGACCTGAACGACCAGCTGCGCATCGTCGAGAACGACCAGTACGCGCGTATCGAGAAGCTGCTGTCGGGCAAGGTGGCCAATGGCGGCCCGAAGAAGCTCGCCAAGGGCGCCAAGCTCACCAAGGAGTATCTCGACTCGGTGGCGCGCCACGACTGGTTCGACATCAGATTGGCCAGCGAAGAAACCGCCTCGCAGCTGGAAGCGATGAAGGAATCGCTGGCCGCGCTGCGCGTCACCTTCGACGCGATGTTCGAGCTGAAGAAGAAGAAACTGACGCAGGGCGACGAGCTGCCGCCGGGTGTGCAGAAGATGGTCAAGGTCTACGTCGCCGTCAAGCGTCGCCTGCAGCCAGGCGACAAGATGGCGGGACGCCACGGCAACAAGGGCGTGGTTTCGAAGATCGTGCCGGTGGAAGACATGCCGTACATGGCGGATGGCACGCCGGTCGACATCGTGCTGAACCCGCTGGGCGTGCCGTCGCGGATGAACGTGGGGCAGATTCTCGAGGTTCACCTCGGTTGGGCCGCCAAGGGTCTCGGTCGCAAGATCGATGACATGCTGAAGGCCCAGGCCAAGACCGCCGACGTTCGCAAGTTCCTGGAGAAGATCTACAACTCCACCGGGCGCCCGGAGGATCTTGCCTCGTTCAACGACGACGAGATCACCCATCTGGCCCAGAACCTGCGCCAGGGTGTCCCCTTCGCCACGCCGGTGTTCGACGGTGCGACCGAGGTCGAGATCAAGGGCATGCTGGACATGGCGGGTCTGCCGCGTTCAGGCCAGGTGACGCTGCACGACGGCCGTACCGGCGAAGCCTTCGATCGTTCGGTCACCGTGGGCTTCATGCACGTGCTGAAACTGCATCACCTGGTCGACGACAAGATGCACGCGCGCTCCACCGGCCCGTACAGCCTCGTGACCCAGCAGCCGCTGGGCGGCAAGGCGCAGTTCGGCGGCCAACGCTTCGGCGAAATGGAAGTCTGGGCGCTGGAAGCCTACGGCGCGGCCTACACGCTGCAGGAAATGCTCACGGTCAAGTCGGACGACGTCAACGGTCGTACCAAGGTCTATGAAAACATCGTCAAGGGCGAGCACAAGATCGAGGCCGGCATGCCGGAATCCTTCAACGTGCTGGTGAAGGAAATCCGCTCGCTGGCGATCGACATCGACATGGAACGCGATTGACCACGGCCGCCACGGAATCTGAAGTTGCAGTAATTCCGAAACACACTCGGGAGTACGCATGAAAGCATTGCTCGATCTGTTCAAGCAGGTAACGCAGGAAGAAGAATTCGATGCCATCCGCATCGGCCTCGCGTCGCCGGAGAAAATCCGCTCTTGGTCGTATGGCGAAGTGAAGAAGCCGGAGACCATCAACTACCGCACGTTCAAGCCGGAGCGCGACGGGCTCTTCTGCGCCAAGATCTTCGGGCCGGTCAAGGACTACGAATGCCTCTGCGGCAAGTACAAGCGCCTGAAGCACCGTGGCGTGATCTGCGAGAAGTGCGGCGTCGAAGTCACGCTGGCCAAGGTGCGCCGTGAGCGCATGGGCCACATCGAGCTCGCCTCGCCGGTGGCGCACATCTGGTTCCTGAAGTCGCTGCCGTCGCGCCACGCCATCGAGGCGCGCATCTACGCTGAGAACCCGGCCAAGGGTTTCCTGCCATCCACCGGCACGCTGAGG
>JANNKR010000149.1:0-4633 GCA_031396395.1 Betaproteobacteria bacterium
TGGCTCGATATCTCGGACCCAAATGCAAGCTGGCGCGACGGGAAGGCACTGACCTTTTCCTGAAAAGCGCGCGTCGATCGCTCGACTCCAAGTGCAAACTGGAAACCAAACCCGGCCAGCACGGCGTGAAATCCGGCATGCGTATGTCGGATTACGGCAACCAGTTGCGCGAGAAGCAGAAGCTCCGTCGCATGTACGGTCTTCTCGAGCGGCAGTTTCGCCGTTACTTTGCCGAAGCCCAGCGTCGCAAGGGCTCCACCGGCACCAACCTGCTGCAGTTGCTCGAGTCCCGTCTCGACAACGTGGTCTACCGGATGGGTATCGGCTCCACGCGTGCCGAGGCTCGCCAGCTGGTGACGCATTGCTCGATTATGGTCAACGGTCGCTCACTGAACGTGCCGTCCGCGCTGCTGAAGGCCGGCGATGTGGTCAGCGTCACCGACAAGTCGAAGGCGCAGCTCCGGATCGTGGACTCGCTGCAGCTCGCCGAAAAGGTCGGCCTGCCTTCCTGGGTTGAAGTCGATGCCAAGAAGATGACGGGTACCTTCAAGGGTGCGCCAGAGCGCTCCGAATTCGGCCAGGACATCAACGAAAGCCTGGTCGTCGAACTGTACTCGAAGTAAAAGGCATCAAGGCTGTCGCGCAATTCCGGCGCCCCCTCCGGATTCGCAAGAGGATTTCGCATGCAGAGCAATGTTCTGTTGAAACCGCGCATCATCGACGTGCAATCGACGTCGCCGTTCCACGCCAAGGTGGTGATGGAGCCGTTCGAGCGTGGTTATGGTCATACGCTGGGCAATGCGCTTCGGCGCGTGCTGTTGTCGTCGATGCCCGGCTACGCTCCCACCGAGGTCAAGATCACCGGCGTGTTGCACGAGTATTCGGCGCTCGACGGCGTGCAGGAAGACGTCGTCGATGTCCTGCTCAATCTGAAGGGCGTCGTGCTCAAGTTGCACAACCGCGATCACGTGATGCTCCGCCTCGCCAAGTCGGGCGAAGGAGTGGTCACGGCCGCGGATATCGAGCCCAACCACGACGTCGAGATCATCAATCCCGAGCACGTCATTGCGCATCTGACTGCCGGTGGCAAGCTCGAGATGGAAATCCGGGTCGAGAAGGGCCGTGGCTATCAGCCCGCCACGGCGCGCGTCAAGCCGGAAGGCGGCCGCACCATCGGCGCCATCCTGCTGGATGCCTCGTTCTCGCCCGTGCGCCGCGTCAGCTATGCCGTGGAATCGGCGCGTGTCGAGCAGCGCACCGATCTCGACAAGCTGGTGCTGGACATCGAGACCAACGGCGTCGTCGAGCCCGAGCAAGCCGTGCGTTACGCGGCCTCGGTGCTGGTCGAGCAGCTGTCGGTGTTTGCCGACCTCAAGGGCACGGACACGCCCGCGACCGAGCGCAGCTCGCCGCAGGTCGATCCGATCCTGCTGCGGCCCGTCGACGATCTCGAGCTCACGGTGCGTTCGGCCAACTGCCTGAAGGCCGAGAACATCTATTACATCGGCGATCTCATCCAGCGCACGGAAACCGAGCTGCTGAAGACGCCCAATCTGGGCCGGAAGTCGCTGAACGAAATCAAGGAAGTACTGGCTTCGCGCGGGCTGTCGCTCGGCATGAAGCTCGAAAACTGGCCGCCTGCCGGTCTCGACCGGCCGTAAGCGGATTCTCCATAGACCAAGAATCGAGCGCGGTGAAAAGCTGCGCCACTTGAAGTAAGGATCACGCATCATGAGACACCGTCACGGACTGCGGAAACTGAACCGCACCAGCAGCCATCGCCTGGCGATGCTGCGCAACATGACCAATTCGCTGTTCCTGCACGAGGCCATCAAGACCACGCTGCCGAAGGCCAAGGAATTGCGTCGCGTCGCCGAGCCGCTGATCACGCTGGCCAAGAACCCCACGGTGGCCAATCGCCGCCTGGCTTTCGACCGCCTGCGGGACCGCGATATCGTCACCAAGCTCTTCAACGAGCTGGGTCCGCGCTACCAGGGTCGCCCGGGTGGTTACCTGCGTATCCTCAAGTTCGGCTTCCGGCAGGGCGATGCAGCCCCGATGGCTTTTGTCGAGCTGATGGACCGTCCGAACGCCGCCCCGGCGCCGGAAGGCACGACTGCGGAGTAGCGCCGGGCCACATGTGTTACCTGCGGGCGCGCATGGGTGCTCGTGTAGGCGAGGCTTCAGCCTCGCGCTGCGCCCAGCGAGGCTGAAGCCTCGCCTACGGGGTAGTTTGCAGCGATTCAGGGTTGGATTACAGCGCCGGACTTCCCGTCCGGCGTTTTCATTTGCGCGCCACGATGCGTCGTGTAGCATGTATTGCTTTCCAGCATCGGCGCGGCAATGGCGGAAACGGTACTGGTCACGGGTGGCGCAGGCTATGTCGGTTCGCACATCGTCGTCGAACTGGCACGGGCCGGCTATGCGCCGGTCGTACTCGACAATTTCTCCAACAGCACGCCAGCAGTGTTGCCGCGGCTGCAATCCCTGGCGGGCCGTCCGATCGCCTGTATCAACGCCGACGTGCGCGACGCCGTCGCCTTGCGTGCGGCATTTCACGACCATCCGATCGCCGCTGTCGTCCATTGCGCCGGTTTGAAAGCAGTGGGCGAGTCCGAGGAACGTCCGCTTGCCTACTACGACGTCAACGTGGGGGGCGCGATCACGCTGGTCGAGGTGATGGGCGAGGCCGGCGTGGCCACGGTGGTGTTCAGTTCGTCCGCGACGGTCTACGGCCAACCTGAGGCCCTGCCGGTGGCCGAGGACGCGACGCTGCGCCCGCACAGCGTCTATGGCCGCACCAAGCGCGTGGTCGAGGATTTCCTGCGTGACCTTGCCCACGCCAATCCCAATTGGCGCATCGCGATCCTGCGCTACTTCAATCCCGCAGGTGCGCATCCCTCCGGCATGCTTGGCGAGGCGGCGCGCGGGCGCCCCAACAACCTGGTTCCGCTCCTGTGCAAGATCGGCGGAGGCGAGTTGGCCGATCTCGCGATCTATGGCAACGACTGGCCCACGCCCGACGGCACCGGCATCCGCGACTATCTGCATGTGCAGGATCTTGCCGAGGGCCATTTGGCCGCGTTGCGTCATCTCGGCAAGCACCACGGGGCCGTTACGCTCAACCTCGGCGCGGGCCGCGGCCATTCCGTGCTTGAGGTTGTCAGCGCGTTCGAGCGCGCGTGCGGGCGCAGGATCGCGAGAACATTGGCGCCGCGGCGCCCCGGCGACGTCTCCAGCTACTTCGCCGATCCCCGAAGGGCCGAGGAACTGCTCGGCTGGAAGGCGACGCGCGATCTCGACGCCATCTGTGCCGATGCATGGCGCTGGCAGAAGAACGGCGGACGGTTCTGATCTCGCGCCCGGGTGACGTCGCGTCGATGAGCTGCATTCACCGCCCCGCCAATCTGACTGCCAGGGCCCGATGAAAATCGCTGACGTACGCGTCCATGTGCTCGAGGCGCCGCTGACCGAGCCCTTCCACTGGTCGTTCAACGGGACGAACGTGCGCACCGCCTGTCTCGTCGAGATCGTGGCCGACGACGGCAGCTCGGGATGGGGCGAGTGCTTCGGCCCGGCCGTCCTCAATGCGGCGATCGTCGCCACCTACGCGCGACGCCTGCTTGGCGCCGATCCGCTCAACACCGAGGCCATCTGGCAGGACCTCTACGGGGCCTATCGCGACCAGGGTCAGAAGGGTCTCGCGATTTCCGCCCTGTCCGGCGTGGACATCGCGCTGTGGGACCTGAAGGGACGGCACTTCGGCGTGCCGATCCACCGTCTGCTGGGCGGCCCGCTGCGCACATCGGTCCGCGCCTATGCCACCGGCACCTATCGCGTCGAGCATGGTGATCCGCTCGAGTATGTGGTCGACGAGGTCGCTGGCTACGTGGAGCAGGGCTTTCATGCGGTCAAGCTGAAGATCGGCTTCGATGTCGATGCCGACGCTGCCTTGATTCGCGCCGTGCGCCGCAGGATCGGGCCGAAGCCGCGCCTGATGCTCGACGCCAATCACGGCTTCGATGCGGTGGAGGCCATCGCGTTGGGACGCGCGGTCGCCGACCAGAGCATCGACTGGTTCGAAGAGCCGGTGATCCCCGAGGATCTTGCCAGCTATCGCGAGGTGCGCCGCGGACAGCCCATCCCGGTAGCGGGCGGCGAATGCGAGTACACGCGCTGGGGCTTCCGCGAAGTGCTGACGACGCGCTCGATGGACATCATCCAGCCGGATACGTGTGCGGCCGGCGGCATCTCCGAGTGCAAGAAGATCGCCGACATGGCGACAGCGTTCGGCGTGCGGTACATCCCGCATGTGTGGGGCACGGGCATCGCGCTCGCCGCATCACTGCAGCTTCTGGCCGTGCTGCCGCACTCGCCATTGCGGCGCACGCCACTCGAGCCATTGCTGGAGTTCGACCGCTCGGAGCATCCGTTCCGGCAGGCGGTGCTTGCGCAGCCGCTTGAGCACGTCCGTGGCATCGTGCAGATTCCGGACGGACCCGGATTGGGCATCGAGGTCGATCGCGATGCGCTGCGCGCGTTTGCCGCACCCTATCCCGCACCGAATCCCGCACCCTATCCGTAGGCGAGGCTTCAGCCTCGCGCACGCGGTTGCGAGGCTGAAGCCTCGCCT
>JANNKR010000159.1:0-2573 GCA_031396395.1 Betaproteobacteria bacterium
GTACCGGTTATGGGGCGGCGCCTATCGCGCGCCGATCGACCTCGCGGCCTATCTCTTCATCAATGATGCCGCCAGGGTGGGCGAAGTGGCGCGTGAGTTCGCGGCGCGCGGGTATCGCTCGTTCAAACTCAAGATCGGCGCAGATGTGGTTTCCGACATCACCCTCACGCGTGCCGTGCGCGACGCCATCGGCCCCGACGTGCCGCTGCGCGTGGACGTGGACGTGAATGGCGCCTGGACGCCCGGTACCGCACGCCGGCAGCTGGAAAAACTGCGCAACTTCGACCTCGCCTACGTCGAGCAGCCACTGGAACACGACGACCTCGCGGGCCACGTTGCGTTGCGCGCGGCGCAGCCCGTGCCGATCGCGCTGGACGAATCCGCGTACACGCTCAACGATGTCGGCAATATCGTCCGCGCGGGCGCCGCGGATGTGATCCTGGTCGATCCGCATGAGGCAGGGGGTCTGTGGGCGTGCCTCAAGGCCGCGGCGGTGGCCGAATCGGTGGGTTTGCCGGTGACCTTGCACAGCGGCGGCGAACTGGGGCTGTCGCAGGCCGCCTATCTGCATCTGGCCGCAACCATTCCCAACATGACACTGGCCATCGATACCGAACTCGATTACCTGTCCGACGACATCACCACCACGCGCTTTGCGCAGCGCGACGGCAGCCTGCCGGTGCCCACGGGACCCGGCCTGGGCGTGGACGTGGATCGCGCGCAACTCGGGCGCTACCGCGTGGAAGCCATTACCGGCGCGTATCTCGATCCACGACGCCCCGGCTGGTTTCCGACCAAGCCGGCGTATTGATCCACCTTCACCAGGAGGAACGACGATGAAGCATCCCACCATGCGCGCAGGACTGATGACGCTGCTGCTCGCGCTTGCGTTCGGCGCCGGCGCGCAGGATTTTCCGACCAAGCCGGTGAAGATCATCGTCCCCTATCCGGTCGGTGGCGCGTCGGACATCACGGCACGGCTGATCGCGGACAAGCTCGCCAGGAAGTGGGGCGTGGGCGTGATCGTGGAGAACAAGGCGGGTGCCAACGGCATCATTGGCACGGAAGCCATCGCCAAGGCGCCGCCGGATGGCTACACGCTGGGTCTCATTGCCAGTTCGCACGTCGGCAATCCATTCTCGTACAAGAATATCCCCTTCGATACGCTGAACGACCTGCAGCCGATCACGCAGACGGCTAACGTGCAGCTGGGCCTCGTCGTGAATCCGAAGCTGGGCGTCAGCAATGTGCAGGAGTTCGTCGTGCTGCTGAAGGCCAATCCAGGCAAGATCGACTTCGCGTCGACCGGGCCGGGCGGCAATCCGCACCTCTTTGCCGAAGTGTTCATGCAGCTCTCCGGCACGAAGATGACGCAGATCCCGTACAAGGGCAGCTCGTCGGCGCATCCGGACCTGCTGTCCGGACAGGTGCCCGTGATGTTCGATGCGGTGGCCGCGGTGATGCCGCACGTGCGCGCCGGCAAGATCAAGCTGCTGGCCGTCACGGGCGCCAAGCGTGCGACGCTGCTGCCCGACGTGCCCACGATGGCCGAAGCCGGCGTCAAGGGCTATGGCATGACGTCGTGGGGTGGCATCATCGCGCCCGCCAAGGTACAGAAGTCGATCATCCAGAAGATCCATCGCGATGTGGTCGAAGCGCTGAATGAGCCGGACGTGCGCGACAAGCTGACGCAACTGGGCGCGGACGTGGTCGCCGGCACGCCGGAAGAGTTCGATGCCTTGCTCCGCTCGGAGACCGTGCGCTACCAGAAACTGATCAAGGACGCCGGCATTGTCCCCGAGTGATCTCGGCGTCGCGGCGCTGTCGACGACGACGGCCACGCGCGTGGCCGCCGACCTGCGGCGCCGGATCCTGCTGGGCGAGCTGAAGCCCGGACAGCGCCTGAAGATCGACGACCTTGCCGCGCTGTGCGCGGTCAGCCACATGCCCATTCGCGAGGCGCTGCGCGAACTGGAGGGCGAAGGCGTGCTGGACGTGCTGCCGCATCGCGGCGCGATGATCCGCGGCGTCGATGCGGTCTATGTGCGCAATGTCTACGACCTGCGCGAGGCCATCGAGGGCATGCTCACCGAGCGCTGCACCGAGCGCATCGACAGCACCGGCGTGGCGCAACTCGAGGCTACGGCGGCGGCGTATGAACGCGCGGCCGGCCGACGCAACACGGCGGCATTGCTCGATTGCAATCGCGCACTGCACGATGCGATCAACGCCACCGCTGCCAATCCGGAGGCGGTGCGGGTGCTGGCGCAGGGCCGGCTGCTGATCGAAGCGTTGCGACTGCGCTTTGGCTATGGCGCAGGGCGCGTGGATGTAGTCATCGCGCAGCATCGCGCGCTGGTGCGTGCGATCGGCAGGCGCGATGCCGCCAGGGCCGGCAAGCTTGCCCGCGCGCATTGCGTCGGCGCGCGCGACGACCTGCTGGCGCGGATGGAAAGTTCGCCGACGGTTCCCAGGGTCCCGTAGGGGCGGCGTGAGCCACGCGTTTCGTTTCGTTTGGGTGCGCTGCGCGGGGCCCAATCCTCGCCGACCGACGTGCTCCGGGTGTACGACGG
>JANNKR010000177.1:0-12342 GCA_031396395.1 Betaproteobacteria bacterium
CGACCGGCTGATGACCGGTCTCGCGCGCTGCTGCAAGCCGGCACCGCCGGATCCGATCGTCGGCTTCGTCACGCGTGGCAAGGGCGTGACGATCCATCGCACGAGTTGCAGCAATGTCACGCGGATGCGCGCGGCGCAGCCGGAGCGCCTGATCGACGCCGATTGGGGCGCGCCCCGCGACGAGGTGTTCGCGGTCGACGTGAGTGTCGAGGCGATGGACCGGCAGGGACTGCTGCGCGATATCTCCGAAGTGCTGTCGCGTGAAAAGATCAATGTGACCGCGGCCAATACGCTGACCCGCAATCTCCACACGCGGATGGCGTTCACCCTCGAAGTGAGGAGCCTCGAGGCGCTGAAGCGCGCGCTGGGCCTGGTGCGGGACGTCAAGGGCGTGCTGAGCGCCGGGCGGCGCTGACTCGCGTCGCTCGCCCGCCGTCCGCGCACCTCCCACGCAGGGGTGGACATGCATTCCAGCGTCTTATCGGCATCAACACCAGCCATCGCGCCATGGGCAAATTTGGCCACGAGGGCATCGACTACATGAATATCGGGAACGTGGTGGGTCTGGCCGCTCGGTAGCAAACCCAGGCCGACTTGCGCGGCATGCAGCTCACCCACGAGACCTGGTCGCTGGTCAAGAACGTAGTCGATGTGGAGGAAAAGTGGCACCATTTGGATCAAACACATGCCGAGGCCCGGAATTCCCACAGGGTGGTGGACCGGGAAGACGAATCCAGCGCGCGGGGATGCTCCATTCGGCAGGAACAAGACGGGCGACTCTTGATCATCGATCAAAGAACAATGACCGAAAATGGCTGAGTCGACGCTATCAAACCACTGCAGGAGGCTGCACGGCGCCTTGCGGATCAGGGCGACGACTCTGTTGACACGAAACCAACGAGGAGACCATGACAGCACCCAAGGTCCAAGGTCTGCGCGTGCGTGCGGTGCGGGTGCCGATGCAACATCCGCATCAAACCGCGAGCGGGACCGTTTCCGAATCGCCGCTGGTGCTGGTCGATACCCTCATCGACGACGGCACCATAGGTCATGGCATGGTGTTCACGTACACACCCGCCGCGCTCAAACCCACCGCCGACCTGCTCCGCAATTTTGAGTCACTGGTGAAAGGCGAGCCGCTAGCACCCACCGAGATCGCGCAAAAACTCAACACGCGCTTTCGACTGCTCGGTACCCAAGGCCTGGTCGGCATCGCACTCGCCGCGATTGACATGGCGTTGTGGGACGCGCTCGCGCGCAGTCACGCGATGTCGCTGGTAGACTTGCTGGGAGGTGCCGAAAGGCCGATTCCCGCGTATGGCGCGGTCGGCTACGATGGTGTTGAAGGCTCGGCCAAGACCGCGGAAGACTGGGCGAAACGCGGCTTCACCGGCGTCAAGGCCAAGATTGGCTACCCAACGGTGCAGGAAGACGTCGCCGTCATCCGTGCAATACGCCGGGCCGTTGGGGACAAGGTTTCGATCATGGTCGACTATAACCAGTGCCTGACACCCACTGAAGCGGTCCAGCGACTGCGCGTTCTGGACGACGAGAATCTGACCTGGGTCGAGGAGCCGACGCTTGCGCATGACTACGCTGGCCATGCCCTGATTGCGCGTGAGGCACGTACCCCGATCCAGTGCGGCGAAAATTGGTGGGGGCCGCTCGACATGCAACACGCCATTGACGCGCAGGCCTCTGACTACATGATGCCCGACGTGATGAAAATCGGCGGCGTCACGGGTTGGATGCGCGCGGCAGCCTTGGCACAGACCAGAAGCATTCGACTATCCAACCACCTGTGGCCGGAAATCAGCGCGCAGCTATTGTGTGCGACGCCGACCGCCCACTGGCTGGAATATGCGGACTGGTGGAATCCAATCATGAACGAGCCATTGCACATCGAAAACGGCATGGCCCTTGTGGGTGGGGCAACAGGGACAGGAGTCAACTGGGAGGAATCCGTCGTAGAACGGTTCTTGGTCTAGGGCGCGGTTTCCGGGCG
Organism: Betaproteobacteria bacterium; assembly: GCA_031396395.1. Taxonomy (GTDB): domain Bacteria; phylum Pseudomonadota; class Gammaproteobacteria; order Burkholderiales; family Casimicrobiaceae; genus VBCG01. The sequence continues at coordinate 2,006 of JANNKR010000177.1, forward strand.
AACCCGCAGGACATTGTGGGCAAGCACCGGGCGCTGAAATCCTTTCAGCGCCAGTTCCCCGACTGGTTCGGCTTCGATGTGCGTCTCGACTTTCGAGAAGATGCGCGGAGAGATGAGGATCTGCCCGCTTTCGGCTTCTCCGCACAGGCGCGCGGCGAGATTGGTCACCGTGCCGATTGCGCCATAGTCGAGGCGACCTTCGAAGCCGATCGCACCGATCGTGGCATAGCCTCCGGCGATGCCCACCCCGAAGCCGAGCGCATAGCCGCGTCTCTTCCATGCCTGCGCCAGCAGCACCATGGAATCGCGCATTCGTAACGCCATGCGAATGGCCTGCATCTCATGATCGTCGACCGGCACCGGATCGTTGAACAGAATCATGACACCGTCGCCGGCGAAATGCTCGATGGTGCCGTCATGCGCCATGATCGCGCGGCCAAGTTCGGCGTGGTACTCGCGCAGAACGCTCATCACCTCCTCCGGCTCTGCAGTCTCGGTGAAGCTGGTGAATCCGCGCAAGTCCACGAACACGACCGTGATGTCCTGGCGCCGCGATTTGAGCGGGTCGTCGGCGTTGCCCGCCATGATCAGGTCGCTGACCTTTGGCGAGAGAAACCGTGTCAGCTTGGACATCTGCCCGATTTGCGCCACCTGCTCGGCGACGCGCGTCTCGAGCCTGATGTTCCACTCCGCGATCTGCGCCGCCTGTTCCTCGACTTGCCGGTTTTTGTCCCGGATCTCGAGGTAAAGATCCTCGAGCATCCGGTTCTTTTCGGTGATGAGCTGGTTTGCTGCGTCGGTCCGCTGCTTGGCCTCGAGGAGTTCGCGCTCGGCCTGCTTGCGTTCGGTGATGTCCGTCATCACCGTGACCGTTCCCCCTGCGGGCACCCGACTCCGAAGGATGTGATACCAGCGACCGTCCGGCGCGTGATCCTCGAAGCTCCGGCCCGTGGGATTGCGCAGACTCTCCACGCGCTGGGCGACCATGGCATCGACGTCACCCTCGCCGTAATAGCCGTTCTCGGCGAGATAGCGCAGGAACGCTGGGTAAGGACGTCCGGGCTGCAGCAGTTCCGCCGGCACGATGTACAGGTCCTTGAAGCGGTTGTTGCAGACGACGATATTCATGGAGGCATCGGTATGGACGAGCGCGCCAGGCATATTGTCGAGCGCAACGTGGAGCTGCAATTGCGCGTCCACAAGGTCGCGTTCCGCCTGTTTTTTTTCGGTGATGTCGGTCATCACTGTGACGGTGCCGCCCGCGGTCACGCGGCGCCGGAGGATACGAAACCAGCGCCCGTCCGGTGCGTGGTCCTCGAAGCTGCGGCCCGTCGGATGGCGCAGGCTTTCGACGCGACGGGCCACCATGGCGTCCGCATCGCCCTTGCCGTAGTAGCCGTTCTCGGCCAGGTAGCGCAGGAATGCTGGGTAGGGACGACCCGGGCGCAGCAGTTCCTGTGGGACGAGATACAGTTCCCGGAAGCGCTCATTGCAGAAGACGATGTTCAGTTGCTCGTCGGTATAGACGAGCGCGCCGGGCATGTTGTCAAGCGCAACTTGGAGTTGCGCGTCTTCCAGTGTCGACGGGTGACCGGCCGAACTCGCGCCAGGCAACTGCGCCATGAGTACCTCCGTCCAGCATTGAGCGGCACACTTGCAGGCCGCGGCCGGCGCCAGCGTGCAGCCTCAAGACCAATGAGTATCGAGGTTGGACGTGGCACGGTCAACCGCCTTGACGTGGTGGCACGCGGCGAAGTCCCATCCCGCGAAGGCGGCGACGATGGTCGGGGGAGCGCATCCACGGGTTATTGACGTGATCCGGTGCATCGCGGGTCGCCGGCATACACGACTCGCTTGACTGGATTCCTGCCTGCGCCCGCACAGCCGCAGATCGCGCCCGGCGCCCCGCCTCGGCGCGGTTGCCTTCATCCACCGCTAAGGCTCGACGCTCCCTGGCCGCGCAAACAACTCGATTGGCGGACCCCAGCGAATTTTCGGTGCAAATCTACAGTGCTGAGCGCCGGTCGACGCTGTCGCGCGCGGCGGCGAGTTGTCACCGTCGCAGCATCGGCATCTGCTGTAACACCTCAATCAGGTCGGCGAGCGTCGCCGCATTCGTCATCGTCGGCAGGGCGGGGTAGCGGCGGACGATCCATGCCTCGAATGTCGCCCGCTGGTGAAAGCCGGCCTGCGGATCCATGTCCCACAATGCCTCGAACAGGTCGGTAAGCCGCAGACGGCCGGGGTCGATGGCGAGCGCTTCGCCGGCTGCGCGCAGCACATCGCGCGTGGTCTGCGGATCGAGCGACATCTGCGGCCCAAGCAGGGCGCGAATCGCATCGGCGTCGAGTACCGGCCGCGCGCGCAGTTCGCGATGCAGCGTGCTCTTGCGGCCACGCCACCACGCGAAGCAGATCGCGGCGCCCAACGCCAGGATGAAGAAGAATGTACCCACGGTGGTCGAGCGTACGCTTACGGTGCTGCCGTGCGCCAGTACGGTGCCGACCCCGCAGCCAATTCCCAGGTTCACTTTGAAATAGGTTTGCAAAACAAGGCCATGCGGCGAACTCTTTCGCATGCGGCGTCGCGGCAAACTGGCCCGCAGATTGCCTTTGCAATGGCCATCAATCACGCGAAGAACCCTACCGGATGCTCCACGTCGTGCTCCTTTTGACGGTGCACAATTGATCGAACCAAAAGGAAGGTACCGGAGTGTAAGTCTGTGCATACCCCGCACGCGAAGCGCGCAGCGGCGGTCCGTCAGGTCTGGGCTTTCTGCCAGCGTATCGCGTAGGCCTCGACCGGCCCACGAAACCCCCTGAGCGACAGCGCGCCAACGGCATCGGCTTCGAACCGCTCCTCGATCGCGCCAAACACGCGTTGCGACACCAGAATTTGCCCGCCTTGCGCTTCCGCGCACAGGCGCGCCGCAAGGTTGGTCACCACGCCGATGGCGCCGTAGTCGCGCCTGCCCTCGAAGCCGATTGCCCCGATCGTGGCGTAGCCCTGGGCGATGCCGATACCCATCGCCAGGTCGATACCCAGCCTGCGCCAGCCGTGTCGTACCTCGTCAAAGCGGCGCTGCATGTGTGCGGCCATCACCACTGCGTCGTGCGCCGGGTCGTCCACCTCCACCGGGTCGTTCAGGAAGATCATCATGCCGTCGCCAGCAAAGCGCTCCAGCGTACCGCCGTGCGACATCACCAGTTCACCCATCGCGGTGTGATAGTCGCCCAGTACGCGCATCACGTCTTCGGGATCGGAGGTCTCGGCAAAGGCGGTGAAGCCGCGCAGGTCGAGGAACACCACCACGATTTCGCGCCGGTGCGACTTGAGCGGGTCTTCGACCGAGCCCGACAGGATCATTTCGGCCACGCTCGGCGAGAAGAAGCGCCGCAGCTTGGTTAGCCGCTCCAGCAAGCTGGCACCATGCCGGCGCTCCAGCTCCCATTGGTGCGGCATGCGCAGGATCGGGTTGCGCGCGATCTCGCGCTTGTAGGTCTCGAAGCCCAGTTCTCCGCGGCGCACGAGCTCGCGGCCCGCCTCCAGCAAGGTGATGTGGCCCGGTGGCAGTGGGTTCTTCAGGTCGCCCTTTTCAAGGTAGTCGGCCAGCAGGGGTCTGGAGGCGTCGTCGATCATCAGGACCTCGTGCAGCGCCAGTTGTCCCACGGTCCCACTTTGCTTGCATTCGGCGCAGCCAACTTCTCTCCAGACGGTCATCGGCCCCGTGGCTGCCGGGTCGATCAGTTGCGCCTGTGCCGCCTCGATGCTGACCTGTTCACGGCAATGCGGGCACAGCGCCGGCACCAGCATCTGCGACGCAATGCACGAGAAGACTTGGAGAAATTCCTCGCTGGAGATACCCATTTTTTGCAATGTGTAGGCGCAGTCGATCCCGATGAATGGCGTGTGCATCAACGTGAAGATCGTGGCCCCGCCCTTGGCCAGGTCGACCAGTGCGCGCGCATTGCGGTAGTCGAGCTCGTCGATGACCACGATGCCCCTGGCGGCCGCTGCCTGCAGCGTTTGCATCAGTCCGGAGCCCCGGTTTTCGGCAATCTGGACGTCCTGGTTTTCGAAATAGACAGGCTGCAGGTCCGAGAACAGCGACCGGTCCTGGACAATGACCGAGCATGGCTTGCCACGCGAGTGCAGTTCCTGGCCCAGGCTGAACAAGGTGGTGCTCTTGCCGCTGGCGTCGCCGCCGTTGATGGCGACGATGCCGCGCGGCGAATCGAGCATGTCGCTCATCTGCCAGCGCACCGCCGGGATCGCGAACATGTCCGAGAGGGAAACCATACCAGCCTCCAGGCCCTTGTTGGGGACGGGCCATGGTAGCAGCGTCCGCTCTCGGCGCGATCCGTTCACAGCGCGAAGGCTGTGGCAACGGGCCACACGGCGTGTTCGCGCCGCGCTCACCGCGGCGCACGGCAGTCACTGCCCTAGATCCGGCCGTTGCGACCACGCCGCCCGCACCCGCATCCAGTCCACAACCCGCCGCCGAACGGGCCCACCGTCGTGCCGCCAGCTACGCCGGGGGCTGCTGCCCAATCGCATCTACGAAGAGTTCGAGCTCGTGTGTCCGCTCTGCGGCGCCGACATGAGGGTCATAGCTTTCAGCACCGACCCTTCGACTGTGCGTGACACCCTGGTCCACCTCGGCGAGCCGATCGCGCCTCCCCCCATCTCGCCCTCGGCCCGGTCGCATCAACCCGTGACAACCTGATCCGCTGACGCTTGGTGCGGTTGAAATTCCCATCCTCCGAATATTCAGTTAGGCTTTTGTTCGCCCTGGCGGCATTCTAGAAGGGGTTTCGCAACCGAGATGCTGGGGATTCGAATGACAAGGCGCGCCCTCCTGTTGACCGACATCGTGGACAGCACGGGGCTGGTCGAGCGCCTGGGCGACGCGCGTGCCGCCGAAGTGTTCGCCACACACGATCGCCGGGCGCGCGCGCTGCTCGCGCGCTATCGCGGCCGCGAGATCGATCGCACCGATGGCTTCTTCCTGTTGTTCGACGATGCGGCAGACGCGTGCCGCTTCGCGCTCGCTTACCATGCGGCGCTCGCGGATCTCGCGGTCAGCGCCCGCGTGGGCCTCCATGAGGGTCCCGTCGCGCTGCACGAAAATGCGCCTGCGGACATTGCCAGAGGCGCCAAACCGATCGAGGTCGAGGGCCTCGCCAAACCCTTCGCCGCTCGCGTCATGGCGCTCGCCGGCGGCGGCCAGACGCTTTTGAGCGCCGCTGCCCGGACCGCCCTTGGGGACGATGTTCCCAAGGATGCCGAGATCGAGAGTCACGGTCACTACCGTCTCAAGGGGATCGAGGAGCCGGTCGAGATTTTCGAGTTGGGGGTGCGCGATGTAGCGGCATTCTCCCCGCCCGCGGATACCGACAAGGCCTATCGCGTCGTTCGCGCCGGCGACTTCTGGCGCCCCGTGCGCGAGGTGCGCCAAAACCTGCCCGCTGAGCGCGATGCCTTCGTCGGCAGGGCTACGGAACTGCGCGCGCTCGCCGCACGTTTCGACGGCGGGGTGCGGCTCGTCACACTCCTCGGTCCCGGAGGAACGGGCAAGACGCGCATCGTCCGCCGCTACGGCTGGAGCTGGCTCGGCGACTGGCCGGGGGGCGTCTACTTCTGCGATCTTTCCGATGCGCGCTCGCTCAATGGAATTCATTTCGCCGTCGCCTCCGCGCTGGAGGTGCCCCTCGGCAGGGAGGACCCTTCGGTGCAACTTGGCAATGCCATCGCCGGGCGTGGGCGTTGCCTCGTCATCCTCGACAACTTCGAGCAGGTCGTCGAGCACGCGCCCGCCACTTTGGGTCATTGGCTCGATCGCGCCCCCGACGCGGCATTCATGGTCACCAGCCGCGAACGGCTTCATCTGGCGGGGGAGGAGGTCTTCCCGATCGAGCCGCTGCCGTTGGAAATGGACGCGATCGAACTCTTTGCCACCCGCGCCCGTGCGCAACGGCCCGATTTCGTGTTGAACGACGCCAACCGGGCCGCCGTCGCCGAAGTGGTGCGCCTGCTCGATGGCCTGCCGCTCGCCATCGAACTTGCCGCTGCACGCGTGCGCGTGCTTTCTCCCGCGCAACTCGTCGAACGGATGCGCGACCGCTTCAGTGTCCTCGCTGGTGCCCGTGGCCCAGCCGCACGCCAAGCCACACTCCGGGCCGCCATCGATTGGTCCTGGGACCTGCTCACCTCCTGGGAGCAGGATGCGTTCGCGCAATGCTCGATCTTCGAAGGAGGATTCACGCTGGAAGCCGCCGAAGCGGTGTTGAACCTGTCGCAGTGGCCGCAAGCGCCGTCGACGATGGACGTGATCCAGGCACTTGCGGACAAGAGCCTGCTGCGCATCTGGGTCCCCGCCGAGCAGAGCCGCTACGCCATCGAGGAGCCTTACTTCGGCATGTACATCAGTATCCACGAGTACGCGGTGGAGAAGCTCGACGCGAGTGGGCCCGCGGCGCAACAGGCGGCCGAGGAACGCCATGGCGAGTACTTCGCCAGGTTCGGGACCGAAGCGGCAATCGAGGCGCTGTCCGAGCATGGCGGAGTCATGCGGCGCCGTGTGCTGGCGCTCGAGCTCGACAATCTCGTCACTGCCTTCTCCCGCGCCCTGCGGCGAGGGGGTATGGGCGTCGCGTTGGATTGCTATCGCGCCGCCTATGAAGTCGTGGAACTGCATGGACCGTGCGCGCTCAGCATCGCAATGGGATCCCGATTGCTTGCGTCCGATGGTCTAGACGCAGCGCAGCGCGCCAATGTCCTCGCGCGCCTCGGGATGTCGCTGCGCTTCGCCGGTCGTGCGGAAGAAGGGGGCAACATGGAGGAGCAGGCACTCGCGCTGGCGCGCGAACTCCGCGATCGACCACGTGAGGCCTCCGTGCTGGGCGGTCTCGGCAACTTGCGCCGTGACCAGGGAAGAGTCGACGAATCCCGCGCCCATCTCGAAGCCGCGATCGCGATCTACCGCGAAGTTGGCAACCGTCAGGCGCTCGGGACCGTGCTGGGCAATCTCGGCATCATCCACGCCGAGCAAGGGCGCCTGGACGAAGCGATGTCGCACTTCGAACAGGCCCTCGCCATTCATCGCGAGGCCGGCAATCGGCGGATGGAGGGCATCGTGCTGAGCAATCTCGGCAACGCCTGTCTCGACCAAGGACGTCTCGATGATGCCGGCGTCCGCTTCACGCAGGCGCTCGATATCCACCGCGAGGTCGGCAACCGGCGCGACGAGGCGATCGTGCTGGCCAACCTCGGGCTTCTGCGCAGCGGTCAACACCGTAGCGTCGAAGCGCATGAGCTCTTCGACGCCGCGCTGACGATCGCGCGCGAGGGCGGATATCGTCCGCTAGAGGGTTACCTCATCCTCACGATGGCCAACGAGCTGCGCAGCGAGAATCGCATCGAGGAGGCACTGACGCGATGCGAACTGGCGCTGGCGGTCCTGCGCGACGTGCGCAATGCCCGCCACGAAGGGGCAGCGCTGAGCCTGCGGGGCGATCTGCTCGCCCAACTAGAACGCTTCGACGAAGCGCGCGCGAGCCTGCAAGAAGCCGAAACGATCTTGCGCAAGGTAGGCGACCAGCATGCGTTGGTGCGCCTGTTCTGCGCGCGCGGGCATGCCGAGGCCGCGGCGGGCGGCTTGGTCGCAGCACGCGAGGCACTCGCTGCGGCCGACGCGTTGGCCACCGAGAGCGGCGTCGAACCCGAATCGGAGCCCGGGCGCGCGCTTGCCGCGCTGCGCGACGCGCTCGCGTGACGGCGCGTTGTCGGCGTCACGGCATCGGCATCTGCTGCAGTACGTGGATCAGGTCGGCGAGCGTACGCTAACGGTGCCGGTGTGCCCAAGTACGGTGCGGACCCTGTTCCCGGGCGCTAGCGTCAATTTGAAAATTACTTTGATAACAGCAATATGCCGCTGACTTTGTTGCATGCGGCGCCGCAGCAAACTGGCCCGCGGATTGCTTGTGCATTGCCCATCGATCACGCGAAGAACCCGACCGGATGCTCCGCGTCATGCTGGTGGACGACGCCCAGAAGGATGTCAGTCTGCTCAAGGAAGGCCTGAAGGCCGCGGGCTACGACGTCATCGAAGTTGCGATGTCGGCAGCGGCGCTGCTCGATCGCGTGGCCGTCGAGCAGCCGGACGTCATCATCATCGATTCCGATTCGCCCACGCGCGACACGCTCGAGCAACTGTCGTTCGTCAGTGCCAGGCAGCCGCGCCCGATCGTGCTGTTCACCGAAGACCGCGCCAACGACACGATCCAGGCGGCACTGAAGGCCGGCGTGTCCGCCTATATCGTCGCCGGCATGCAGCCGGATCGACTGCAACCAATCCTCGACGTCGCGGTTGCCCGCTTCGAGCAGGACCGCGCGCTGCGGGATGAACTCAACTCCGTGAACGAGCGGCTGGCTGAGCGCAAGGTCGTCGAGCGTGCCAAAGGCATCCTGATGAAGCAGAAGGGCATCGCCGAAGAGGATGCGTTTCGGCTCATGCGCAAGCTGGCGATGGATCGCAATCGCAAGTTGCTCGACGTGGCGCAACAGATCATCGACGTCACCGACATGCTTGGATGAGTTCAATGCGTCTGCTTGGTGCAATGCTCGCGAAATCGCACTTGGCTGGTGCGGAACGCTTCGGTCCGATCGTTTCTCCCGCGCAGGTGAAATAGTGCAAAATATTGATGAATCAGTACTTTACCGCATCGCACAACTTGTGGCATGGATCTCGCTAATGAGGAAGCGAGGACCGCGGTGTAGGTGACGCGTCCTTCCTTCGCGGCGCCAACGGCGGTGCCGCGATCGAACAACGGCGTTGAGTGTGGTTTCACGCGATTGCGCGTGAAACCGGCACCAGCGCCGTTTTTGTTTTCCAGGTTGCTTTGATGACCAACAAGGACATGCCATGCCCGATTCCAAGCTGCCTGCCGGCAGCAGCGCAACTACCGTGCTCACCGTGCCGGCACCGATACGCATCTCCAGTTCGCGGCGCCGCCTTCTCGGGGCATCGGCGGCAGGCGCACTGATGTCGCTCGTCGATCCGGCCATCCGGGCCGGCGCCTGGGCGCAGGGCTCGGATGCACCGGAGAAGAAGGAAGTGAAGATCGGCTTCATTCCGCTGACCGATTGCGCGTCGGTGGTGATCGCCGCGGAGATGGGCTTCGACAAGAAATACGGGATCAAGATCGTGCCGAGCAAGGAGGCCTCGTGGGCCGCGGTGCGCGACAAACTGGTCAATGGCGAACTCGATGCTGCCCACGTTCTCTATGGCCTCCTCTACGGCGTGCAGATGGGCGTGGGCGGGCCGAAGAAAGACATGGCCGTGCTGATGAACCTCAATCACAACGGCCAGGCCATCACGCTCTCCAACCAGCTGAAGGAGAAGGGCGCCATCGACGGCCCGAAGCTGAAGGCGCTGATCGATCGCGAAAAGCGCGAATACACATTCGCACAGACGTTTCCGACCGGTACGCACGCAATGTGGATCTACTACTGGCTGGCCACGCACGGCATCAATCCGATCTCGGACGTCAAGACCATCACCGTGCCGCCACCGCAGATGGTGGCCAACATGCGCGTGGGCAACATGGACGGCTATTGCGTCGGCGAGCCGTGGAACAACCGCGCGATTTACGACAAGATCGGCTTCACCGCCGAAACCACACAGGGCGTGTGGAAGGACCATCCGGAGAAGACGCTCGGCGCCACGGCCGAATTCGTCCAGAAGAATCCGAATACGTCGCGCGCGATGATCGCGGCGATCCTCGATGCGTCGAAGTACATCGACGTCATGGCCAATCGCAAGAAAGTGTCGGAGATCATTGCCGACAAGTCCTACGTCAATTGTCCGGTAGAGGTGATCGACCAGCGTCTCGAGGGCAACTACGACAACGGGATCGGCCGCGTCTGGAAGGACCCCGACTACATGAAGTTCTACAGTGACGGCGCGGTGAACTTTCCGTACCTGTCCGACGGCATGTGGTTCCTCACGCAACACAAACGCTGGGGCCTGCTGAAGGACGATCCGGATTATCTTGCCGTGGCGCAGAAGGTCAACCAGATCGAGCTCTACAAGCAGGCGGCGGCGATGACGAAGACACCGGTGCCCAAGGATCCGATGCGCACGGCCAAGTTGATTGATGGCGTGGTCTGGGATGGCAAGAATCCCAAGGCCTACGCTGCTGGCTTCAAGATCAAGGCATGAATGGGGGCCCTACGATGAACGCCGTATCACTTGCATCCATAGCCGGTACCGGCAACCCGCCGTTGGCCGATGTCGTGCATCTGCCAGTGGCCGCGAACGCACCGCATGCGCCGGC
>JANNKR010000187.1:0-10259 GCA_031396395.1 Betaproteobacteria bacterium
CCCTACGAGATCACCTGGTCGGTCGATCGTGCCGGATTCCATCACTGCGTCGGCATCGCGCACCGGATTGCCTCGGCGCGGGCCACCCGGCACCTGCTCGATCTGGGGCACCGTGAATTCGCGGTCCTCTCCGGCCAGACCCCGCACAACGACCGAACCCGCGAGCGCCTCGCCGGAGTGCGCGAAGCGCTCGCAGCGCGCGCCATCGAGCTAAGCACGGACCGCGTGATCGAAACCGAGTTCACCCTGTCGCACGCGCGCGCGGCATTTGCTCGCCTGTATGCGCGTGCACCTGGCTTTACGGCGCTCGTCTGCGGCAACGATGTACTCGCGATCGGCGCCCTGTGCGAATGCGCGGCGCTCGGGATACGCGTGCCGCAGACGCTGTCGGTGGTGGGATTCGACGACATCGACATGGCTTCCGGGTCTTCCCCACCGCTCACCACGGTCCGCGTGCCCGCTGCACAGATCGGAAGCCGCGCGGCGGCGCGCATTCTGGCCAGGCTCGCCGACGAGGCCGTTCCGCGCATCGAAGAGTTGCCGGCAGAGATGGTGGTGCGTGCGAGCACAGGGCCAGCGCCACAATGAGCGCCAAGGGTTACCGCGTGGATCCGCGGGGAGCGCGGACAAGGCGACAACGTAACCCTACCCGCCGTGACCTCGGGCGTGGTCGCTTTCAGCCGAAGATGGCGTTCATGGAGGCAGGCCAACGGGCAGCAGAGGAATACTTTTCCGCCAGGCGACCCCTACCTATCGCAGCCGCTCGAACGTGAAGCTGCCGATCACGGCGCCGGTGTCACGATGGCGTCCGGCGCGGAAGTCGGTGTCTCCGGCGGCGCTGGTGAGCGTTCGAATCGGCGCGTGCGGCACGGCTTCGAGATCGGCCGACGCAAAGCTCGCACCGTCGTCGCTGCCGGCGTCATAGACCTCCAGCGGCACCGTCACCTTGTCGTGCCACTGGTTCGACTCGAACAGTGCCAGCTTGTGCACGCCGACAAACCAGTCCGGGCTGGGTGCCACCATCGAGACCAGTGTCACGAGCGGATGTGTTCGGGTCAGCGTGAACTCAAGCGCCAAGTCGCTGGCCGTGCTCGCGATGCCGCCACCGCTCAGCGCCACGGCAGCATGCCCGGCACGAAGGGCCCGCTCGACCTCTTCCAGCAGCACCGTCTTCGCCCCTGTCTCGGCCATGCTCTGGATGCCCGCCGAAGCGACTTCATCTTCGGACCAGAAGGCGACGCGGTCGTTGTGCGTTGCGCCCACCAGACCAGAGAAGTGGCGGCCGACCGGAAACTGGGTCGCGAAGGCAGCTTGGGTCCAGTCGGTGTGGAACGTGACGCGGTAAGTGGCCGAATCAGCAGGCGACTGCGCCTCCGGCGGTGGAGCGTCCGGCGACCCTCCACCACCACAAGCGGAGAGCGTCACGGCCGCGAGCACAAGCAACCTTCGAAGAGCAGACTTCATCGAGATCCTTAGCGCGCCGACTGCGGCGTTCACAGGCTCTGTCGCTGCGATCTGCACCCAACTTACAGGCAACGGTCGCCGCGGCAGGTCCGATTTTTCAACCAAGACCCCAATGGACGCGATGACGCGGATTTCGGCGCACCACTGGGGACTCGCGGGCAGGAAGCAGGTCCCATGGCTGCGGGTTGCGACGAATGCGCGGAAGCACGGGACGAACGGCGACAGCACGTGTTGCGCGACACCGCCAGGCGGGCTATCGTCGGTCCATCGCGTCGATGTTGTCGCACTCTGACATGCGTTCTCCGGGGGCTCGAATGGGCCGAACGTCTTGCACTGCGCCGGGCTCGCGCGGCGGCGTCGTTCTCTGAGTGCTCGTCGCTCTCGTCGTGGGCGCGTTTTACGACTACAAGGGTCTCCTCTTCTACCGGGCCAACGTCGCGCCCGCCGTGGCCGAAGTCTCGAAGCTCGCCGCCGCAGTGAAGAGTGTCCTGCCGACCGCTGAGCTCACCCGCGATCCGAAAGAGGTTGCAACGATCCTGCAGACGATCCTTCGCATCGCTCCGCCCGACGGCTAAGCCGGTGCATTCGGCCTCACCTTCGAGCTGCTCGGCAGGGCATTGCCGTGGGCCATGTCCGCGGCGTGATCTGCGCCGCGCCCGGTTACCTTGCGCAGCATGGCGTGCCCCAACGACCGGCGGACCTGCACGACCACTACATCATTTCAGCGAGCCCGGTGACGCCGTCGGTGGAATGGCGATTGGTGCGGGACGCGACGCCGCACACCATCAGACTGCAACCTCGGTTGACCACCACCACCAATGACTCAGCCATGGCCCGCGCGTTCCTCGACCTCGCGATCGAACGCCTGCGCGCGAATCCGGCCCTGCACTGAATGCCGTGCGCAGTCGCCGGCCCATCGGCCCGGATTCGCTGAATCCAGCGACAAGACTTCCTGCATCCAACTGCGATATTCTCTCCAAAGGAACTGCCATGGACCGTCGCCGCCTGCTCATCCTCCTCGCCGCATCCACCGCCGGGATCGGCCGCGCCGGCTTGGCCACTGGGCGGACGTTCACCGGCTCGGGTGTCGCCAGCCGCGAAGCCCGCGACGTTGGCCCGTTTACCGCGATCGCGCTGTCCGTTCCGGCACTGGTGGAGCTCACGCAAGGCGATCGGGACTCCGTGCTGCTGGAAGCGGACGACAACATCGTCCCGCTGATCGACACGGTCGTTGAGAACGGCAACCTCAAGTTGCGCTTCAAGGACAGGACGACCTCGGTCCGCGGCGCGCCCATCCGAATCATAGTGACCGCGCGCAACATCGAGGCCCTTGCCATTGCCGGCACCGGTGACATCCGGGTCGCGGCGCTCAGGAGCACCGCGCTGGCCGCCAAGATCGCCGGGTCGGGGGATATCCGCATCGGCCAGCTCGATAGCGGTTCCCTGCAGGTCACGATCAGCGGCAGCGGTGACTTCACCGCCGCCGGCAAGACCGATTCGCTGCAGGTCAGGATCTCGGGCTCGGGCAATGTCAAGACCGGCACGCTGGCGTCCCGGCGCGCGGACATCAACATCGCGGGTTCGGGCAACGTCCGGGTCTGGGCGCTCGACGCGCTCGCCGTCAAGATTGCAGGCGTCGGCGATGTCGGCTACTACGGCGATCCGTCACTCAGCAAGTCGGTTGCGGGGTCCGGCTCGGTCAAACGCATTGGCGCCGCGCCGGCCTGATCAAATACTCCATAACGGCTGGGATCCAATGGCCAGCCGCGCAGATTCAATTGCGGTCGTACTGGAGTACTCGCAGCGGCGCCTGTCACGCCCGCGCGGAATCAAAGCGCGACGTCGACCATCATCTCGTTGGCCAGCGCCTCCAGCGCGTGCCGCAGCGCGTCGTTGCTCACCGCCTGCGGCACCAGCAGGCTTGCCTTGACCTTGAACAGCTGCTCGGCCGTCATCGCGCCGCTGACGATCTCGGTATGCAGTTCCTCGATGCTGACCGAGATTTGCGCGAGCGCACCCGACATGTCGCGGACGATGCCTGGGCGGTCGTGGCCGATCAATTCGACCTTGACCATGCGGCGACCTGACGGCGCCGGCGTGCCGCCGCTTCTTTCGATGACGATGCGCAGGTCCGAGGACTCGAGACCCTGCAGTGCAGCGGCCAGCCCATCGGCATTCTCCGTCGGCACCTCGAAGTGCACCATCCCGGCAAACTGGCCGGCCAGGCTGGCCATGCGGCTGCCGGCCCAGTTTGCCCCGAAGCCCTGCGCCTTCGCCGAAAGCAAACTGACGATGCCCGGTCGGTCGGGACCGATCACCGTGACGACCAGTGACGTGATCATGGATGGATTTTCCTCGGTGAGTGCAACGCTGCGGCGAATCATCGGTGCGCGAGTGGCGAACCGGTCGTCCTGCTTGAAGGCCGGCAGGTTGTCGTGCTCGCGCGCATGGCGCACGACACGGGTCAGCAGCGCCAGCCCCATCGGCGCCAGCGCGCGCTCCCACAACTCGCGCGCCGTCTCGCCCTTGCCGACGAAGCACCAGTCCTGCGCCGCAACCGCGCCGGCATCCCAGCCATCGGCCAGGTGGTAGACCGAGCCTCCGGCGATCGGATCGCCTTCCAGAATCGTCCACTCGACCGCCGCGATGCCGCGGTGACGCGGCAACAGCGACGGGTGATACCCGATGCCACCCAGCTTCGACCGGGCCAGCGCCTCGTTGCTGACCCGCGCGTGGGTGTGGGCGGCGACGATGAGACCGGTACCGTCGGCAATCGCATGCCCGGGAACGATCTTGGGATTCTCCAGGATGTGGACCTCGATCCCGGCTGCCTGCGCGGCCACCGCGAGCCGATCGTCGGCGGCAGGCGCGACCACGCGCGCGATATCGGCGCCATCGTTACGCAATGCTGCGAGCACCGTCGCCCCGAAATAGCGTGACCCGACCAGCGAAACTTTCATCCGTTCTCCCTTGGGACCGTGCCGGCCACGGGCCGGGGGTCGTTGGCGTGCATCACGAGCGCGGAATTATAGGCCGCGCATCCAGCCGGCCACCGCAAATCCGATAGTAAACTCGACCTTTGGCTGGTTGCCAGAGGCAAGACGTCGATGCAGGGACCGCTCAAGGGAATTCGCGCCATTCGCGACACCGCACTTCGGCTCAGGCGCGACGGCATGAAGACCCGCAAGCTGGTCGCCGCCTGCAAGCAGCTCCTGTCCGAACGGGGCGAGGCCTCCGGCGTGGCACTGGCACAAGACACGCTGGCACTCTATGCCGCGCTGTCCAGGGACGACCAGCTCGCTTTTTTCCAGGCACTCAAGACCGAGTTCTCGCCCGACCCGCAGCAAGTGCTTCGCACGGCCATGGATTACGCGAAGGTACCGGATAGCCGGCATCTCGCGCTGCTCACCCGCGCGACCGAACCACCGCGACAGGAGTTGCTGCGGCGGCTCAACCGCGCCCAGGGCGGCACCCGCGCCATCGTCGGCATGCGCGAACGCCTGCTCGATGCGCTGCCGAAGGACCGCGAACTCCAGCAGGTGGATGACGACTTTCATCATCTGCTGCAGTCCTGGTTCAATCCGGGTTTCCTGCGTATCGCCCGCGTGGACTGGAACACGCCCGCGACGCTGCTCGAGCAACTGATCCGGCACGAAGCGGTCCACGAAATTCGGGGCTGGAACGACCTGCGCCGGCGCCTCCAGGGCGACCGGCGATGCTTTGCATTTTTTCATCCCGCGCTCCCGGACGAGCCGCTGATCTTCGTCGAGGTTGCGCTGCTGGCCGAAATGCCGGCCTCGATCGAGCCCCTGCTTACCATCGACAGCGCATTGAAAACGCACCAGGACTTCCAGCTCGCCGTCTTCTACAGCATCAGCAACTGCCAACCCGGTTTGCGTGGTGTTTCGCTCGGTAATTTCCTGATCAAGCAGGTGGCCGGGCTGCTTGCAACCGAATTCCCGCGCGTGAAGCGTTTTTGCACGCTCTCGCCGATTCCGGGCTTTGGCGACTGGCTGCGCCGCGCACTGGCATCGCCTGAACCCGTGGGCACGTTACCGCAATCCGTGCGGCAGAGCCTCGATGCCGTACGGCATGTGCTGGGGCCGCTGCTGGACCGCGGCGTCGCGGAGCTGCGCGCGGCCGATCGTCCGCGCAAACGATGCGCGAAGGACCTGGAGCGACTGGGTGCCGCGTACCTGCTTGGCCTCGGCGAGCAAGACGGCGTGACGCGCGATGCGGTGGCGCGTTTTCACCTCAATAACGGGGCGCGGCTGGATCGCCTGAACGGCGGCGGCGATCTCTCCGACAAGGGCCTTCGGCAGTCGCTGGGGTTGATGGTGAATTACGTGTACGACCTCAAGGCCATCGAACGCAATCATGCGAGGTTCGTGCGCGGTGTGACGGAGGCCTCGAAGGCCGTGCGGAGTCTGGTGGCATGAGCGGATTTCCCGCTGCGTCGAAGTTCCTGCCGTTTCTCGCGTGGCGCCACCGCGTCACGCGGGCGACGATGCGCGCCGATCTCCTGGCCGGACTGGTCGGCGCGCTGGTCGTGCTGCCGCAGGGTGTTGCCTACGCCACCCTGGCCGGGCTGCCTCCGCAGTTCGGGCTCTACTGCGCGATCCTGCCGGCGATCGTCGCGGCGCTGTGGGGTTCGTCGTGGCACCAAATCTCGGGGCCGACCAACGCCCTTTCGCTGGTCGTGTTCGCGACCGTCGCGCCGCTGGCGTTGCCTCAATCCGGCGAATTCATCACGCTGGTCCTGACGCTGGCCTTGCTGGTGGGACTGATGCAGTTCGCAATGGGTATCGCGCGCCTGGGCGCGCTCGTCAATTTCATCTCGCACACCGTCATCGTGGGCTTCACTGCCGGCGCGGGACTCCTCATCATTGCCGCGCAGCTCAAGAATTTCTTTGGCGTGCCGATTCCGGTCGGCGCCAGTTTCTTCGAGAGCCTGCATGCATTCGTGCGTGGCGTCCTCTCGCTCGATCCCTGGAATTCCGCGGTGGCGATGCTGACGTTGATCGTGGCGGTGCTGTCGAAGCGGCTGTGGCCAAAGATTCCCTTCATGATCGTCGCCATGATCGCGGGCAGCCTGGCCGCGTACCTGCTGGCCCGGGCCGGCACCGCGAGCGTTCCGACGCTGGGACCGCTGCCATCCGGGCTGCCCGCACTGTCCTCGCCCTCCTTCGATCCGGAGACCTGGCGCAAACTGATGCCCGCGGCCCTGGCGCTGACAGTGCTCGGCCTGACCGAGGCCGTGGCGATCGCGCGCGCCATCGCGGTCAAGTCAGGGCAGCGCATCGACGGTAACCAGGAGTTCATCGGGCAGGGGTTGTCCAACATCGTCGGGGCCTTTGCGTCGGCCTATCCCTCATCCGGTTCGTTCAATCGCAGTGGCGTCAACTTCGAGGCCGGTGCACGAACGCCGCTTGCGGCCGTGTTCTCGGGTTTGATCCTGCTGGTCGTGCTGTTCGCGGTCGCCCCGCTGGCTGCGTACCTGCCGTTCGCAGTCATGGCGGCACTGCTGTTCGTCGTCGCGTGGGGGCTCATCGACTTCGCGGAGATGCGCCGCATCGCGCGCACCAACCGCGGCGACCTGGTCGTGCTGCTTGTCACCTTCGTCTCGACGCTGACGATCCAGCTCGAATTCGCCATCTTTGTCGGCGTCATCGCGTCGCTGCTCGTCTACCTCAGCCGAACCACGCATCCGGCACTGACCCGCGTGCTGCCGGATGCGAACGCGCCGCAGCGACGCTTCGCTCCGATCGGGCCGGGTGTGCGGCCCTGCCCGCAACTCGATCTGCTGCGCGTCGATGGTTCCCTGTTCTTCGGCGCAGTGGAGCATGTGCAGGATGAACTCGAGTCCGCCCGTGCCCAATTGCCCGAAGCGAAGCATGTGTTGCTGGTCTGCAGCGGCGTCAACTTCATCGACGTGGCTGGCTGTGATTTCCTGGTGAACGCCGCACGGCGCCTGCGCGATCAGGGGGTCACGCTGTACCTCTGCAACCTGAAGCCCGGCGTCCACGAAACGCTCCAGCGGGGCGGCTTTATCGACGCCTTCGGACCCGACCGGGTGTTTGCCACCAAGGCAGCCGCGCTGGCCAACATCTATCCTCGCCTGGACAACCGGACCTGCGCGGACTGCGCCGTGCGCGTATTCGACGAGTGCCGGCATGCGCTTCCTGACGGCACGACGCGGACGCCGCATCGGTCATGAACGGAGATGCGATCACGTGAACCGCCTGCGCCTGCTGATCCTTGCGCTTGGCGTTGCGGGCATTGCGCAATCACCTGCGCGGGCGGCGCCGTCGCCCGCGGCCCAGCGCGAAATCGACCACCTGCTTGGCTACCTCGAGACGTCCGGCTGCGAATTCCAGCGCGGAGGGAAGTGGCATGATGCCCGCGCCGCACGGAAGCATATCGAGGTGAAGTACAGGTATCTTCTGCAGAGGGACATGGTGCAGAGCACCGAGGGCTTCATCGCAGATGCGGCGACGGCAAGCACGATGGGTGGTGACGCGTACCAGGTTCGATGCGCCGGCGTGACGCAACCGAGCGCGGCGTGGCTGCGCACGGAACTGGACCGCATGCGGAAATCGGGCACCGGCACGCCCAAATAGCGTCGCTGCCTGGGTCTTCATTCCGCCGCCATCGGCATCGCGTCCGTCAGATCCCGCCGAGCGCGGGTCGCCGTTTCAGCGCTGGCGCACGCAATCCATGAAGTAACGCGTCCTGCCCTCGTCACTGGTCTTGACGAGGCCGTGGATGTCCGTCTCGAACCCCGGGAACGACTCGTTGAAGCTGCGCGCGAACTTGAGGTACTCGACAATCACGCGGTTGAACCGCTCGCCGGGGATCAGCAGCGGAATGCCCGGCGGATAGGGCGTCAGCAGCACGCCGGTGACGCGGCCTTCCAGGTGGTCGATCTCGACCCGGTCGATCTCGCGATGAGCCATGCAGGCGAAGGCATCCGACGGCTTCATCGCCGGCTGCATGTCCGACCGGTACATCTCGGTGGTCACGCGCGCCACATCGTTCAGCTTGTACATCTCGTGGATCTGCTGGCACAGGTCGCGCAGGCCCACACGCTCGTAGCGCGGCTGCTTGGCGCAGAACTCGGGCAGGATGCGCCACAGCGGCTGGTTCTTGTCGTAGTCGTCCTTGAACTGCTGCAGCGCGGTGACGAGCGTATTCCAGCGACCCTTGGTGATGCCGATCGTGAACATGATGAAGAACGAGTACAGCCCCGTCTTCTCCACGATCACGCCATGTTCGGACAGGTACTTGGTGACGATCGACGCCGGGATGCCGGTCTTGGCGAACTTGCCCGAGACATCGAGGCCGGGCGTGATGATCGTGGCCTTGATCGGGTCGAGGATGTTGAAGCCAGTGGCGAGGTTGCCGAAGCCGTGCCACTTTTCATTGGCCCGCAGGATCCAGTCTTCGCGCTTGATGCCTTCCACCGAGAGCCGCTCCGGACCCCAGACCTTGAACCACCAATCCTTGCCCCATTCGTCGTCCACCTTGCGCATCGCGCGGCGGAAGTCGAGTGCCTCGTTCAGCGATTCCTCCACCAGCGCGGTGCCCCCGGGTGGCTCCATCATCGCGGCCGAAACGTCGCACGACGCAATGATCGCGTACTGCGGCGACGTGGACGTGTGCATCAGATAGGCTTCGTTGAAAATCGGCAGGTCGAGCGCTCGCGTGTCCGAGTTCTGCACGATGATCTGCGAGGCCTGCGAGATCCCCGCCAGCAGCTTGTGTGTCGAGTGCGTGGCGAAGATCAGCGCCTCCTTGCTGCGCGGGCGATCCTTGCCGATCGCATGCATGTCGCGATAGAACTCGTGGAACGTGGCGTGCGGCAGCCATGCCTCGTCGAAGTGCAGCGTCTCGATGCTGTTGTCAAGCGTCGTCTTGAGCATCTCGACGTTGTAGGCAATGCCGTCGTAGGTACTCTGCGTCAGCGTCATGATGCGCGGGCGCTTGTTCTTCGCCGCGCGCGCAAAGGGGTTGGCCTCGATGCGGCGCGCAATGCTCGCGGGGCTGAACTCCTCAAGCGGGATGGGACCGATGATGCCGAGGTGGTTGCGCGTGGGCGGCAGGAATACGGGGATCGCGCCCGTCATCGTGATCGCGTGCAGCACCGAAACGTGACAGTTGCGGTCGACCACGACGATATCGTCCGGCGCGACGTTGGCATGCCACACCATCTTGTTCGACGTCGACGTGCCATTGGTCACGAAAAAGCAGTGGTCCGCGTTGAAGATGCGCGCCGCGTTGCGCTCCGCGGCCGCCACCGGACCGGTGTGGTCGAGCAACTGGCCCAGCTCATCGACCGCGTTGCAGACGTCCGCGCGCAGCATGTTTTCGCCGAAGAACTGATGGAACATCTGCCCCACCGGGCTCTTCAGGAACGCCACGCCACCGGAGTGCCCCGGGCAATGCCAGGAATAGGAGCCGTCCTGCGCATAGTCGACCAGCGCGCGGAAGAACGGCGGGGCAAGCGAATCGAGGTACGACTTGGTCTCGCGGATGATGTGCCGCGCGACGAACTCCGGCGTGTCCTCGAACATGTGGATGAAGCCGTGCAGCTCGCGCAGGATGTCGTTGGGGATGTGCTGGGAGGTGCGCGTCTCGCCGTAGAGGTAGATCGGGATCTCGGCGTTCTTGAAGCGGATCTCGCGGATGAAGTTGCGCAGGTTGACCACCGCCGGATCGATGTTGGGCCCCGGCGTGAACTCCTCGTCGTCGATGGACAGGATGAATGCCGACGCGCGCGACTGCTGCTGCGCGAA
>JANNKR010000079.1:0-13909 GCA_031396395.1 Betaproteobacteria bacterium
GAAGGTGCTGCGGATGTACTGCCACGCAATGCGCAGGCCTGCCGCTACTGCCCGATGGACGCGCTGTGCCGGATCCAGCGCCTGGATGAGCCGATCATTACGGCCGAGGGTACGGCAGACGTTGGCGGAGACGACGGTGACGATGCCTGATGCCGCCGGAATTGCCGACGACGGCCACGCGCGCGCACGCGCGCTGGACGTGGGCAGCTCATTTCTCGTGCAGGCACCGGCCGGCTCGGGCAAGACCGGGCTGCTGATCCAGCGCGTGCTGGCGTTGCTGGCGCAGGTCGATCGTCCGGAACAGATCCTGGCGATGACCTTCACCCGCAAGGCCGCGGCGGAAATGCGCGAGCGCGTGCTGCACGCGTTGCGCGACGCGCGCGACGGCGCGCCAGTCGACGCGCACGATGCCCATGCGCTGCGCACGCGCACTCTGGCCCGCGCGGCGCTGGCGCGGGATGCGCACGCCGCGTGGCAACTCGTCGACAATCCATCGCGGTTGCGCATGCTGACGATCGATGCGCTGGCGACCGCGTTTGCGCGACAGGCGCCGGTCACCACCGGGCTCGGGGCGTTACCCGCATTCGTCGAGAACGCCGACGGGCTCTACCGCGAAGCCGTGCTGGCGGCGCTGCGCGGCGCGGCCGGCAGCGATCCCGCGTGGCGCACGTTCCTGGCCCATCTCGACAACGATGCCGGCTCGGCGGTCACCTTGCTGGCCGGCATGTTGGGCCGGCGCGACCAGTGGCGCGATCGCCTGCCACTGGGGTCCGTGGGACCGGACGTGCGACGCACGCTGGAAAGCGCGCTGCACTACGAAGCCGAAGCGGCCATGGCGCGGTTGCGGGCGATGTTGCCCACCGTATTGATGGAGGAACTTTGCCCGCACGCGGAGTTTGCCGGCGCGTGTTTTGCCAATGACGGCAATGCCGCAGTAGCCGACGTCATGGCGGCCATTGTGGCCGGTGGCGGGTTGCCCGTGGCGACGGCGGATGCGCTTGCTACATGGCAAGGTGTGGCCGACTGGCTGCTGGTGAAGGACAAGGCGCAGATGCGCAAGATCATGCGCGCAACGGAAGGCTTCCCGCCGAACGATAAGAAGGCCGACCCCCACGGCCGGCGTCCGGCGGCGAAAGCCGCGATGACCGCATGGATCGAGGCGGCCGGCGCGGTACCTGGATGGGTCGGCGCGTTGGATGCGGTCCGCACGCTGCCCCCGGCCCATTACGACGATGACGCCTGGGCGTTCGTGGCGGCCACGCTGGATTTGCTGCCAACGCTGGCCGCGCAATTGCAGCTGGTGTTCGCGCGCCGCGGCCAAGCGGACTTCAGCGAAGCCACCTTGCGTGCACTGGCCGCGCTGGGCGATGCCGACGTGCCGGGCGACCTGCTGCTGGCCGCCGATCTGTCGATCGCGCACGTGCTGGTCGATGAGTTCCAGGACACATCGTGGACGCACCTCGCGCTGATCGGGCGGCTGACGGCAGGCTGGGTGCCGGGCGATGGCCGCACGTTGTTCGCCGTCGGCGACCCGATGCAGTCGATCTACCGGTTCCGCGAAGCCGAGGTCCGCATCTTCCTCGATGCGCAGGTCGCCGGGCAGATCAACGAGATCCCGGTCGAATGCCTGCAGCTCACCCGCAATTTCCGGTCACGCGCACCGGTGGTCGACTGGATCAATGCCGTGTTTCCGCAGGTGCTGGGCACGGTCTCGGATTCCGCGCGTGGCGAAGTAGGCTACGCGCCCGTGCGCGCGACGCGCGGCAGCAGGGCGGACCCGGTCCCTGATGTGGAGCTGTGCGCCGACCGGCACGCGGAAGCTGCCCGCGTGCTGGCGCATATACGCAGCGCGCGCGCAGAGGGCGCGATCGACATCGCCATCCTGGTGCGCGCTCGCGGTCACCTGGCGGCCATCCTGCCGGCGCTGCGGGCCGCTGGCATTCCGTTTGCCGCCGTCGATCTCGAGTCGCTGTCCGAACGCCTGGTGACGCGCGATCTCATCACGCTCACCCGCGTACTCACGCAGCCTGCGGATGGCATCGCCAGCCTCGCCTTGCTGCGGGCACCGTGGTGCGGTCTGTTGCTGGCTGACCTTCTGGTGGTCGCGGAGGCGGCGCGCGGCGGCACGGTGCTGGCCGCCCTGGTGGCGCCCGCAACGCTGGCGTTGTTGTCCGCCGACGGCCAGGCGCGTGCCGCACGCATGCAGCTTGCGCTGGCACCGATCGTGGCGGCCCGCGGCCGCATGCCGCTGCACGAGGTCGTGCGCGCCGCGTGGTTGGCCCTGGGCGGCCCCGCGTGCACCGACGACGATGTTGATATCGATGGCGCGACGCGCTACTTCGACCTGCTTGCCGCGAATGCGCCAGGCGGCGAGATTGCCGACTGGGAGGAATTCATCGGATTGGCGGCGAAGCTCTATGCCGAGCCAGCGCCGGTTGCAGCGGGTGTCGTGCAGGTGATGACGCTGCACCGGGCCAAGGGACTTGAGTTCGACACGGTGATCCTGCCCGGGCTCGCGCGCAACACGCGGCGCAGCGACAATCCGCCTTTGCGCTGGCGTCTGCGCGAGCAGGGCGCGCGCGGGCGGGCGCTGTTGCTGGCGCCGCTGCATGCGCGCACGGGTGCGGCCACGATCCGCGACCCCGTCTATCAGTACCTGAAGACGATCGATGCCGACGAAAGCACGGCAGAACTGGGACGGCTGATGTACGTCGGCTGCACGCGGGCGAAACGACGCCTGCACCTGGTGGCCGTTCCGGCGACACGCATCGACGCAGCGACGCAGGAACCGGCGTGGCGCGACCCGCCGGCACAGTCGGCACTGGCGCGGCTGTGGCCGGCGGTGGCCGATCGCGCCGAGCCAGCGGTCCCGCCACTGGCGGAGGCCGCTGACGACGTGGCGCCGCCGCCCCCGGCCGCGTTGGTGCGGCTGCCGTTGGCATGGCGCGCCGCCGCGCCGCCGCCGGCGCTGGATGCAGCGCGCGCCCGCGTCGGTATCGCTGCCGACGCGGTGCCTTTCGACTGGGCGGCGGCCACGGCGGCGGCCATCGGCACCGTCGCCCACCGGCTGCTGGCACAGGTGGCGCGCGAGGGGCTCGCCTGCTGGACGCCATCGCGGATTGCCGCGTCACATGCGGCCGTCGATATCGCACTGGCCAGCGAAGGCGTGGCGCCGGGGGAGCGCGCCGACGCCGTGGCGCGCGTGCTGCAGGTGCTGGCGCGC
Organism: Betaproteobacteria bacterium; assembly: GCA_031396395.1. Classification (GTDB taxonomy): domain Bacteria; phylum Pseudomonadota; class Gammaproteobacteria; order Burkholderiales; family Casimicrobiaceae; genus VBCG01. The sequence goes on from JANNKR010000079.1 coordinate 3,224, forward strand.
ACGCTGGCCGATACGCGCGGGCGTTGGCTGTTCGACGCCGGACACCTCGACGCGCACAGCGAATGGGCGCTGGTGGGCGTGCTCGATGATGAGATTCTGCATGTCACGCTCGACCGCAGTTTTGTCGCGGATGGCGTACGCTGGATCGTCGATTTCAAGACGGGTCGCCACGAGGGGGGGGACCCGTCCGCATTTCTCGATCGCGAAGTGGAACGCTATCGGGCGCCGCTCGAACGCTACGCGCATATTGTGCGGGGCCTCGATGCGCGTCCCATCCGCCTGGCGCTTTATTTTCCGCTGGTGGAGGGTGGCTGGCGGGAGTGGTGCTGCGCTGCGGCGTGAGGACCCGAAATGCGATAGAATTCAAGCCTTTGTCTCCTACTCATCGCTCCGGCAATGCAGCGCCGGACCGGGTGCGTTTCCACTGTGCGTATTTTCCGCGGACTGCCCGCGCACGCGTCGGCGCCCATCGCGTTGACGATCGGCAATTTCGACGGCGTGCATCGCGGCCATCAGGCCATGCTGACGCGGCTCTGCGAAGCCGCCGATGACCTGCGCCTGCCGCCGGCCGTGTTGACCTTCGATCCCCATCCGCGCGAATTCTTCGCCCGCGACAACGCGCCGCCGCGCTTGCTGCGCCTGCGGCAGAAGCTGGAGCTGTTTCGTCGCCTGGGCATCAGCCGGGTCTACATCGCCCGGTTCAACGCGGCCCTGGCGGCGTTGACGCCCGCGCAATTCATCGAAGATGTGCTCGTGCGCAGGCTCGATGCGCGCTGGGTCCTGGTGGGCGACGACTTCCGCTTCGGCCATCGGCGCGCGGGGGACCTGGCAGCGTTGCGCGTTCACGCTACGACGTTCAGCGTCGAGGGCATGCGCACGGTGCTGGTGGATGCCGATCGTGCCTCGTCGACCGCCGTGCGCGAAGCGCTCGCCGCCGGTGACTTCGTCCGCGCGGAGGCGCTGCTGGGCCGCCCTTTCATGATCACCGGCCGCGTCGCGCATGGCCAGAAGCTTGGCCGGCAGCTGGGATTTCCGACCGCAAACATCGAATTGCCGCAGCCCCCGCCGCTGGCCGGGATCTTCGCGGTGCGTGTGCATGGGCTGGGCTCGACGCCCAGGACCGGTGTGGCAAGCCTCGGCGTACGCCCGACCGTCGAAGCAGGCGCCAGGCCACTACTGGAAGTGTTCGTCTTTGATTTCGACGAGGATATCTATGGCCGCCGCGTCAATGTCGAATTCCTGCACAAGCTGCGCGCTGAAGAAAAATACGATGACCTCGACGCATTGACGCGGCAGATCCATGCCGATGTCGCGCAGGCCCGCGACTATTTCGCGGCCGCCCACCCTTGACCCTGATGGTCCCAACGAAGTCCCCAATGCCCGACGACACCAAGCCCGACTACAAGCGCACCCTCAACCTGACCGACACGCCGTTCCCCATGCGTGGTGATCTCGCCAGGCGCGAGCCGGTATGGCTGCGCGAGTGGCAGCAGAACAAGGTCTACGAGGCCATCCGGGCCGCGGCGGCCGGACGCCCCCGGTTCGTGCTGCACGACGGACCGCCTTATGCCAATGCCGACATCCATATCGGGCACGCGGTCAACAAGATCCTCAAGGACATCATCGTCAAGAGCAAGGGCTTTGCCGGCTTCGATGCGCCCTATGTGCCCGGCTGGGACTGCCACGGCATGCCGATCGAGGTGCAGATCGAAAAGACGCACGGCAAGCACCTGTCGGCTGCCGACACGCAACGACTGGCCCGCGCCTACGCGACGGAGCAGATCGACAAGCAGCGCGAGCAGTTCAAGCGTCTGGGCATACTGGGCGAGTGGGACCATCCGTACCTGACGATGGGCTACAAGAACGAGGCCGACGAAATCCGCACGCTGGGCAAGATCCTTGGCAAGGGCTACGTATACCGCGGCCTGAAGCCGGTCAACTGGTGCTTCGACTGCCAGAGCGCGCTGGCGGAAGCGGAAGTGGAATACGAGGACCGGGTCGACGTGGCCATCGACGTCGGGTTTCCAGTGCGCGACGGCGAGCGCACGCGTCTGGCCGATGCCTTCGGGATGCCCGCGCTGCCCGACGGTCCGGCGTTCGCGGTGATCTGGACCACCACGCCATGGACGATCCCCGCCAACCAGGCATTGAACGCGCATCCGGATTTCATCTATGCGCTGGTTTCGACCACGAAGGGCACGCTGCTGCTGGCTGAGTCGCTCGTCGCCGCCTGCCTCGAACGCTATGGCCTCGCGGGTCGGGTCGTTGCCACGACCACGGGCGCCAAGCTCGAGCGCATCGCGTTTTCCCACCCGTTCTACGACCGTGACTCACCAATCTATCTCGGCAACTACGTGACGCTGGAACAGGGCACGGGACTCGTGCACTCGTCCCCCGCCTACGGCGTCGAGGACTTCCAGTCGTGCCGTCGTTACGGAATGAAGGACGACGACATGCTGAATCCGGTGCAGGGGGACGGCCGCTATGCGGAAAGCCTGCCGTTCTTCGGCGGCATGAAGATCTGGGAGGCCAACCCGAAGATCGTCGACAAGCTGCGCGAGGCCGGGGCGTTGCTGCACGCCACCAAGTTTAACCACAGCTACATGCACTGCTGGCGGCACAAGACGCCCATCATCTATCGTGCCACCACGCAATGGTTCGCGGGGATGGAGGACATACCCGGCTTCCACGGAAAGAAACCCGTTGAGCCGTTGCGGGCCACGGCGCTGCGCGGCATCGAGGCCACCACGTTCTATCCGGCGTGGGGCAAGGCACGGCTGCACGGCATGATCGCGCATCGCCCCGATTGGACGCTGTCGCGGCAACGGCAGTGGGGAGTTCCCCTGCCGTTCTTCGTCGATCGCGAAACCGACGCGCTGCATCCGGACACGATGGCGTTGCTGGAACTCGCCGCCAGCAAAGTGGAGCATGGCGGCATCGAGTCGTGGTTCGAAGCTACCTGCGAGGACTTCGGCGTCGACGAGAAAAAGTACCGCAAGCTCACCGACACGCTCGACGTGTGGTTCGATTCAGGCGCCACCTTCGAAACGGTGCTGGGCGGGCCGGAAGGGCGCAAGTCGCGCATGGGCTCGCATTCGCAGCAGACCGGTTTCCCGGCGGACCTCTACCTCGAAGGGTCCGACCAGCATCGCGGGTGGTTCCACTCGTCGCTGCTCCTGTCGTGCATGGTCAACGGCGTGCCGCCCTACAAGGCGCTGCTGACGCATGGCTTCGCCGTGGACGGCGAGGGCAAGAAGATGTCGAAGTCGAAGGGCAACGTGGTGGCGCCGCAGAAGATCTGCGACTCCCTGGGCGCCGAGATCCTGCGCCTGTGGGTGGCCGCCACCGACTACTCGGGTGAACTGTCGATCTCTGATGAGATCCTGAAGCGCGTGGTGGAGAGCTATCGGCGCATTCGCAACACCCTGCGCTTCCTGCTGGCCAACACGGCGGACTTCGACGCCGCCCGCGACGCGCTGCCCATCGATCAGCTCTTCGAGATCGACCGCTTTGCCCTGGCCCAGGCGCAGATGATGGCCACGGCAACCGAGGCTGACTATGACCGCTACGAGTTTCACCTGGTGGTGCAGCGCTTGCAGACCTACTGCTCGGAAGAACTGGGCGGCTTCTATCTCGACGTCCTGAAGGACCGGCTCTACACCACGGCTGCGGACAGTCCTGCGCGTCGCTCAGCGCAGACGGCGCTGGCATTGATCCGCGACACCCTGCTGAAGCTGATGGCGCCCGTGCTTTCGTTCACGGCCGAGGAGGCCTGGCGCATCCTGCATCCGGATGCCGCCACCATATTCGTCGAGCAGTGGCGCCATACGCTGCCTGCAGTCGTCGACGGTGGCACGCTGGTCACCAAGTGGGATCGCATCCTGGCGGTGCGCGCCGTGGTGCAGAAGGAACTCGAAGCCGTGCGCCAGGCCGGGACGATCGGCTCGTCGCTGCAGGCCGAGGTTGCCATCGTTGCGCCGCAGGCGGATTACGCGGCACTGGCCGCGTTGGGCGAGGACCTGCGCTTCGTCACGATCACTTCCGCCGCCACGCTGACGCGTGGCGAGGCGCTGGCGATCCGCGTCACGCCCAGCACGCATGCCAAGTGCGATCGGTGCTGGCACGGGCGCGCCGCCGTCGGCGCCGCCGCCTCGCATCCGACGCTTTGCGGCCGCTGCATGGCCAATCTCTTCGGTGCCGGCGAAGTGCGGCACTTCGCATGAAGCCGCGCCGACTTCCAATGCGATGGCCGCGATGAGTCCGGAAACCCGCCCCGACGCGGCACCTGTGCATCCGTGGTGGCGCTGGCTCTGGCTGTCCGCAGCCGTCGTTGTCGCCGACCTTGCCACCAAGGCCTGGGTCACGGCGATTTTCCGCGAAGGGCAGGAACTGCCCGTCACGTCGTTCTTCAGCCTGGTGCTCGCGTACAACACCGGCGCGGCGTTCAGCTTCTTGGCCGGCGCCGGTGGCTGGCAACGTTGGTTTTTCACCGCCATCGCCGTGGCCGCAAGCGTGCTGCTGGTGTGGATGCTGCGCAAGGGTGGCAGCCGGCTGCTGAGCCTGGGGCTCACACTGATCCTGGGCGGTGCCCTGGGCAACCTGTGGGATCGTGTCACGCTGGGTCGTGTCACGGATTTCCTGCTGTTCCACTACGCCGGGTGGTCGTGGCCGGCGTTCAACATCGCCGACAGCGCCATCACCGTTGGCGCCGCCTGCATCATTCTGGACAGTTTCCGCTCGCGCCGCGACGAAGCGCCGGCGCGGGCCCACTGAGGAACGCCGATGGATGTCCTGCTCGCCAACCCCCGCGGCTTTTGCGCGGGCGTCGATCGCGCGATTGCAATCGTCGAGGAAACGCTCGCGCAGTTCGGCGCGCCCATCTACGTGCGGCACGAGGTGGTGCACAACAAATTCGTGGTCGACGACCTGAAAGCCAAGGGTGCAGTGTTCATCGAGGACCTGAACGAGGTACCCGAAGGCGCCACGGTCGTGTTCTCGGCGCATGGCGTTTCCAAGGCCGTGCGTGCGGAAGCGCAGGCCCGCGGCCTGACCGTGTTCGATGCCACGTGTCCGCTGGTGACGAAGGTCCACGCCGAGGTGGCCAAGATGGAAGCGCAGGGGCGCGACATCGTGATGATCGGACACGCCGGACACCCGGAGGTGGAAGGCACCATGGGACAGGCCAAGGGCGGCATCCACCTTGTAGAGTCTGTCGCCGACGTGGCGAATCTGGCCGTGCGCGATCCCGCCCAGCTTGCCTACGTTACGCAGACCACGCTCTCGGTCGACGATGCCGCCGCCGTGGTCGAAGCACTAAAAGCGCGCTTCCCCGCGATCATCGGCCCCAAGCGCGACGACATCTGTTACGCCACGCAGAATCGCCAGGATGCGGTCAAGGCGCTGATTCCGCAGGTTGACCTGGTGATCGTGGTCGGCAGTCCCAACAGCTCCAATTCCAATCGGCTGCGCGAAGTGGCGGCGCACCGTGGCGTCCCCGCGTACATGGTGGACCGCGCGGATGAACTGCGCGAGGATTGGGTGGCCGGCAAGCGTCGCGTCGGTGTGACGGCGGGCGCCTCGGCGCCCGAAGTCCTGGTGCAGCAGGTGCTCGCGCGTCTGAAGGCCATGGGCGCGCTTGGCGTGGCTGAGCTATCGGGCGTGGTCGAGAACGTGACGTTTCCGCTGCCGAAAGGACTGCAGGGTCAGGCCACCAGCAAGGCACCGGAAGTCGGGCCCCCGACGTCCTCCGTCTGAACGGGACCGCACTGGTGCAAACGCGGGTCGCGTCAGGTCTTCTTCTCGGCGCGAAACCACGCCAGCAGCGCAACAAACGTGATTGCGGCCAGCAGCGCCGCCAACGCGGCCACGGCACTGTGGCGACCCGTTTCCGTCAGCGCCCGCACCAGCGCCTCGGCAAAATAGAACGGCGCGAGCAATGACAGCCATTGGCGCGGCTTGCGGCTGCCACGCGCGACACCGGGAATGAGGATGGCGAGCGGCAGGGCCTTCAACGCCAGCCAGCGCGCGCCCGGAATCGGCGCAAGGATCGCTTCCCACAGCACTTCAAGCAGAGCCAGCGCGACCAGTGCAGCGACGGTGATGCGCGCCGGAAGGCGCACCGCCGTGGGCACGCCACGCGCGTCAGCCAACGTCGGCGAACTCGTACAACTCGAACCCCGGTCCCTGTTCGACTAATTTGGTCAACACCGCAAAGCCGGTTGCGGTGCCGCGGCGCAGCGTGAGGGCCTGTTCCAGCGCAAACGTACCCGCAGGCACCAGCAGTTGCGGCGGCGTGCTGTCCGGACTGCCGGCATGGTCTTCGGGCAGCACGACGACAGGGGTCAGCAGCCCCTCGGTGACGCCCTCCGGCGCGGCCGCGGCGGCCTCGGGATTGTCGGACAGCAGCTCGCAACCGAATTCAAGTCCGTTACCCTTCAGCGTATTGCGAAACCAGCGCACCATGGCGACCTGCAGGCTGGTCCGCCCTTCGATGCGCAGCGCGATCAGCTCACCGATGCGCAGCGTCGTCGGCACCGAGTCGGTCTGCCGCAACGCGTAGCCCGCCGGCGTGTGGTTGATCACCTGGCAGTTGGCCATGGGCGGCAGGCCCGATGGGCGCTGCACGCCGGCATGAACGCCACGACTGTATTGCCAGATGCCCGACAATCCCGCGCAGGTGACCACGCGCGCGCGGGACGGAAGACGATTGAACTGGCGGGCGGGCGGGATCGCCCATTGGCGCAGCAGCCGCTTCAGCAATCCCAGGTATTGCAGGCGCGCCTTCGCCTCGCGGCCGATGCCGGCCGGGATGTCGCCGCCGGCTTCGAGCGCCTGGAGCTGCTCCTGGATCTGGAAGGCGAGGTCAAAGGTCAGCAGGAACAGCTTGCTGCCGTCGATCGAGCCGCCCTTGTTGGCGGAAAACGGCGGGAAGTCGTGGCCCACCGGAACGATTGCCACCGCCTTGGCCATCCGGTGCACCGGCACCACGTCCGTGAGCTTGGCCCAGTGCGCGTACTCCTGCACATAGCGCAGGACGATCGGCAGCTGGCCGGGCAGGAAGCCATAGGGATTGGCAAGCGCCAACAGCAACGACTGGATCGCCAGGCGTTCGGGCGTTGCCTCGGGTTGGTCAGGCGCGACCGGCACGAGATGGATGTTGCGCTTGCGCGCGAACATGTAGACCAGGTGCGCGTCGTGCCAGGTGTGGGGCGGGACCGGCGCATAGGACAGGTAGCTGTTGACCAGAATCCTGGCGGTGCACTGGAGACAACGGTGGACCAGTGCCACCATCAGCCGCTGGCCGCCCAGGGCAATGCGCTTGTCGGCCTCGTGTGCCAGCAGATGCTTGTAGGCCGTGGCGAGCTCGCTGGCCAGCGTCAGCGACGCCTTGGCCGCCTCCAACGCCTCGCCCGTCAGCGGATGCGAGGCCCGGACGAAGTGCCTTTCGAGTTGCGGCCAGAGTCCCGCGGCCGCGTTCCAGTACAACTCGGCCAGCTCGAGGCGCTTGCTGTCGCTCATCGCCACGCGATTGGTGGCGGCAAGCGCGTCACCGATCAGGCGGGCGGCGAGAGCGTGTTCACGCTTGCTGGTTTCGGCGAGCCACGGCCCCACCTTGGCGGGACGGATTTCCGGCGGATTGGCCGGTTGGGCTTCGACGGGCGGGAGATTGAGGGCTAGTGCCATGGCTTCGGGCAAGTCGTTGGGGGCTGCCCAAGTACGCTCGTGTTCGATTGTAAGCGATAGCAAGCGTATTACCGAAGCAATGCGAAGCGGAATCCATGCCAGATGGCCGCGTAGTCAAGCCTCCGTGCGCAGGAACTGACAAACGGGACCGACCTGCTCCTGCGAGAGCAGCATCGGCGCGTGTCCGACGCCCTGGAAAGTCACGACCGTCGGCTTCGGTCCGCGCGCCGCCATGGCCGCAGCGGTCGCTGCCGAAAGAAGGTCGGAATCGGCACCACGAAGTACCAGGGTCGGGCAGTGAATGGCGTCCCACATGGGCCACAAGTCCGCGGGTGCCGGGGCGGCGCGAAACGGGACCGCGATGCCCGGGTCGTAATGCATCGCCCAGCGACCATCCGGATGCCGGGTCACGCTGGTCTGGACCAGGTGCTCCCATTGCTCGTCCGACAGCGCGCCGAACGGTGCGGAGATCGTTCGCACGTAGCGGCTGATTTCTTCGTTGGTGCCAAAGGTCGGCGCCTGTCCGATGTACGCGCCGATGCGCTCGAGTGCCGCCGCCTCGATCGCAGGTCCGACATCGTTGACCACCAGCCGGGCGACCGGCGTGTGTTCCTGGGCGGCCATCACGATGCCAAGAAGTCCACCCAGCGACGTCCCGACCCACGACACCTCTTCCGCGTCGCTGCGGGCGATCAACGCGGTCAGCGCGCCGAGATAGGTGGGAAACGTGTAATCGTTGGGGTCCGCAAGCCAGTCGCTCAGGCCGCGTCCGGGAAGGTCCACCGCCAGGACCCGATGGGTGGCCGACAACGCTTCACCAAGCACGTCGAAGTCGCGTCCCGTCCGTGACAATCCATGGACGCAGATGACCACGCGCGGATTGTCGGGCTTTCCCCATTCGTGGTAGCCCACGCGAGCGAAACCGTGCGGGGACAACGCATCCATGAAACGCGAACGGGGGGCGCCCAGCGTGAGCAGTGTACGGTGTGGAACGGGAGACTCCGGGGCATCGGTTGCGGGCGAGCGGCGAATCATGGCATGACACCTTCCGGCAATTGACACCGCCGCGTTGGACATCGTCGATATGGCAGAATGTGTTCAGTCAACATGTTGCGAGAAGAGATGCGCCGGATTCCATGTGTACTATTGACCGCCGCGTTGGCCGTGAGCGCCTGCGCCCCCGACGCGATGAACAACCGCGCCGCCACCGGCTTCAACGGATTCATCGACCAGATTTCACGCGCCTGCGCGCCCTTGCAGTACGGCAGGTACCAGTTCGCGGATCCTCTGATGGGTTCGGTGGGCGGCAATTCCTACACCTATTGGCTCGACCAGACGTCGAAACTCTACTATCGACAGATCGGTCCCGATACCTACGCCGAGAGCCTCAACGCGTTCTTCGGCGCCGGCAACCAGGGCTCGATCGATTGCACGCTGCGGTATCTGCCGCCTGGTTGAGGTTCTTATGTTCCCCGCGAACGGCGCTGCGCGCCGCTCCACTCCCGCAGAAGGCGGTCGCTTGGGGACGGTCTCAATCAGGCGCACGCAGCGTCCGGTCCAGCATCATCAGCATCGCGGCGGTGGCGCCCCAGATGAAGCGCTCGCCATACGGTATCGCCCAGAAGTCACGACGCACTTCGCCCAGCATGCGGAAGTGCCGCTGCTGGTTGGCCGGGTCGAGCAGGAAGGCCAGCGGCACTTCGAAGGCCTCCGCCACCTCCGAGGCATCGAGCGCCAGCTCGAATGGCGGCTCGACCCATCCAACCACGGGCGTGACTTCGTAGCCCGTCACCGTTTCGTAGGTTGCCATGTGGCCCAGCACCTCGACCCTCGCTGCGGGCAGGCCCACTTCCTCGGTGGCTTCGCGCAGCGCGGCGGCGGTCAGCGATGCATCGTCGGGCTCGACGCGCCCACCGGGGAAACTGATCTGGCCCGGATGATCTGGAAGATCCGCGCTGCGTTGCGTCAGCAGCAGCGTCAGGCCGTCCTGGCGATTGACGAGCGGCACCAGTACCGCGGCACGCGTGGGCGCGCCTTCCCGTCCCGGCATGCGAAAGCCGTCGCTCATGCCGCGCGCAAGGGCAGGCGTCGGGCGCGCCAGGCGCTGGGCAAGCCATCGCTTTTGCGCCGCCGGTGGCAACTCGAAGAGGGGCAGGAACGACATCGGTGGGCCGCTGGTCTCGCGCGCCGTCAAAACAACAGCGTCGTGCGCAGCGACAACGCCCACGCGCGGTCGCGGGTGAGGTCAAGCGCGGGATCGACAATCAACTGTGCGGCCGGCGTGATCATGAGGCCGCCAAATACCGTCCAGTTCCAGTAGATCTCGGCGATTTTTTCATTGCGCGCGTCCGCGGGATTGACGGGGGGCGCGGCCACTTCGCTCAGGCCGATCGCGATGCCGATCTGGTCCGTAGTGCTGCGCCCAAGCGGATTGTTGCGCGCGGCGCCAAGAGCCCATGAGCCGCGGATTGCCGTCACGTAGCCGTTGGCCCGGTTGGCGCGCGCAAAGATCGCCCAGTCATCGTTCAGGTTCTGCACGGCGTTGACCGACCACACGCGCGACGATGCCTGCGTGGGCACCTCCGGCGTGCTGAACCACGACAGGGAGTACTGCGCGGCACCAAGGCGGGCGAACTTGGGTGTCCACTGGGCATAGGCCAACCACGCGTAGCCGTCGTCGCCGAAGCTGGTTGCCGACAGTGTCTGCCCGGAGAGATTGGACGCGCTCTGCACGCCACCTGCGAACTGCAATGTCGTCGTGGCGTTCCATTGCGCGAAGGCGCCCAGTCCCGACTGCGGGTACGTCGCAGCGCCGTTCTGCGAGAAGATGTAGGCGTTGAAGTTGAGCTGCTGGTTGCCGAGGTACTGGTTACCGTCGAAGTTGTAGAACGGAAACTGGCCAACTCCGACGGACAATGCGTTGCCCGGCGTAGTGTGGGTATAGGTCAACTGCGCAAATTGCATCGCCCTGGACGGCCAATCGTTGATCGCCGTGACCAGGCC
>JANNKR010000180.1:0-30673 GCA_031396395.1 Betaproteobacteria bacterium
CATGACATCCCCATCGCGCACGATGTACTCCTTGCCCTCGAGGCGCATCTTGCCCGCCTCCTTCGCACCGTGCTCGCCCTTGCAGGCGATGAAATCGGCGTAGCCCGTGACCTCGGCGCGGATGAAGCCCTTCTCGAAGTCCGTATGGATCACGCCGGCTGCCTGCGGCGCGGTGTCGCCCACGTGGATCGTCCACGCGCGGACTTCCTTCGGGCCCACGGTGAAGTACGTCGACAATCCCAGCAGCGCATAGGCAGCGTGGATCACGCGGTCGAGCCCAGGCTCGGTCATGCCCATGTCGGCGAGGAAAACGGCCTTGTCGTCGCTGTCGAGGTCGGCGATCTCCGCCTCCATCGACGCGCACACGGCCACCACCGGCGCGCCTTCATTCGCGGCGTAGGCGCGCACCTGGTCCAGCAACGGGTTGTCGGCAAAGCCATGCTCGGCCACGTTGGCCACGTACATCAGCGGCTTCATCGTCAGCAGGAAGAACTGGCGGATCACCGCCTGCTCCTCTGCATCGAGGCCGGCCATGCGCGCCGGACGCGCCTCGTTTAACACCGGCACCAGTTTCTCCAGCGCCGCGACGATGCGCGCCGCCTCCTTGTCACCGCCGGAGCGCGCGACCTTGGCGTATTTCGAGATGTGCTTTTCCACCGCAGCCATGTCGGCCAGCGCGAGTTCGGTGTTGATGGTCTCGATGTCCGAGACGGGATTCACACCACCCGCCACGTGGATGACGTTGTCGTCCACGAAACAGCGCACCACATGCGCGATCGCGTCGGTTTCACGGATGTTGGCCAGGAACTGGTTGCCCAGGCCCTCGCCCTTCGACGCGCCGGCCACCAGTCCCGCAATGTCGACGAACTCGACGACCGCCGGCAGCACGCGCTCGGGCTTGGCAATGCCGGCCAGCGCAGCGAGCCGCGGGTCCGGCACTTCGACGATCCCGACGTTGGGCTCGATCGTGCAGAAAGGATAGTTTTCCGCCGCGATGCCGGCCTTGGTCAGCGCATTGAACAGGGTGGACTTGCCGACGTTGGGCAAGCCGACGATGCCGCATTTGAGACTCATGTCATGGCTTTCGGGTTGGTGCGATCAGGCTCTGGCGCGGTGGATGGTCGTCACTTCGCGGCGCGCGTGTGCAGCGTCATCATCGCGCGCTCCATGTCGCCGGCCGCGAGGTCCGGCCAGGCGTCCAGCGCGCGCGCCAACGCGCCGTCGATGCCCTTGCGGTCGTCGATGCCCGGCGCCTTCAATACGTAATCGACGACTTCCTGCCGCGACAGCTCCGCATCGCGCGGATGGCCGATGCCGATGCGCAGGCGCCAGAAATCGGGCGATGCAAGCTGCCCCTGGATGTCGCGCAGGCCGTTGTGACCGGCATGGCCGCCGCCGAGTTTCATCTTGATCTCGCCGGGTTTCAAATCGAGCTCATCGTGGACGACCAGGATTTCCCCGGGCGCGATGTCGAAGTAGTGCGCAAGCGCCGCCACGGAACGTCCCGACAGATTCATGAAGGTCGACGGCTTGACGATCCGCAGGTTGCCGCACTTGGCGACGTCGCCCGCGAACCTGGCCTCGTGGCCGAACGATCCGCGCAGGCGCGACGCCAGCAGGTCGGCGAACCAGAAGCCGGCATTGTGCCGCGTCTCGATGTATTCCCGGCCCGGATTGCCCAGGCCGGCGACGAGTCGAATGGGTGTGGACATGGAGCGGGAACTCATGGAGCCGCAACGAAAAGGGCCCGCGAAAGGATGCGGGCCCTGGTCGTCGCGGTGTTCGCAGGCGTCGCGATTATTTCTTCTTGTCGTCCTTCTTGTCGTCCTTCTTGTCGGCGCCCTTGTCGGCAGCGGCACCGGCCTTGGCATCGGCGGCGGCCGGCGCGGCGGCGGCGTCCGCTACAACCGCGGTCTCCTCTGTCTCGACGGCTGCACGCGGCACGACGGCCGTGGCGACGACCGGATCCCTGCGGCCACGCGTGACCACCGTGACACCGGTGGGAAGCTTCAGCGCCGAGACGTGGATCGAATGCCCGACCTCGAGCGTCGCCAGGTCAACCTCGATGAACGCGGGCAGGTCGCGTGGCAGGCACGTGATGTCGGCGTCGGTGATGACGTGGCTGACAATCGCACCGTTGGTCTTCACGGCCGGTGAAACCTCGGCGTTCACGAAGTGCAGCGGCACCTTCATGTGGATCTTCTTGTTTTCGTCGACGCGCTGGAAGTCGACGTGCAGGATTTCGTTGCGGAACGGGTGCATCTGGACGTCGCGCAGCAGCACCTTGGTGGCGGCGCCGTCCAGCTTCATCGTCAGGATCGACGCATGGAACGCCTCGTTACGCAGCGCATGGAAGAGCGCGTTGTGGTCGAGCTCGATCGATGTCGGCGCAGTGGTGCCGCCATAGACAACGCCGGGGGCCTTGCCGGTGCGACGCATGCGGCGTGAGGCGCCGCGGCCTTCGGTGGCGCGCGGAAATGCGGTGAATTCGATGGTCATGCTGATAGCTCCGGTTGTCTGCGGCCTTCCCGTCTGCACCGGTGCTGCATCGGTGCGCTGGGTCGTCCGCCTCAAGTTTGCCTCGATGGGCGACAATCGCCGCAACGGCTCCCGGTATGTCACCAAGGACGGGTTGCGGCGGAAAAGCCCTGAATTGTAACCTGATTTGGCGAAACCGCGCCACCCGAGGGCGGATTGCCGCTGCCGGGTCAGTCGGTGAACAGGGAGGAGACCGATTCCTCGTTGGAGATGCGCGTCATCGTTTCCGCCAGCAACTGCGCGCACGAAAGCTGGCGCACCCGCGGCAGCGCCTGTGCTTCGAGGGAGAGCGGGATCGTGTCGGTAACGACCATTTCATCGAGGTCCGAGTCGGCGATCCGGGCCACGGCGCCGCCTGAGAGTACCGGGTGCGTGCAGTACGCCACGACCTTGAGGGCGCCCCGCTCCTTCAGCGCCGATGCCGCCTTGCACAGCGTGTTGGCGGTATCCACCATGTCGTCCATGATCACGCAGGTGCGGCCCTCGACATCGCCGATGATATTCATCACCTCGGAGACATTGGCCTTGGGCCGCCGCTTGTCGATGATGGCGAGGTCGGAATCGAGGCGCTTGGCAATCGCGCGCGCGCGCACCACGCCGCCCACATCGGGCGAAACCACGATCAGGTTCTGGTAGTCGCGCTTCCACAGGTCGCCCAGCAGGATAGGCGTGGCGTAGATGTTGTCGACCGGGATGTTGAAGAAGCCCTGGATCTGGTCGGCATGAAGGTCCATCACCATGACGCGATCCACGCCGACGGTGGACAGCATGTCGGCGACCACCTTGGCGGTGATCGCGACCCGCGCCGAGCGCGGCCGGCGATCCTGGCGCGCATAGCCGAAATAAGGAATGGCCGCGGTGATCCGCGCGGCGGATGCGCGCTTCAGCGCATCGACCATCACCATGATTTCCATCAGGTTGTCGTTGGTCGGCGCACAGGTCGACTGCAACACGAACACGTCGCGGCCGCGGACGTTTTCCATCAACTCGACCATCACTTCGCCATCGGAAAAGCGGCCGACCTCGCAGCGCCCGAGGCTGATGTTCAGGTGTCGGCACACGGCCTGCGCGAGCTTGGGGTTCGCGTTGCCGGTGAAGATCCGCATCCGTTCGAACGCCATGGTCGCACTGCCTTGAATTGTTCGTGCGAAGTCTATCCGAAAACGACAAACAAAAAGGCCGCGTGTACGCGCGACCCTGAATTTACAAATCCGGAGAAATGGCTGGGGAGGTAGGGATCGAACCTACGAATGCCGGAATCAAAATCCGGTGCCTTACCACTTGGCGACTCCCCAGCGGAAAAACGGTGCTCCAAAGCGTTACGCAAAACCGGCCAGTGGATGGCGGGCAATCGTCCGGGCCACGAAACCATGGATGGACGGCGGCAAAGCGGCTACGGCATGGCGCGCTTCCCGTTCGCTGGTGCACAGCGCAATGGCGCATGCACCCGAACCGGTCATTCGCGCGTGCGGCGCGGCATCGTTCAACGCGCCGACGGCGCGGCGCACCTCGGGTGCCTTCGCCACGGTCACTGCCTGCAGATCGTTGTGGCCGTAACCTTCGGAAAAGACGTCTATTTTCGCCGACGGCGTGTTTCGTGTCAATTCCGGTGCCGCGAAGATGTCTGCCGTGCGGATCGCCGCCGCGGGACTGGCGATCGCGATCCAGCCGGTGGGCAGCGACACCGGCGTCAACCGCTCGCCGATGCCGCGGGCTACCGCGGTCGCGCCGCCGACGAAAAACGGGACATCCGCGCCCAGTGTCGCCGCAACGGCGAGGAGCCGTGCCCGCGGCAGCGCCAGCGACCACAGCCGGTTGAGTGCCAGCAACGTGCTGGCAGCGTCCGAACTGCCACCCCCCAGGCCGCCCCCGATCGGGATGCGCTTGGTCACGGCCAGTTCAACGCCATAATGCGTGCCGCTTTCGACCTGCAGGGCCTGCGCGGCGCGCACGGCAAGATCGTCGGTTGCGGCAACGCCCGCCACATCGTTGCTGCGAACGATGGCCCCGTCATCGCGGCGACACAACGTGATCGTGTCGGCGAGATCGACCAGAACGAAGAGCGATTCCAGCGTGTGATAGCCGTCGGCGCGTCGGCCGGTCACGTGCAGAAAGAGATTGACCTTGGCCGGCGCCGGTACCACCAGCAGGGCAGGCGATTGGGTCATGGCGCGCCGCCGTCGCTCCACCGGTCGATGACCAGTCGGACTTCGATGACCTCCGTATCGGGGTAGCGCATCACCAGACGCGTCGGCCGCGCCGGTGGCGCATCATCCGCGTAGGCATAGACGATCTCCCACCCGGATTGGCGCAGGACCGAGAGACGACCTGCGGCATCGCGTTCCTGCCCGAAGCCCACGCCGGCGCGCGGCGCGCCAACCACCCACGCCGCCAGCCCCTGCACGGGGATCGGCACGCCGAATACCTCGCGCGTAAGTACGTCCCAGCTGGCCGATGCCAGCGGCGCTTCGCCGGGTCGCTCCACCCGAACTCCGGCGGCGTCGCCCGACATGCGCGCCACAGTCTGCCCCGTCGGCGTGGCAACATCGATCCGGTCGCCGTCGGGCCGATGACTCCACGCAAAGTTGGCCGCCACGCCCTCGCTGCCCCGGCGCGCCGAGAGTCGCCCGGCGATGTCGAATCGATCCACGGCAACCAGCGGGATGTCCGACGGAACCGACTGCGGCGGCACAGTTGCGCACGACGACAGCAGCACCGCAGCCAGCGCGGCGGCCCGCAGGACGCGCGAAGGCTTTCGGGATACTGAGGCCGTCGACGTCGGGATCACCGCGCCAGTCGGCGCATGGTCTCGAGCAGGACCGGATGGTCGGGGTTGACCTTCAACTGCGTTTGCCACAGTTCGCGCGCCTGCGCCATCTCGCCCTTGGCCCACAGCACTTCGCCCAGGTGCGCGGCGATCTCGGGGTCGGGCCGCTCCTTCATCGCCCGGCGCAGGTAGGTCTCGGCCTCGTCGTACCGGCCCAGCCGGAACAGCGCCCAGCCCATGCTGTCGAGAATGAACGAGTCGTTGGGCGCGAGCTTGTGGGCCTTCTGGATCAGGACATAGCCTTCCTCCGCGCGCGGCGTGCGATCCACCAGCGTGTAGCCCAGCGCATTGAGCGCCTGCGGATCCTCGGGTCGCATCTGGACCAGGCGCCGCAGCCGCGCTTCCGCCTCATCGACGCGATCGAGTTTCTCGGCCACCATCGCCGCGTCGTACAGGAGGTCGGTCGACTCCGGATGTTCCTTGATGGCCAGCATCAGCACGTCGTAGGCGCCGGCGTTGTCGTTGGCATCGCGCAGCAATTGCGACTCGGCCTGGCGCACCTGCACGCGCTGCTCGATGGAAACGGCTGGCAGGTCGGCGAGATACTTGCGCGCCTCGACCACCTTGCCCTGCTTCCCCAGCATCGCCGCGATCCGCAGCTTGGCGGGCCATGCCCGTTCGCCTTCCGGCACCGCCTTGTAGCGATCGATCGCATCCTGGTAGCGTCCCGATTCGTCCGCGACCTGCGCGTAAAACAACTCCACGACGCCGTTTTCGCCGTAGTTGGCGCGCTTCAGATCCTGCAGCAGCGCCTCGGCGGTTTCCCAGTCCTTCATCTGCATCGAGATCACGCCGACGCCAAACTCGAACTCGCGCGCATTGCGATCGTTGTCCCACAGCTTCTGGTAGATCGCCCGCGCCTCGCCGTAGCGCTTTTGCTCGACGTAGAGTTGCGCGAGCGCTCCTGCCACCGCGGCGGCGGCGGGGTTGGCCGCGACAAATCCCTGCAGGTATCCCGTGGCTTCGTCCCCCTTGCGCCGCGACAGCATCTCGGCCTTGAGCAGCGCCGCGCGTTCCCAATCGGGCTTCAGCGCCAATGCGCGATCAACCTCCGCCATCGGAATCGTGTCGGTGCTGCCCTCGGGTAGGCCGCCGTTGTAGGCCGCCAACGCAACGGCAAAGTGCGCTTCTGCGCTCCCGGGATAGGGCTTGGCCAGTTCGCGGACGATCTCATAGGTCTGCCGCCGGTCCTGCTGCTCGCCGAAGAACCGGTTCAACTGCAGGAAGATTTCGCCGGGACCGCGCTCCGTCAACGCCGCATCGGCGATCAACTTCTCGAGTCGGACCTTCAGCTCGTTGTCGACGCCGAAATCCGGGGTGTTCTTGCCCGTGGCGCCGGCGGCCAGCGCCGCCAGGACCTGCTTGGGGCGCTCGGCGACAGGGTCGAGCCCCGTCCAAAGCTTGGCCGACTCCTGCGCCAGGCCGCGCATCCGCGCGGACAGCGCCACCTCGGTTGCGCGTTGCGCGAGTCGCGGGTCGCGTGCGTCGCGCGCCGCTTCAAAGTAGGCGCGCGCGGCCAGCGACACTTCGCCTCGCTGCAACGCAACGTCGCCCAGGATCAGCCGATAGAAAACGTCGGCGCTCAATCCTTCACCGTCCGGGCGAGGTGCCGGCACCGGTGTGGCGAGTGGCGCGAGGCCCGGGCCAGGCGACTGGGCGAGCACCGGTCCGTTCAACATGGCAGCCAGTCCGGCGACCAGGGGAAGCAAACGGAAGGTTCGGGCTTTGCGGGTTCTGTTCATGAAGGCAATCGGGGCGGTTGCAATGTTTGATGGAGGGTTCCCCGTTCGTCCAGCGAAGCGGGGGCAGGGCTTGCGGTAAGTGCAAAACCGCGACGGGAAACCCGACACAGGACGATGTTAGGCTATATGAGGCGATCCAACCAAGCGAACAAAACGTGGCAGCCGACACCGGGTTCCCGGCCTGTCCCGCAGATCGCAAACTGCGGCCCAAGCCGATTCTGCGCCGCCCCGTTCACCCTCGAATCCGCAACCGACCATGCCCGAACTGCCTGAAGTCGAAACGACTCGCCGCGGGGTGGAACCCCACGTGACCGGCCGCAGGATCGTAGCGGTGAAGGTGTACGACACGCGTTTGCGGTGGCCGGTTCCCCACGATCTTGCACAGCACCTCGTCGGTCGTACCATCGATCGCGTCGAACGTCGCAGTAAGTACTTACTGTTTCGTATTGGCGCAGATACTCTAATGATTCATCTGGGCATGACCGGCAGCCTGCGGGTCTTTCACGACACGCCGCCCCTGCGTCCCCACGATCACGTCGACCTCCTGTTCGACGGCAGCGTACGGCTCCGCTACAACGACCCCCGCCGATTCGGGGCGATCCTGTGGCTGCCGGGCGGCGTCGCCTTGCACCCGCTGCTGGCGAGGCTCGGACCCGAACCCTTCGATCCCGCCTTTGACGCCGTCCATTGCTGGCGCGAAACACGCCGCCGCACCGCGGCGATCAAGCTCGCGCTGATGGACAACCACCTGGTCGTCGGGGTTGGCAACATCTACGCCAATGAAGCGCTGTTTCGCGCCGGGATCCGGCCCGCGATTGCTGCCAACCGAATGTCGAGGCCGCGCCTCACGCGCCTGGTCGAGGCCGTTCGCGCGGTGCTGACCGAGGCCATCGCCAAGGGCGGAAGCACGCTGCGGGACTATGTCGATGCCCGGGGCGAACCCGGCTATTTCCAGCTCGACTACTTTGTCTATGGGCGCGAAGGCGAGCCCTGCCGGGTCTGCGGCACCCCCATCCGGCACCGGCGGCTTGGCGGCCGAGCCTCGTTCTACTGTCCGGCATGCCAGCGGTGACGAGGACCGTTGCCCGCGGTGACGGGTGCCCTTTCCGGCGCCGTCCGGGCGCCACGCCTTACGCAAGAAGGCAACAGGCGACGCCTGCCGGCACGGTGTTTCATGGCCCTGCCTGCCCGTCCATAGCAGCCTTGCCGGGCAACGCGCTCGGCATGAGTTGTGCTTTACAGCCTTCTGCTAGGATCGTTTGACCGGCACGCCCACCGGCAAACCAGCATCCGGCAGCGAGGAACATCATGATGCCATCCCGCGATCTTGCGGCCCGTTTCGAGGCATACAGCGACTGGCGGCGCCGGCTTTCCACCGGCGTTTCCAGCCTTCACGGGTGGCTGCAGGAACAGGACCTGGCGGACGCCCAGGTCGATCTGAAGGTGCAGCAGCTGCTGGAGCGCCTGCACCAGGACAAACTGGTCGTGGCCTTCGTGGCCGAGTTCTCGCGTGGCAAGTCCGAACTCATCAACGCCATCTTCTTCGCGGATTTCGGGCAGCGCCTGCTGCCGTCGGCCGCAGGGCGCACGACCATGTGTCCGACCGAGCTTCTCTATGACGCCTCCAGGCCACCATCGATCCGGCTGCTGCCGATCGAAACGCGCCTGAAGGACGCCACGGTCACGGAGTTCAAGAACTACGCCGACGAGTGGGTCACGTTTCCGCTCGATCTTGCCGCGGCGGAGAAGATGGGCGAGGCGCTGTCGCGGGTATCGCAGGTCAAGCGCGTGCCGGTCGACCTGGCGCGCAAGTACGGGCTCTACGGCGACGGCGACGACGATATCCTCTCGGCGCTGGAGCACGGCGACGAAGGCAGCGTCGACATCCCCTGCTGGCGCCACGCGATCATCAATTTCCCGCATCCGCTGCTCAAACAGGGCCTGGTCATTCTCGACACGCCGGGCCTCAACGCCATCGGCACTGAGCCGGAACTGACGCTCAACCTCCTGCCCAACGCGCATGCGCTGCTGTTCATCCTGGCCGCCGACGCCGGCGTGACCAAGACCGATCTCGAGGTGTGGAACCAGCACCTGGCAGGAGAAGACGCCGCCACGCGCGCCGGCCGTCTGGTCATCCTCAACAAGATCGACGGCCTGTGGGACGACTTGAAATCCGCCGACGCGATCGACGCCGAGATCACGCGCCAGGTGCGCAGCACCGCGCAGATGCTCGACGTGCCGCCGTCGCAGGTTTTTGCGACATCTGCGCAGAAGGGGCTGCTGGCCAAGGTGAACGGCGACGACGCGCTGCTGGCGCGAAGCCGGCTGCCCGCCCTGGAGATGGCGCTATCGCACCAGCTGATCCCCGCCAAGCGCGATATCGTCGGCGCGGCTTCGCAGGCCGATGTGCGCTCGCTCACCGCTTCCGTGCGCTCGATTCTCAACGCCCGCATCGCCGGCGTGGCCGAGCAACTCGCCGAGCTGAAGGCGCTGCGCGGCAAGAACCAGGATGTGGTCGGCCACATGATGGCCCGCGTGCGCGAGGAGAAGGAAATCTTCGAACGCGGACTTGCCCGCTTCACGGCCTTGCGCAACGTCTTCACGCAGCAGACCAACGAGCTCTTCGACCATGTGGGTCTCGAAGCGCTGCGCGCCAATGCAACGCGAACAAGGCGGCAGATCGAGGACAGCCCCTTCACCCGCGGCGTGCGCGGCGCCATGAACGATTTCTTCGGCAGCATCCGCAGCGACTTCTCGGCAGCGGGCCGGCAATCATCCGAGACGCACGAGATGATGCGCGCCATGTATGCGCGCTTCGCCAAGGAGCACGGACTCGAGCCCTTCAACCCCCCCGCCTTCTCGGTACTCAAGTACCAGAAGGAAGTCGAACGGCTCGAGCGTGCCTACAACACGCACTTCAACACGCTGTGGAACATGGTCAGCAAGGCCAAGTTCGCGTTGATGAAGCGGTTCTTCGAGACCGTGGCTTCGCGCGTGAAGCACGTCTACGTGGTCGCCAACCGCGACCTCGAGGCATGGCTCAAGGCGGTGATGTCGCCGCTGGAGACGCAGGTGCGCGAGCACCACCTGCAGTTGCGTCGCCGGCTCGACAGCATCAAGCGCATTCACCAGGCCAGCGGCGAGCTCGAGGATCGCGTCGTCGAGCTCGAGCAGCAGGAAGCGGCGATCCGCATGCAGATCAAGGGACTCGAGTTCCAGCTTGCCGGCGTCGACAGCATCGTCGACACGCCCGACGCGATGCCGCTCGCGGCCAATGGGTAGCGCCGGATCCTGGATTGCAACGTCCCGGTGTCGTCGGTGCCCGACAACGCTGCCGCCGAGCGGCGACGCGCACACATTCATCCGGCACGGAACGATTTTGGTGCACCGCGTGTCGTATAATCCGCCCAACAAAATCCTACTTCCAGGCGCCGTGATTTCCACCGGCGACACTCCATGCGCTTGATCTCTGCCGTCGCCTCACTGCTCTTCGCGGTCTCTCTCAGCAACGCGGCAGTCGTACCTCCTGCCAACCAGACAGACCTGGTCGAGTTCTACAACCAGACACTCGACCATTACTTCGTCACCACGAACGCCAAGGAGATCTCCGATCTCGACACCGGCTTCCACGTCGGCTGGGCGCGCACCGGTTACCGCTTCCCGGTCGTGAAGATCGGCGCGGTGCAAACCGGCACCACGCCCACATGTCGCTTCTACGGCCGCCCCGAGGCCAAGATCGATTCGCACTTCTATTCGTCGAAGCTGGCCGAGTGCGATGACGTCAAGTTGAAGTTTCCCAACGAATGGCAGTTCGAAGCCGAGGAAGTGTTCCGCGCCTTCGCGGTCGATCCCAATACCGGACAATGCCCGGCCGATACGTCCCCGGTCTATCGCCTCTGGAACCAGCGCTCCGACGTCAACCATCGCTACACCAATCAGCTTTCGGTCTACCTCCAAATGGTGGCCAAGGGCTACAAGCCCGAGGGTGACGGCAACCCCCAATTGCCGGTCGCATTCTGCGAGCCCACCGGTGGCGCGGTCGTGCCGCCGCCGCCGGCCGGCTCCCCCGCCTGCACGCTGTCGTCGCCCACGCTGACGCCCGCCATCAACACCACGCAGACGCTTACCGCAACCTGCACGGGCACGCCCACCAGCTACGTCTGGGCGGGGTGCACCAGCACCACCAATACATGCACCACCACGCGGTCCACGGCGGGTGCTGCCGTCTATTCGGTCACGGCCACCAACGCGCTGGGCACCGGCACCCCGGTCACCCGCACGCTGACGTGGGGCGGCACCAGCGGCCCCCTGCCGCAATGCACGATCTCGGCGCCCACGCTCACGCCCACCACCGGCGGCTCGCTCACGCTGTCGGCCAGCTGCAACCAGTCGCCCACGCGCTACGACTGGCTTGCCTGCAGCTACGAGTTAGTGGGGGCCTGCAACATCATCCCCGCTTGCTCGAACACGTCGACGACGTGCGCGGTAACGGAAGCCACCCCGGGCTTAAGGCGTTACGCGGTGGCGGCGGCCAACAGCAACGGCACAGGCCCCAATTCGTCGCCATCCCTCGAAGTCGACTGGCGCGGTGCCGGCGGTGGTGGCGGTGGTGGTGGTGGTGGCGGCGGCTCGGCCCCGTCATGTAGCGCAAGTGCCACCGACTCGAATCCGCCGCTCGGGACGAACGTGACGCTCAACGCCTATTGCTTCAACAATCCGGTCTCCTACGCCTGGAGCGGTGTCGGGTTGACGTCCACGGTTGGCATCCAGACCCAGGCGAACTACAACGTCACCGGTCTGCAGACCTATACCGTCACCGCGACCAACGGCGCGGGATCGGGGCAGGCCTTCGTCACCGTCAATTGGGGCGGCATCGTCGGGCCGCCGGTGCCTTCGTGCACGCTTTCCGCCAGCAATACCACGCCCACCGTCGGGCAATCGGTCACGCTGACGTCCACCTGCACCAACAGTCCCACCACGTATACGTGGTCGAACTGCACGAGCACCGGCCCCACCTGCGTCGACGTCGCAACAGCCCCGGGCGCCAAGGTCTATACGGTACGCGGCGCCAATGGCTCGGGCCCGGGCAACGTCGCCACCGTCCAGGTCAACTGGCAGGTCGCGCCGACGGCGCCACCGGTATGCACGGTTGCGTCGAGCAATCCGGCGCCCTTCACCGGCCAGCTCATCACGCTGACGGCCACCTGCAGCAATTCGCCGGCGTCCGGGTCGTATGTGTGGACCAATTGCAACAGCACCCAGTCCACCTGCTCGACCACCTCCACGGTGGCCACCACGGTGTCCTACACCGTCACCGCCGCCAACAGCCTCGGCACCAGTCCGCCAGTGTCGGTACCGGTAACGTGGCAGCAGAGTGTGGGCGGCATCGACTTCTGCGGCACGAATCCCAATGTCGTGCGAACGTCGGAACCCTGGGGCGGCGTCAGGCTCACACCGGGAGTCTTCCCGTCCAACCGGATACTCGTGATCGCTGTCACTGTTCCGGCATTCCCAACGTCATACGCCGACCCACGATTTGAAGCGCAATCGAGCGAGTGGAGAGGGACGGCTGTTTGGACCGAAATGTCGCTTTCCCGCAGCTCATGCGACTTCCGTCCTGTCGATCCCAGCGGCGTGGTCGGACCCATCAGCGCCGGCGGCACCAACAATGGAATAGTAAGGGGCGTGGTCGGCAGCAACATGCTCCCCGGCGAAACCTTCTATGTGAATGTCCGGTGGGCTGCCGGCTTTACCTGTGAGGGAATCACTGGCGGCGGCAGTTCCTGCGAATCCGCGTTCAACTTCATCTGGCCGCGCTGACGGCTGCGACTTTCGCCAGGCATACAACGGGCGCCTCGCGGCGCCCGTTGTCATTGGAATCGGCAGCTTCGACCGGGGACATCCCGCGATCGATGCGGTGGCGCTGCTAGCCCTCGGGCACCGCCACCTTGCCCGCCGTCAGCGCTTCGTATTTGAGCATCAGTTGCCCTGGGGTTTCGCTGTGGTCCGGATCGAGCGGAATGCAATCCACAGGACACACCACGCGACACTGCGGCACGTCGAAGTGGCCGACGCATTCGGTGCACCGGGCCGGGTCGATCACGTAGATCTCCGGGCCCTGCGCAATCGCGTCGTTCGGGCACTCGGGCTCGCACACGTCGCAATTGATGCACGCATCGGTGATCATCAGCGCCATGGGGAATCGCCCTCAGCCTTCGGCCACGCGCGCGCGCAGCCGCGCGGCCACCGACGGGTCGACGAAGTGGGACACGTCGCCGCCGAACTTCGCGATCTCGCGAATGATGGTGGCCGAAACGAAGGTGTATTGCTCCGACGGCGTGAGGAACAGCGTTTCCACATCCGGGTACAGATGGCGGTTCATGCCGGCCATCTGGAACTCGTTCTCGAAGTCCGAGATGGCCCGCAGTCCGCGCAGGATGATCTTGGCACCCTGCGCGTGGACGAAGTCCATCAGCAGCGACGAGAATCCCATGACCTCGACGTTGGCCAGCGGCCGCAGGACCTCGCGCGCCATGTCCACCCGTTCGACCGCCGTGAACATCGGATGCTTGGCGGCGCTCTCGGCCACTCCGACGATGACGCGATCGAAGACATGCGCCGCGCGGCGCACGAGATCCTCGTGGCCCCGCGTCAACGGATCGAAGGTACCGGGATAGACGACTGTGATCATGGGGAGGGCGGTGGCGGATCCGCGCGGCGAAGCAGATGATAATGCACCTGTCCCGCCTTGGCGTGCCGGTCCACCGCAAGTTCAGGGGGCGGCACCAGCAGTCGCGGCGCTTCGGCATAGATGGCGCCACCACCTGCAAGCCGGGCGGCGCAGGCAGGCAGCAGCCACGCCCACTCGTCGCTCTCAAACGGTGGATCGAGAAAGATGACGTCGAACCGACGGGCTTCGCGTTGCAGCCAGCTCTTCGCGAGTGCAGCGTGGCCTTCGAGGCCGGCCGCGCCGAAGGTGTCCGCCGTGGCTGCCATCGCATGAACCAGTGCCGGATCGCGGTCCACCGCGACGGCCACGGCGGCCCCGCGCGACAGCGCCTCGAGCGACAGCGCGCCGCTGCCGGCATAAAGATCCAATGTGGCCAGGTCGGTCAGGTCCTGCCCAAGCCAGTTGAACAGCGTCTCGCGAACGCGATCGGGCGTGGGGCGAAGGCCCGGCGCCTTCGGAAACCGGATGATGCGGCCGCGGAAACGGCCGCCGATGATGCGCACGCGTCGGGCGTCGGGAGTGGGCATGGCAGGGACAGAGAGGGCGAACCGGTAGAATTAGAGCTTTTCCGCCCGGCGCGCAAGTCGCGTGGCGCGAAGACGAGGATCCCGTTGTTCGACCTGTTCCGCAAGAAGACGGACGCCGCTTCCGTTCCCGTGTCCGACGGCGGCATGCCGGCCATCCCGGCGCTGTCGTGGACCGAGCGCCTGAAGGCCGGGCTGGGCCTGTCGCGCGGCAAGCTGTCCGGAGCGCTGGCAGGGGTGTTTTCGCGCCGGAAGCTGGACGACGAGGCCCTGGAAGAACTCGAAACCGCCTTGCTGACGGCGGATGTGGGCGTCGATGCGACGGAACACCTTCTGGCCGACCTCCGGCAGCGATGGAAGCGCGCCGGTGACGATGCGGACCCGCGGGCAGTCCTGGCCGACGCGATGACCGAGCTCATCAACCCGCTCGAACGCCCGTTCGTGATCGGTGCGGAGCGCCCCTTCGTGATCATGCTGGCCGGCGTCAACGGCGCGGGCAAGACCACCTCGATCGGCAAGCTGGCCAAGTGGCTCCAGCAGCGGCAGCTGTCCGTCCTGCTGGCGGCGGGCGACACGTTTCGGGCCGCGGCGCGTGAACAGTTGTCGGTCTGGGGCGAGCGCAACGGTGTGGCGGTGATCCAGCAAACCGGCGGCGATGCGGCCTCGGTGATGTTCGACGCGGTGAGCGCGGCACGCGCACGGGGCATCGATGTCGTGCTGGCCGATACGGCCGGGCGCCTGCCCACACAGGCCAACTTGATGGAGGAGCTGCGGAAGGTGAAGCGGGTGATCGCCAAGGCGGAGCCCGGTGCGCCGCATGCCATTTTGCTGGTCCTCGACGCGAACACGGGGCAAAACGCGCTGGCGCAGGTCAAGGCCTTCGACGCCGCCGTCGGGTTGACCGGCCTCATCGTCACCAAGCTCGATGGCAGCGCCAAGGGGGGCGTGGTGGCCGCGATCGCCAAGCAGCACCCGGTGCCGCTGACCTTCATCGGGGTGGGGGAGGCCGTGGATGACCTCCGGCCCTTCGTCGCCCGGGAGTTCGTCGAGGCGCTGCTGCCGGAGGCCGGCGCCGCGGTCTGAACCCAGGCGTCCTCCGCCGCCGACGATCCCCCCCGGTCGTCATTCGTCGATGCCGGTCGCGATTCGTCGCATGCTGGACGCAGGTGATTCGGCGCCTGTTAGATTCATTTCTGCATCGCGCGAGGGTGAAGCCTCGCCTACAGCGCCACAGGCCGCCGCCGCTTTCCCCAGACGAGGCTGAAGCCCCGTCTACAGCACCACAGGCAGCGGCGCACCCCCGTAGGCGAGGCTTTCAGCCTCGCAACCGCAACCCATGGCGGCACTGCACAGAATGCGCGGTTGGACAAACCCGAGCAATTTGGTCGGGAACTTCCTGTCCGGTTAGCACTCGAAGTTAACGACTGCTAAAATGGTGCTGGATGTCGGCGGGCCAGCAACCCGGAACCACCGCCCGCCCGACCCTTTACTAGGAGACCTGGCATGACGAACACCACCGCGCTGGCCTTTCCCACCCCCGCTTCGCTGGGGAGCCTTGACCACTATATTCAGGCGGTCAATCGGTTTCCGTTGCTGACGCAGGAGCAGGAGACCGCGCTTGGCCGGCGCCTCAAGGCGTCCGACGACATCGCCGCCGCCCGCGAGCTGGTGCTGTCCCACCTGCGCCTCGTGGTTGCGGTATCGCGCAACTATGTGGGCTATGGGCTGCCGCAGGCCGACCTGATCCAGGAAGGCAACGTGGGCCTGATGAAGGCCGTCAAGCGCTTCGACCCGGAGCGCGGCGTGCGCCTCGTATCGTTCGCCCTGCACTGGATTCGCGCCGAGATGCACGAGTACATCCTGCGCAACTGGCGGCTGGTCAAGGTCGCGACCACCAAGGCGCAGCGCAAGCTCTTCTTCAACCTGCGCAGCATGAAGGCCAGCACGGCTGCGCTGTCGGTCGCGGATGCGCATGCCATCGCGAAGGATCTGGGCGTCAAGCCCGAAGATGTGGTCGAAATGGAAACACGGCTGTCCGGACACGATCTCGCGCTTGACCCGACGCCGGGCGATGAGGACAATTTTGTCTCCCCGATCGCCTATCTCACCGACACCGAGGACGAACCCGCCAAGATCTACGAACGGGCGCAAACGGCGCACCACCGCACCCAGGGTCTGCAAAGCGCGCTGGCGCGGCTGGACGATCGCAGCCGCCGGATCATCGAGGCGCGGTGGCTGCGCGAGGACGACTCGACATCGACGCTGCAGGACCTCGCCACCGAATATGGCGTGTCGGCCGAGCGGATCCGCCAGATCGAGAGCAAGGCCATGAAGACGATCAAGGCGCAGATGGTCGCCGCCTGACGGTCCTGCGCATCAAGCAACCGGAGAACGCCGGCTTCGCGCCGGCGTTTTCATTGGCGCTGCGCAAACGGCAATGCCGTGCGATCGTCCAGTGTCAGTTCGGCGAGCACATTGACACGCCGATGCCGTAGCCTTCGGCCACGTAACCTCTCGCCAGCATCTGGGAACGAACCGCAAGGTCCGTCGTGAAGCGATGGTTGGGCGCCGCGCCCTGTCCATCGTTGTAGAGTCGATAGACCGGAGTGAATCCTGTTGGGCAGCTGCCGTCGCCGACCGGCGGCGCTACGTTGAACACGTAGCCCTCGAACTGCCAGTCCGGAGTGGTCAGTAGCCCGTCACACTCGCTGGCGAGCGCCGAATAAAAGTGCGAACTCTTCGGGGCGAACGTCGTGCTGAAGTAGCGGCAGACCGGCACCGTCGATGGGGGCGCACCGGTGGAGGAAAACACGTTGAACGACTTCCCGGTCCGCGTCCAGCCCGCGAACGTGCCGTTATCGAGCTTCGCGATCTCATCGAGGATGGCGGTCACGAAGTAGTGGTCGAACTCGGCGTGGACGTACTCGATCGCGAGACTTTTGACCGGGGGCGACGCCAGCGGCTTCACGCGAACCGAGGCCGACGGCAAGCTGATGCCGGAGGCACTGCCGGCGGTGACGTGGCAGTTGTAGAACCTGCCGTTGGCGAGGCCGCGCACCGTGATCGGCGAACCGGCTGCCGACGCGGTCACCGCGCCGAACTTCGCCCCTGCGCTGCAAATGGCCGTGTAGTTGACGATAGGCGTCGGACCACCGGCCAAGGATGGGGCAAACGCGATGCTGGCCTCGCCGTCTCCTGCGACGGCCTGCCCGATGACCGGCTCGCTCGGCACGGTGCGCGGCGTATGGTTCCGGAAACTGGAATACCAGATGTCGCCGGCCGGCGTGACGCCGTAGGCGACCAGGTCGGGACGGCCGTCTCGGTCGAAATCGGGGGTTTCGTTGAACCGGGTCGCCGGGAGTTGCTCGGGTGGGACGGGCGTGAAGCGCCCGCTGCCATCGTTCAACCACATTCGCGGAAGCGCTGCATCCCAGCCACCCGCGGCGCCGCAGCGGAAATCCTGCCAGCCGTCACCATCGAAGTCCGCCAACAGGAGCGACATGCAGACGACGAATGGCACCGCGGACGTTGCCGGTGACAGCAGGCGGGTGGCCGTTTCGTCGGCAAACGTGCCGTCGCCACGGTTGATCAGGATCTGCAAGCCGAGGCCGGTGTAACCCGGTTTGAGCGAGGCCGCCAGCACGAGGTCGGGATAGCCGTCGCGATCAATGTCGAGAACCCCCACGCTGTTGAATTCCCAGTCGCCCTTCTTGAGGGGCCCCTCGGGCAGCACGTATCGCGGGCGCTTCGTGAAGTCGCCCGTTCCATCGTTGAACAGGACGATGTTGTCCGAATGGATATCGCCGAAGGTCGCGAGAATGAGATCGGCAAAGCCGTCTTGGTCGACGTCGGTGCTGGCGCACGAGCCCATCGAGTAACCCTTGCCGATGCCGAGGAATTCCGCAGGGATGCCGCGTGTGGCCTGGCTGAACGTGCCGTCGCCTTTCCCCATGAGCAGGTACGAACCTTCCAGCCCCGTGCTCTTGAAGTTGAGCACATGGATGTCGGTATTGCCGTCGCCATCGAAGTCACCGGAACAGGCGTTGTAGGTATTGGCGACAGCTTGCGGCAGCGTCGCCGAACGGTTGACGTACGTGCCGCCGGCAGTGGAATCAAAGAGCACATTGCGCTCGCCTGCAAAGGGCGCGAAATCGTAACCCCACCCTGCGATGAACAGGTCGGGCCTGGAGTCGTGGTTGAAGTCCGCGGCGATGACGTTCGTGGGCCACTCGGCAGTGGGCAAATCGTCCGGCCCGAAAATCCGGCGCGTGACCTCCGCCAGCGAACCATCGGACTGCGGTCGCAGCGCGCGGCAGGGCATGGGCGCATTCAACTCGCCCAGATAACAGACAAAGATGTCCGGACGGCCGTTGGTCTCCAGGTCGACCATGAGGTTGAAGCCGATGCCCGCCGCGACGCCCGATGGCAGGCGCGGCCGCACGGTGGGATCCGAGACCTCCGGGAGCCCCATTTGCGAAATGGGAAAAGGCCGGAAATCGAGCGTTCGTGGCCCTTGCGCTATGGCCAGCGAGGCCAGCCACGTCCCCCAGGCGACGATCGTAATGCAAGGGAGCATGCACATACGCCGCCGAAAGACTTCCGAAGCAGTGAGCGCACAGGTCCAACCACGGAGGACGGGTGCCAACGAAGTGCGCTGCTGCCGGCCCATGGGACGCATGTGTCTTTCGCTTTCTTCTTCCTGCGCGGTGTCGGGCCGCGCATGCTCGCCGAATGGTAGCGCCGCGCAGCGCGCTAGAGTTCGATCTGGGTCCCCAGCTCGACGACGCGGTTGGTGGGGATCTGGAAGAATTCGGAGGCCTTGACCGCATTCTTCGACATCGATGCAAAAATGCGCTCGCGCCATAGCGCCATCCCGGGCGCGCCGGTGGGAATGAGCGTTTCGCGCGACACGAAGAACGACGTTTCCATCATCTCAAAGGCAAAGCCGCGCCGCCCGGATTCCTCCAGCACTGCCGGCACGTCCGGGTCTTCCTTGAAGCCGTACCACGCGACGAACTGGTAGAAATCGCAGCCCAGCGAGCGCACCTCGATGCGCTCGGACTCCGGAACATATGGCGTGTCGCGCATCATCACGGTGAGAAAGACGACACGCTGATGCAATACCTTGTTGTGCTTCAGGTTATGCAGCAGCGCATGCGGCACCCGGTCGGGCGTGGAAGTCATGAAGATCGCCGTGCCGTCGACGCGAATGGGCGGCGCCACCTCGATGCTCTGGATGAAGAGGTCGAGCGGCAGCGCATCCTGCGAGAGGCGATCCATCAACACGGCCCTGCCGCGCTTCCACGTGGTCAGCAGCATGAAGACCACCCCGCCGATCACCAGCGGAAACCAGCCGCCGTCGGGGATCTTGAGCGAATTGGAGGCAAGGAAAGCAAGATCGATCAGCGTGAGGGGCACGGCGATCGCCGCCGCCACCCAGGTGGGCCACTTCCACAGCCGCCGCATCACCGCGTAGATCAGGATCGAATCGATCAGCATCGCCAGCGTGACGGCGATGCCGTAGGCCGCGGCCAGGTTCTCGGACTTGCGGAAAGAGACCACGAGCAGCACGACGGCGATGAATAGCGTCCAGTTGATGAACGGCACATAGATCTGGCCGATCTGCTTTTCCGACGTGTGCATGATCTGCAGGCGCGGGCAGTAACCCATCTGGATGGCGGCGCGCGTCAGCGAGAACGCGCCGGAAATCACTGCCTGCGACGCGATCACGGTTGCGCAGGTGGCGAGTATCACCAGCGGAATCAGCGCCCAGTCCGGCGCCAGCAGGTAGAAGGGGTTCTTGACCGCCGCGGGGTCGGCCAGCAGCAGCGCACCCTGGCCGAAATAATTGATGACCAGCGCCGGCATCACGAACGCGAGCCAGGCACGTCGTATCGGCGACCGCCCGAAGTGACCCATGTCGGCATACAGCGCTTCGGTGCCGGTGACCGCGAGCACGACTGCACCCAGCGAGAGGAACGCGGCGACCGGCGCGTTCGCAAAGAACTGGAGCGCAAACATGGGGTTGATCGCCGCGAGGATGCCGGGACGCTGGACGACCTGCCACCCGCCCAGCAGCGCGATCACGATGAAATAGATGCACATCACCGGGCCGAAGAAGGCGCCCACGCTGGCGGTACCGCGGCGCTGGATCAGGAACAGCAGGGCGATGATGACGAGCGTGATCGGCACCACGAACTCGTGCAACCCGGGGGCCAGGATCTCGATGCCTTCCACCGCCGAGAGCACCGAGATCGCGGGCGTGATCATGCCGTCGCCATAGAACATCGCCGCACCGAAGATGCCGAAGCCCACCAGCCACCAGCGGCGACGCTCGTGTCGGGCGAGTCCGCGCGAGACCAGTGCCGTCAGCGCCAGGATGCCGCCTTCGCCGTTGTTGTCGGCGCGCAGGATCAGCGTGACGTATTTCAGCGTCACCACGATCACCAGCGCCCAGAACACGACGGACAGCACGCCGAAGACGTTCCCGGTGGTCAGCGCCAGCGCGTGATCGCCGCTGAATGCCGTCTTCAGCATGTACAGCGGGCTGGTACCGATGTCGCCGTAGACGACGCCGATCGCCCCGACCATCAGGGCGGTGGTGCGTTTCGGATCGGCGGAAATGTTCAAGTGATCGGGCCCGGAGTGCGGAGGTTCAGGATGCGGCGCTCTCGTCGACCCGGCGCGAGAAGCGGATGTTGAGCTGCTTCAGCTTGCGATAGAGGTGCGTGCGCTCGAGGCCCGCCTTTTCCGCAACCTTGCTCATGTTGCTTTGTTCCTTGCCTAGCAGCTGTTCGAAGTAGATGCGCTCGAACGCCTCGCGCGCCTCGCGCAGCGGCATCTCGAAGAACCGCGCGGTGATCTCGGGGGCCACCGACGGATTGGGCGAGGCCGCCTCGCCCAGCACGCGCTTCACGTGTTCGGTCGTGATCTCGCCACCCACCAGCAACAGGTTGCGCACGAAAGCACCGAGATGATCGAGGTTGCCCGGCCAATAGGCATTGGTCAACGCCGTCAACGCCGCCGGCGGCAGCGCCGACAACAGCGGCGGCGTTGCCGTATCGACGGTGCCCTCGCGCCAGAATCGCTCGATCAGCAGCGGGATGTCATCGCGGCGCTTGCGCAACGGCGGCAGCACGACCGAGCCGGCCGAGAGAAGCGCCAGCAGCTGCGGATCAAACTTGCCCTCGGCGGCAAGATTGCCCAGCGGGTCGACGCTGGTGCAGACGAGCGTGACGTTGTGCTTGTCGAGCTTGGGCAACAGGAACGCCAGGCCCTTCTGTTCGGACTTTGAATACTGGCCGATCTCGCTGCAGTAGAGCACGCCTTCACGTGCCTCCTCCAGCACGGCCATCGGATTGGCCGTCAGGCGCGCGCCGCCGGCCAGCGCGATCCATGCCGCGTCCGGGGACTGCAGCGCGCGGGCCGCAAGGTCGTGCCCCGTGCCCGGCTCGCCCAGGATCAGCATCGCCCGTCGACCCGCCAGCAACAGGTCGAGTGCACGTTCCGCTTCGCGGATCGCCGCACCGCCGCCCAGGGCGGCAAGGGATACTCGGCGCGGCTCCTGTGCCGCCGCGCTCTTCAGTGCCCGCGCGATCGTGGACAGCAGTTTCTGCAATCCGACCGGCTTCTCGAGGAAGTCGAAGGCCCCGACCTTCGTCGCATCGACGGCGGTCTCGATGGTGCCGTGGCCCGACATCATGAGCACCGGCATGGTCAGCTGGCCGCCGGCCGCCCATTCGCGCAGCAGCGTGACGCCATCGGTGTCGGGCATCCAGATGTCGAGCAACACCAGCGCGGGTTGCTGCTGCTGCCGGTACGCACGCGCCTCGCTGGCGTTTTCGGCAAGCGCTACGCGGTAGCCTTCGTCCTGCAGAATCTCGGACAGCAATTCGCGGATGCCGACTTCATCGTCGACGATCAGTATTTCTTTTGCATGCGCCATGGTGGCGGATCCTTAAGCAGTCGCCGCGGCAGGCATGCCGCCGCCGGCAACCGGAAACGTGATGGTGACGCGCGCGCCACCTGTCGCCTGATTGTCCAGCGTGACGCGGCCACCGTGCTCGTCGATGATTTTCTTCACAATCGCCAGTCCCAGGCCCGTGCCTTTGGCCTTTGTCGTCACGTACGGTTCGTATGCGTGCGCCAGCACGTTGTCGTCAAACCCGGGGCCGCCATCGGCAAACGAAAGCACCACTTCTTCCCCCGCGGCAATGAGGTCGATCACAAAGTGCGGGTCGGCGACATCGGTCTGGGCATCGACGGCGTTCGACAGCAGATTGTGGAATACCTGGCGCAGGCGGGTTGGTTCGCCCTCGACGAAAACGGGCGCATCCGGCAAGGATAGCCTAACGTGGGGGCGCAGGTCGTCGTACAGCGCCAATACGTCGGTCAGGAGGCCTGCCAGATCGACATTCTGCATTTGTCCGGGCCGCCGCTGCCGCGCATAGCTCGCGAAATCGTCCACCATGTGCTTCATCGCGCCTACCTGCGACACGATGGTCTGCGTGCCGCGCCGCAAAATTTCCTGATCCGCGCCTTCGAGCTTGGGCGCCAGTTTCATCGCCAGCCGCTCGGCGGAAAGCTGGATGGGTGTCAAGGGGTTCTTGATTTCATGGGCGAGCCGCCGCGCCACCTCCGCCCATGCGGCGTCGCGCTGCGCCTGCATCAACTCCGATACGTCATCGAACACGACCACGAATCCGTCCGTGGTCGCGGTGCCCGGCAGCCGGGTGCCGCGCATCAATAACGTCCGGGACAGGCTGGCGACCGCCAGCCCGGCCTCCTTCTGCCACTGGCCGTCGCGGCTGCTGCGAAAGCCTTCCGCGACCAACTCTGCAAAAGGTGCGAGTTCCGGCAGCCGGCGTCCCCAGTCGGGCAGCGCCATCCCCGTCAGATCGGCCACCGGCTGCTGCAGGATCACCGCAGCACTGGGGTTCACTGTCCGCAGCCGATGCCGCTCGTCGAACACCAGCACACCCGCCGACAGGTTGCCCAGGATGCTCTCGAGATAGGCCCGCGTGGTTTCGGTCGCGCGGCGGCCTTCCTCGGCCTTCCCGTGCGCCTCCGCCAGCTGTTCCGTCATCGTGTTGAACGACTCGGTCAGCACGCCCAGTTCATCGCGCGACACCACCGGTTGGCGCCGCGTGAAGTCCCCCTGCGCGACCGCGCGCGTGCCTTCGGCCAGCAAGCCCAATGGCGCGGCAAAACGCTCGGACAGCACGACGGCGAGACCCAGCGCCGAGGTCAGCGCCAGCAGGAGCGTAAGCGTCAAGGTCAACGCGTAGAGACGCTTCAACGACTGGCGCGAAAACGAAAGCTCCTGGTAGTCACGCTTGCCCGCCTGGACGCGCTCGGCATCCTGCGCCAGCGCCGGAGGCACCGGTTCGATGACCTGCAGCAGTTTCAACGGGTTCAACTGTTCCTCCGTGTTGACCGGAACCACGACCCGCAGGCGCAGGTTGCCGTCCGCCTGCTGCTCGATCTTCGCGAACGGCTGCTGCATCCGCGCGAGCCGCAACGCCTGCGCCGGCGGGGGCTCCGGCGCGGCGCGCGAGCCGCCGATGCCTGCGACCGCAAGCACGCTACCGGTAGGCGAGAACAGCACCGCCTCGTAGACATTGCCCTGCTCGGCCACGCGGTTGAGCGCACTGGCCAGGTTGCCCGGGCTTTCCGCGATCGTGACGGCCATCTGGGTTGCCTTGCCCTGGGTCTCCTTCAGCAGGTAATCGAGCGCATTGCGCCCGAGATTGAGTCCGCCTTCCAGCGCGCGATCGACACGCACATCGAACCAGCTTTCGATGCTGCGCCCGATGAACTGCACGGAAACCGCGTAAACCAGCGCGCCGGGGAGGACGGCCACCAGCGCAAACAGGAACACGAGGCGCACCGCCAGTCGCGAGCCGAATACACCAGCCTTGAGGTTGCGCCGCAATCGCCACAGCTGCCAGCCGACGACCAGCATCAGGAGTCCGATCAGCACGATATTGCCGATCAGCAGCACGTCGTAGCCCTGGGCGAACAGT
The DNA here is from genome assembly GCA_031396395.1 of Betaproteobacteria bacterium. Taxonomy (GTDB): domain Bacteria; phylum Pseudomonadota; class Gammaproteobacteria; order Burkholderiales; family Casimicrobiaceae; genus VBCG01. Next base: position 24,387 of record JANNKR010000180.1, read on the forward strand.
GCGGTATTGGCCGTGGCGGTGGCGAGCAGGAACACGGCAATGGCCGACAGCGACGCCGATACCAGCAGCAGCCAGCGCAACCCGCGTTTTCCAGGCAACGCGCTCATGGCTTTCCCGTGCGCTGCAGGCTCATGGCGTAAAGGTGAAGCGCTGCCACTCGGAGGCAAGCGTCCACTCGCGCGACGCGATTGCGCTGACCTGAAACGGCTTGGGCAGCTGGCTGATGTCGAGGCGCAGCCGCACGGCCCCGTCGTAGCGCGCGCCACGCGTCAGCGCATCGAGCCGGATCACCGGCCGCGAGTTGACGCGCCCGATATACCGTTCAACCTCCTCGAGCGACGAATAGCTCTGCGCCAGGAGACCGCTTGCGACCCGGTATTGGCGGGTCAGTGCATTCCACGACACCCGGTACGTCAGCGCGGACTGCAACACCTTCTCGTCCAGCCAGTACCAGCGCGGCCGCGCCAGCTCCAGCTCCAGCACGAAGTACAGCGGGATCCCGTTCTGCAACGCCTCCTCGAGCGTGGGGTTCAACGTGAAGTCGAATTCCGCGTTGAGCACCACCTCGCCGTCGATCGCGCGCAGTTCGGCCGACTTGACGGGGATCCCGTCGGCCCGCGCAGGGGGTGCGAGGCCGGCGACGCCGAAGAAAAGGAGCGCGACGATGACGGCCCGCCACGAGGGCGGATTCATGCGCAGTACTGGCGAGTTGCAGGATCGGAGGAGGAACGGCATGCCGGCGAGAATCGTGGCGACGGGTCCGGCAGCGTGGCGGCCCGGGGGCCTGGCGCAGGCGCGCGGCAGGTTCGTGGGACGGCGCGTCAGGCGCGGCGAAGAAGGGCGTAGAAGAAACCGTCCTGATTGTGGCCCGTGCCATTCGCCGCTGGCAAGAGTTGACCCCCCGAGTGCGGGCAATCGTCGGGAAACGTGATGGTTTCCCGCAACGCATCGGGATGATTTTGCAAAAAGTCCTTGATTTGTAACTCATTTTCAGCGGCAAAGACGGAGCAGGTGGCGTACAGCAACAGTCCCCCCGGGGCCAACGTCTGCCAGAGTGCCGGCAACATGCGCCGTTGCTGGGCGACAAACGAATCGAGATCGGCCCTGCGCCGCAGCCACTTGGCATCCGGATGGCGGCGCACGATCCCGGAGGCCGTGCAGGGAACGTCGACGAGGATCCGGTCGAAGGCCCGCCCGTCCCACCATCCCGATGGATCACCCGCGTCGCCGATCCGGGTGCGTACCCCCGGACCCGCCACACGCAGGCGGGCGAAGTTGTCGTCGATCCGGGCAAGTCGGGTTGGGTCGAGGTCGAGCGCCGTCAGGTCGATGCCCGCCAGTCCGGCAAGATGCGCAGCCTTGCCCCCGGGTGCCGCGCAGGCATCGAGGACGCGCATGCCATCCGCCGGCGCAAGAAGCGGTGCCGCGATCTGCGCGCCCGCGTCCTGCACCGCGAACGCCCCCTCAGCAAATCCCGGCAATTCCGTCACCGCGCGCGGCGCGGTGACGATGAGGCCGGTCGTGCCGACATTGCGGGTCTCGATGCCGGCGTCGGCAAACTGCGTCGCCAGCGCCACCCGCGTGGTCACCCTGGCGTTGACGCGCAGCGTGAGTGGCGGCCGCTCGTTGCCGGCGGCGAGGATCGCCTCCCAGTGGCGCGGATGGTCCGCCTGCACCCTGCCGATCCACCATCGCGGATAGGACCAAAGCGCCACCGGGCTCGCCTGCGCCACCTGCCGGTTGAGCGCCTCCCGCTCGCGCAGATAGCGCCGCAGCATGGCATTGACGAGCGGCTTGGCCTGCGGCCGGGTGACGAGCGCGGCCGCCTCGACCGCCTGGTCGACCACGGCAAAGTCCGGCGCATGCGTGTGGTCGAGCTGGTAGAGCGCGACAGCGATGAGCGTCGACAACGCGCGATCGGAGAGCGGCTTGGAGGCGAGCGCGTGGGTCAGTGCATCCAGTCGCCCCCAATGGCGCAGCGTGCCGTAAGCCAGCTCCTGCACGAAGGCATGGCCCCGCGTCTCCGCGCCGTCAGCCACCGCCGCCAGCGCGGCAGGGAGCGGGGTGCCCGCAAGCACCCGCAATACTGCAAGGGCGGCCAGCCGCTGTTCATGCTGCATGGTCGCGCCTAGTGGAGGGCGGCCGGCGTGGCTGCACCGAACTGCATGCCGGGCCGCACTGCGCGACCGGCCGCAAAGGCGGCGGCTTCCATGCGTTTGCCGCCTGCCGGTTGCACGATGGCGAGTCGCAGCACGCCGTCGCCGCACGCGACGTCGATGCCGTCACTGCCCACGCCGAACACCGTTCCGGGCGCGACGCCGGCACGGGCCGTGCCCGGCTGCGCCGACCAGACCTTGACCGTCTCGTCGCGCCAATGCGTGAAGGCGCCCGGTACCGGGTCGAACGCGCGGATGCAACGATCGATTTCGGGCGCCGAACGGGCCCAGTCGATGGCGGCTTCGGCACGCTCGAGTTTAGCGGCATAGGTGGCGCCCGCCGCCGGTTGGGGCACACCGGCCAGCTTGCCGTCGCGGACGAGATGGTGCAGCACATCCACGATCGCGTCGGACCCTGCCGCGGCCAGCCGGTCGTGCAGCAGTGCCGCGGTATCCCGGGGCCCAATCGCGACCGGCACCGTGGCGATCATGGGCCCGGTATCGAGCCCCGCATCCATTTGCATGATGGTGATGCCGGTGCTGGCGTCGCCCGCGGCGATCGCCCGCGGGATGGGCGCTGCCCCGCGCCAGCGCGGCAGCAACGACGCGTGAATGTTGATGCAGCCGTGGCGCGGCCAGTCGAGGATCGCCTGCGGCAGGATCAGGCCGTACGCGGCAACCACCAGCACATCGAGAGGCACGGCCAATGCCGCGGCCCGCGCTTCATCGACCCGCAGCGTCACCGGCTGCTGCACCGGAATCCCGTGCTGCAGCGCCAGCTGCTTCACCGGCGAAGCCTCGACCTGCATGCCGCGCCCGCGCGGCCGATCCGGCTGGGTCAGGACGATGGGAACGGTGAAGCCCGCGGTGATGACCGCGCGCAGTGCTGCGGCGGCAAATGCGGGCGTGCCGGCAAAGCCGACACGCAGCAGGGATGGCGACGACACGTCGAGCTGACCGTTCAGCCGACGAGCCGTTGTTTCTTGCGCTGCTTGGCAGCGAGCCGTGCCCGCTTCAGCGGAGACAGGTAGTCGAGGAATACCTTGCCGACCAGGTGGTCCATTTCGTGCTGTACACAGACGGCAAGCATGCCTTCGGCGGATCGCTCGAAGGGCTCGCCCTTCGCATTGCAGGCGCGGAACGTGATCCGGGCCGCGCGGGTGACATTGTCGTAGTAGCCGGGCACCGACAGGCAGCCTTCCTCGCATTCCGCTTCGCCGTCGGCCGTCAGGATCTCGGGATTGACCAGCACCAGGAGGTCGCTGTGGTTGTCCGATATGTCGATCACGATCACCCGTTTGTGGACGTCGACCTGGGTGGCCGCCAGCCCGACGCCGGGCGCGGCATACATGGTGTCCGCCATGTCGCGGGCGAGCCGGACGATCTCCGGCGTGAACGCCGTGACCGTGGACGCGACTTTTTTGAGACGCGGATCGGGGTATTCGAGGATGGGTAGGAGCGCCATAGCTTGCCAAATGCAGGTGCCGGATGCAGAATCCCTGTTAAGTCCTTATTTTGCGGCGATTTAGGACGGTGTCTTTAGATTGGCGACGGGCCTTTCAACCCGAGGCGCGCGCGCGTCCGACACGGAAGAGGCGTTATGCTTCAACAGTTTAACACAGGGAAGCGCGTCATCATGGCCTTGGCTGCCGCGACCATGCTCGCCGGTAGCATCGGCGCATCGGCGCAGACGCCGTCGGCCGCACCCGAGATCGCCGACAGGGCCCCCGACAGCTACACGGTGGTCAAGGGCGACACGCTGTGGGGCATCTCGGGCAAGTTCCTGAAGGACCCGTGGCGCTGGCCCGACCTCTGGCGGATGAACCGGGACGAGATCAAGAACCCGCATCTCATCTATCCGGGCGACCAGATCCGGCTCGTCATGGTCGATGGCCAGCCACGGCTCACGCTCACGCGCGACCGCGAGACCATCGTCGTGTCGCCTACCGCGCGCTCGAGACCGATCGACGCCGATGCCATTCCGAGCATACCGGCCCGCGACATCGAGGCCTACCTGACGAAACCGCTCGTCACCGGCCCGGGCGGGCTCGATAATGCCGCGCAGATTCTCTCCGGACGCAATCAGGAGCGCGTGGTGCGCGGCACCGGCGACGTCGTCTACGTCCTCGATATCGATCCGCGGGCCGGCGACCTCTGGTACATCTACCGTCCGATCGGGGCCATCCTCAATCTCGACAGCAGCGAAGTGCTGGGCTACGAGCACCGCTTCCTGGGCACCGCGCGCGTCGAAAAATTCGGCGAGCTTTCGACCGTTCGCATCGAATCCGCCATCCAGGAAATCCTGGTGGGCGACCGGCTGGTCCCGGCGCCGCGCGATGCGATCGTGAGCTATGTCCCACGGGCGCCCGAAAAGCCGATCGATGCCCGCATCCTGCGCGTGCCCTACGACAATATCGAAACCGGCCGCGGCTATGTGGTGACCATCGACAGGGGTTCCAAGGACGGCGTCGAGCCGGGCAACGTGCTGGCCATTTACCGGGTGGTGCCGCCGGTGATCGATCCCCGGCCGTCGCGGCAGCAAACCGTCATCCTGCGCTTCCTCGATCCCACCACCGTGTTCACGCCGCGCGAATACGTGCAGCCGGCCGACGAACGTACCGGGTTGATGTTTGTCTTCCGCACCTTCGACCGCGTTTCGTTTGCGGTGGTGCTGAACACCACCGATCCCATTCGTCCCGGCGACCACGCGCGCAAGCCATAGTCCACGCGATCGTCCTTCGGCGTTTGGTCTGATAGCCGGCGCCCGCCGCGCTGGCGCAGCATCGACCTTCCATGGAATTCGCGTCCACTGCCGCGGCGTGGGCCGAGCTTGCCCACAAGGGGCTGCCCCCCGCCGCCATGGCCATCCTGTTGCGCGCCTTCGGCGGCCCGGAGCCCGTGCTGGCGGCGTCGCGCTCGCAGCTCGCCGCCTTGCTGCCTGCCGGCGCAGTCGAACGCCTGCTGACGCCGGTCGCGCCCGATTCCCTTGCCCGCACGCTCGCGTGGCTGGAACAGCCTGGACACGACCTCCTGGCCTGGGACGACGCCGACTACCCGCAGGCACTGCTCGAACTCGGGCACGCGCCGCCCGTGCTCTATTTCACCGGCCAGCGCGCCGTCCTCAATCGACCGGCGCTGGCCATTGTCGGCAGCCGCAACGCCACGCCCCAGGGCGCCGAGAACGCCACCGCATTTGCGCAGGCGCTGTCCGACGCCGGCTTCGCCATCGTGTCGGGCCTGGCCCAGGGCATCGACGCTGCAGCGCACGTGGGCGCGTTGCGCGGCGCAGGCTCGACCCTTGCCGTCGTGGGCACCGGGCTCGATCGTGTCTACCCGGCACGGCATCGCAACCTGGCCCATGCGATCGCCGCCAGCGGCGGTCTCCTGTCCGAGTTTCCGCCGGGCACGCCGCCGCTGCCGCACCACTTTCCCCGGCGCAACCGCCTGATCGCAGGCCTCGCGCGTGGCGTGCTGGTGGTCGAGGCCGCGCTGTCGTCGGGCTCGCTCATCACCGCTCGCCTGGCCGGAGAGGCGGGTCGCGAGGTTTTTGCCATTCCCGGCTCCATTCATTCGCCGCTGGCACGCGGGTGCCCTCGGCTGATCCGCGACGGCGCCAAGCTGGTCGAGACGGCGCAGGACATCCTGGACGAGCTGGGCGGGTCCTCGCGCGTGCCGCCCCCGGCGGCCGCCGCCACCCCGGCCCACCCGTTGCTGGACGCGCTGGCGGACGATCCAGCCGATGTGGATGCGCTTTGTGCCCGCACCGGACAACCACCCGATGTCGTGCTGGAAACGCTGGTGCTGCTGGAACTCGATGGCGAAGTGGCGGCGTTGCCTGGCGGGCGCTGGCAACGACGGCGGCCTGCATGACGCCTCGCGGGCGCGCATGTGCGAGCGGGCGCGCGAGCGCGCGTTGGGCCAAACGTCCCCACCAGTATTCTTGCCCCGGTCATGCGACCCCGGGTAGTATCGGCGTCCCCTTGACCCGACCCTCCGGTTGGAAGCCCCTTTGTCCAAAACCCTGATCATTGCCGAGAAGCCCTCCGTCGCCACCGATATTTCGAAGGCGCTCGGCGGCTTCACGAAGCACGACGACTACTTCGAGAGCGACGCCTACGTGCTCTCGTCCGC
>JANNKR010000248.1:0-3304 GCA_031396395.1 Betaproteobacteria bacterium
CGGGTGGGAGCGAGCAGCGCGCCGCCCAGCGTGGTGGCGGCAAACGGCGCGGCCAGGTCGGAACCACTGGCCTCGATGATGCGGCGGATCAGCGAAAAGCCGTTGGAATGCGGACCGCTCGACGCCAGTCCGATCACCGCATCGCCCGCGACGATGCCGCGGCCGTCGATGATCGCGGATTTTTCCACCACGCCCACGGCGAAGCCCGCGAGGTCGTACTCACCGGCGGGATACATGCCGGGCATTTCCGCGGTCTCGCCGCCGATCAGCGCGCAGCCCGCCTCTTCGCAGCCGGCGGCGATGCCGCGGATCACCGTGGCGGCGACGTCGACGTCGAGCTTGCCGCACGCGAAATAGTCGAGAAAGAATAGCGGCTCGGCACCCTGCACCAGGATGTCGTTGACGCTCATCGCCACCAGGTCGATGCCGACCGTGTCATGGCGATCGAGCGCGAATGCCAGCTTCAACTTGGTGCCCACACCGTCGGTACCAGCGACCAGCACCGGTTCGCGAAAGCGCTTGCCGATTTCGATCAGCCCGCCGAAGCCGCCGATGCCAGCGAGCACTTCAGGACGCATCGTCCGTTTGGCAAAGGGCTTGATCCGTTCGACCAGAGCGTCACCCGCATCGATGTCGACTCCGGCGTCGCGGTAGGAAAGCGGGGAACGGTCGGCGGCAGGGGACATGGCGTCGAGGGGATCCGCGCAAGGCGGAGATTGGAATGGAAATGCGGTTGGGTACGGTGTGTCGGCCCGCGCGGATGCGGCGCAACCTCGACACGAACACGGCGCAAACTGCCGGGAACCACTACAATCGGCGCGGTTCCTGCAAAGCGCACGGGCGCACCGCAGGCCTTCGACCGATCGCCGCGAATTCTACCGGAAATGACCGATCCTCGTCCGTCCTCCGCCGCGCCTGCTACCGCCCCGGAGGTCGCGCCCGCCGTCGCCTCGGCGCCGCCGCCGGATATCAGCGACGTGCTGGGTCGCCCGCAGCCCGACGTGGCCGCGCCCGAACCCCGGCGCCCGTTGTCCCTGCGCAGTTACCTGTGGATTGCCGGCGCTGCACTGGTCGTGTTCTTCGGCCTTCGCTACCTGGGCACGGTGCTGACGCCGTTCCTGATCGGCGCCATCCTCGCCTATCTCGGGACACCCCTCGTCGATTGGGCGGAGCGCCGGCGGATGGCGCGGTCCGTGTCCACGACGCTCGTCGTACTGCTCTACGGTACCTTGTTGTTCGTACTGTTCCTGATCCTGATTCCGCTCGTCCAGGCCGAGGTGGCGTTGGCGATCAAGCGGTTCCCGACGCTGCTTGCCGACCTGACGGCCCGCCTCCTGCCGTGGATCGAGCGGACCTTGGGCATCGTCGTCGCCTTCGACCTCGAGACCCTGAAGACACTGGTTGCGGAAAACATGGACGACGCGCGTGACTTGTCGCTGCGCGTGCTGTCGGGTGTCAAGACCGGCGGGCTGATCCTGGTGTCACTGCTGGTCAACCTGGTGCTCGTCCCGGTGGTGATGTTCTACCTGCTGCGCGACTGGAACATGATCGTCGAGCGCCTCGACACGCTGGTACCGCGCGACTGGAACGCGAAGGTGCGCACCATCGCGTCGGATATCGACATGGTGCTCGCCGAATTCCTGCGGGGACAGCTGCTGGTCATGCTCGTTCTCGCCGCCTACTACGCGATCGGGCTGTCCATCGCCGGGCTCGACAAGGCGTATGCGATCGGCATCCTGACCGGCATCCTGGTGTTCATTCCGTATGTCGGCTTCGGCCTTGGCCTGGTGCTGGGCGTGGTCGCCGCGTTGCTGCAGTGGAACGGCTGGCCCGGATTCGTGGCCGTGCTGGCGGTGTACGGGATCGGGCAACTGCTGGAATCCTACGTGCTGGTGCCGTGGCTGGTCGGGGATCGGATCGGACTGCATCCGCTCGCCGTCATTTTCGCCCTGCTGGCATTCGGCCAGCTCTTCGGGTTTGCGGGCGTGCTGCTGGCGTTGCCGGTGTCGGCGGCATTGCTGGTCGGTTTGCGCCACCTGCGGGCGGCGTATGTGCGCTCGCCGATCTACCGCGGGGACGCATAAGCGGCGCCATGCAGCAGTTGACGTTCGAGCTGACGGCGCCGGAGCCGCCGACCTTTGCCAACTTCGTGCCCGGGCGCAACACGGAGGTGATCGCCGCGCTGCGCCAATTGGCGTCCGGTTCGATCGCGGAGACCGGCGTCCTGCTGTGGGGCGCGAGGGACGCAGGCCGCACGCATCTTCTGCAGGCGGCCGTGGCAGCGGCCACGGTGGTTGGCGCCATGCCGGTCGAGTTCGTGTCCGATCCCGAGACCGTGGTTGCGGAGCCCCCTGGTCCTGGTGCGCTGGTGGTGGTGGACGACGTGGAACGCGCCGGCAGCCTTGCGCAGGGTCGCCTTTTCACGCTGTACAACCGCTTGCGCGAGACCGGCGGCCACCTGCTGGTCGCGGCGGCCATGCCACCTGGCCGGCTTCCACTGCGCGAGGACATCCGCACGCGCCTGGGCTGGGGTCTCGTCTTCGAGGTCCTGCCGCTGGAAGACGCCGAAAAGGCGACTGCGCTGCAGGGTTACGCGCAGGAGCGGGGGCTGCCGCTTTCCCGCGACGTGGTCGCCTGGCTGCTGGCCCACGGCCGACGGGACATGTCGACGCTTACGGCGACGCTGCATGCCCTTGACCGGTACTCCCTGGCGTCGAAGCGGCCGATAACCGTACCTTTGGCGCGCGAATGGAGTCGACTCGCTGGCGACCTCTTCGGCAGAAGCGGATGAAATCACCTCGTGCAGCGGTCGTTCAAGTGCCATCTATTGGAGTCGGCGCACCCAATCATCCATGGGCTGCCCAAATCGCCATTTGGCCTGTCGCCGCCAGACGACGCGCGTGGGTCGATAAATTTCCCTAGTACTTTGATTGTTCAGGTAAAATGTTGCCCGGGCCGGGAATTGCGGCCGGCGGTGGCGTTGTCAACCGCACTTGTGGCGAGGACGTTAAAGGCCTCGACACGGGCAAACCAGTGTCGTTCTTCTGGCTTCCACAAGGAAACAAGTTGATGAAGCAATGGGTAACGGCACTGATCGCGGTGGCATTTGCTTCCGTCGCGCTGGCACAAGGTGCTGCGACTTCAACCCCGGTGGCGAAGGCCCCGGAAACGTCGTCGTCCGCCCCGGCAAAGAGTCAGGAAAAGAAGTCGAAGGAAAAGAAGGAAACGAAGGCCAAGAAAGAAAAGAAGGCTAAGAAACCTGCGGGAGCGACCGTTGCGCCCGCCGACAAGCCCGCAAAGTAAC
>JANNKR010000306.1:0-11377 GCA_031396395.1 Betaproteobacteria bacterium
GGTGATAGGCGCGAATTACTTGACCAATCCGCAAATGCGTTGGGCCGCCCCCTTCTACGCAATGCTCACGGCATTGGCGCTGATTGCCTTCTGGCCAGGATATCTGGCGATCCCCAGGATTCAACTCAGCGGGTGGGTGCACTTTCACGCCGCTACCGGAACGCTTTGGATGTTGATGCTCATCGCGCAGCCTTGGGCAATCCTGAGTGGTCGCCGCAGGCTGCACGTGTATCTAGGACGAATCTCGGTTCTGCTCGCTACGCTGGTAGTCGTCGGATTTGTAGGCCTTGCGCACTCCTCAATGCAAGGGAAGACGCCGCAGGGTCAAGCGACAGACGCGTACTTCTTTTACATCCGCGTTGTGCTCGTGACGATCTTCGTTGCAACGTACGTCATGGGATTGATAAGTCGAAGGAACCCACCTGTTCATTCCAGATACATGATGTGTACCGGCCTCTCCCTAATTGATCCGGTCGTTCATCGACTTGCGCAGCGGGCGATGGATGGTGCAGACATAAACTACCAGTTGCTGACCTTTGGTATCGTGTGCGCGATCCTTCTGTTCTTGATACTCGCGGAGAGGAATTCTCTGTCTGGCCGAAGTGTCTTCCCAGCGGTACTCACCGCATTCATCATTGGCGGACTTCCACTCGCATTCGATTTCCACACTTGGGGCGCTCCATGGACTCTCTGGAAGTCATTTTCTTCCCAGTTTGCCGGGTTGCCACTTTTTTAAGACTAGTCGATTATGGATACGTTTACGAAATTGACGCCTAACCACGCGGTCAATTCGGACGCGCCGTTCAGGGCGTCGTTCTTGTCACCATCTACCAGTGCGCCGGTTACCTGGTTTCGTTAGGCATAGCCACATGGACACGCTGAGTCCCGGCGTCATCGCAGCGATTGCGGCCGCTGTGGTCGTTGTGGCGGTGATTCGCTGGTTCATCTCGAGTCCTAAGCTTCCGCCGCAGCGCATATTCAAATGTTCCCGCTGTTCTCGCGTCTCTCCTCATAGCGATCGCACAGTCGAAGCATGGCGCCGCGGGACGAAGTCCCTTTTCTGTGACTCTTGCCATCGCCTCTGGCTCAGCGCACAACCCCGCCAAACTGACTCCCCACAGCTCTCTCCAAGTCGAGCCTTTGGGTCTTCGCGGAATCGCGGCTGCCTCGGTGTGACGTTGGTTCTGGTTGCCGTTCCGCTTGCGTTCCTATTCATGGCAATCTATGCCTAACCCGGCGGTCAACTCGGACGTGCCGGTTAAGGTCTTCGTTCTTGTCGGCGCCTCCGGCGGCACGCGGGTTACCTTATTTCGTTAGGTGGACATGAGAATCTGCATTGTTGGCGCCTCTGGAAAACTCGGCACGTACATGGTGCAGCACGCGCTGGACCGTGGACACGAGGTCGTCGGCGTCTGCCGAGCGGAGAGCGCGGGCAAGCTCGTCGAATACAAGGACCGCATCACCGTCTTTCCCGGGGCCACTGACGACCGCGATGTTATTAAGCGTGCTGTCGCAGGCTGTGACGGCGTGTTGACGGTCCTGGCTCCCTGGGGCGTCCAGCAGTACGCCTCTGGCACGGCGCAGGCCGCGCTGGATTTCGCGCGGCCGGACGCACGTCTGATCTTCTCGTGCGGGTGGCATATCACCCGGGACGGCAAAGACGTTTACTCGCGGAAGCTAAGATTCATCGTCAAAGTCTTTGGCCGGCTGGCGCGGCTGCTGCGCTTTGCGGAACTCGACGACCAGGTCGAGGCCTGTCGCCGAATCTTCGCCAGCAACAGACGTTGGACGGTTGTACGCGGCAGCGATCTCGAGGAGGGGGAGAGCGAGGGGCTTCCGGTATGGAGCCAACACGTAGGTGATCCCATTCTCAAAAGCAACCGGACACGCCGTATTGATTTTGCCCTCTTCATGGTGGCGGCGCTCGAAAATGATGCTCTTGTTCAGGAGGCTCCGGCAATCGTCGGGTGTCGAACAGCGTCGGCGCTTGCGCATCGTGGAGACAGACAAGCTGCCACCTAACAACCGGTTGCAGCGGACGGTCCGATGCGCGGCCCGCCGCTGAACCGGAGCGTTGAACTCCACGCATCGCATGTGGCGCGCTTTGGCTCTCTGGCCAGGTTGCATGCCGGCACCCAAATCCGGCTTCGGGTAGCGTCCGCGTCGCGGCTCGCGGGTGATGCGGAGTGCCGGCGTCTCGTCGAACCCTTGTCGTCTTCGTTTGCTGCGTTGTTGCGCCGGAAGTCACTTCGGTGCAGCATTTCTGCATGGTCACCATCTGCGCCCGAACCCGGCGGTCAACTCGGACGTGCCGGTAAAGGTCTTCGTTCTTGTCGACGTCTCCGGCGGCACGCCGGTTACCTTAGTTCGTTGGGCCCCATGACCACCACATTTGGACAGATAAAATGGAATACGTCATTGGAATCGCCGCGGCAACTGTAGTTGGATTATTCGGCACCGTGGTTGGCTTCGACAAAGAGCGCGGCTTTTATCCGGTGGTATTGATTGTCATTGCCACCTTGTATCTCTTATTCGCAGTGTTGGCCAACTCCGCAGGATCCCTTGTCGCGGAGGCCATTCCCGCACTCGTGTTTGTAACGATGGCTGTGCTTGGGTTTCGAAAGAAGGCTCCTTGGCTCGTGGTCGCTGGCTTGGCACTTCACGGGGTTTTTGACTTCTTTCATCATGCAGTGATTGTCAACCCAGGTGTTCCTACTTGGTGGCCTGGGTGGTGTCTTTCCTACGATGTTGTTGCTGCTGCCTATTTAGCCGTCCTGCTTCTGATCCGGAGGCGTTCAAGTGCAGCCTAACTATCCGTTGCCTCGTCGCGTGACAATTCTCGGGGCTGCGGGAGGCCTCGGCCAAGGTATCCTCAGCGTGTGCCGCGCTGAGGGAATTGACTTCACTGCCATCGTCCGCTCGCGGCCAGAGCGAATCACTGATGTGCCGCGCCAGTCGCGTGTTGTCGTTGTCGAGTCTCTCGCTGATGAGTCTGCTCTAGCTGATGCGTTTTCCGGGGCCGATGCGGTGCTCACCGCCCTGGGAGTGACGGCGGCTACAAGTGATCGCCCAGCACTGCTCTCTGCGAACATGGCAACAGTGAAGGAGTCCTTGATTGCCGCAGGAGTTGACCGGATCTTGATGATCAACACACTGCTTGCCTCACTGCCGGGAATGCCAGCGAGCCGGCTTTTGCGCTTCTTCTCGTGGATGCCAGGCAACATGGGTCGTGGTGCTACTGAACAGCAGGCCGTCGTCGATGCGCTCGGCGAGGGCATTTTTGCGTCACTTCGCTGGACGCTCGTTCGAGCCGCAGTCAATTCGCGAGGTAGCGCCGAACGTCCCGTCGCCTCCGCCGACTGGCCGGGCGCACTAAACTCATGGTCGCCGGTCTCGTATGCAAACATGGGGCGATGGATACTGGAGGAATCCGTAGTCAATGATTTTGTCCGGGCGGCACCTCTGGTGTCGAGGCAGCGCGGCTGAGCTCGAACGTTAGGCACAAGAACACACGGTACGGGCCATGACCATCGAAGTCACCTACGTCTTGATCACTATTGTCGTGGGACTTGGGGCAACCCTCGTCATGGATCTCTGGGCCATATTTCTCAAACGCGCCTTCAAGATTCCGTCGCCCGGCTACTGCCTTGTGGGTCGTTGGCTGAGCTATATGCCTGGGGGCGTCTTCCGCCATAGAAGCATTGCTGCGGCGCCACAAATGCCAGCGGAATGCACTGTCGGCTGGATCGCGCACTACGCAATAGGTGTCGTCTATGCGTTGGCGCTCGTGCTCTTGGCCTCACATCGGTGGCTACAGGAGCCCACACTTGTGCCAGCAATGTCCCTAGGCATTGGCACTGTCGCAATCCCCCTTCTCGTCATGCAGCCAGCGTTCGGGCTGGGCATTGCATCTTCGAAGACCCCAAACCCTGCTCAAGCCAGGGTCCGAAGCCTCATGAACCACGCTGTGTTCGGGTTCGGCTTGTACATTTCGGCACTGGCCATCAGTCTCGCGTTCAAAGCATTTGCCTAACCCTTCATCCCAGCGGACTGCCGTCGGCAGCCCCTGAATTCAAACGTTAGGGCGTATCCCGATGATTGGCACGGTATCAATCGCGGAATTACAAGAAGTGGCAGGGTTGATTCGCCGTGTTGTGATGCAATCCGTCGACGCGAACGATCAGGAGAAGGCTGCTTTTCTGGAGAACATCCAGAAGAATCTCGTTTGGTGCCAAGATCATGCCCAACTGGCGGTGCATCTGAAATTCTCCGCGGGCGCGGCTATAGTCGGAGTGGTTCTGGTGAAGAACTACTGGAATCTATGCCACCTCTTCGTCGAGCCATCCTGGCAAAGGCGCGGCATCGGCACCAGCCTCATCCACGAGGCCATCGCACAGTGTCGCGGGAAAGCCTCGCAATCAGCCATTCGCCTCAATTCCTCACGCAATGCTGTTTCGTTCTATGAGGCGCTCGGATTCGTTCGCATCCAAGATGCACCTGCGCCATATACCGGAATGCAATTTGAATACGTTCTCTAGGTTGCAGGCACCGCGCCCTAACCCGGCGGTCAACTCGAACGTGCCGGTTAAGGTCTTCGTTCTTGTCCACATCACCGGCGGCACGCCGGTTACCTTAGTTCGTTAGGCCTCACAGTTGCCAGTGCGGCGCAAGCTTCGATCAAACGGTGAACCAGCGACCCGCTGGCCACCGACTGCACAACGGTTCCAACCAAGAGAGATGAACATGCGTTTCCTTTTTGTCGGATTGATGGCCTCAATCTGCTTGTCTGTCCCCTCCGCCAAGGCAGCTGAGGAACCAGCACTAACCAGGCTTCTCTCTGCCGCAGTCGCCCGGTTCCCCGGAAAACTGACCGTCTACGTTAAGCATCTACCCAGCGCCAGAGAGGCTTCTGTGGCTCAAGACGAGCCGATGCACGCCCTGAGTGTGATCAAACTGGCCGTACTGGCAAAGGCATACGAAATGTCCGAAAAGGGGGTGTTGGACCTGGACGCAAGAGTGGTTCTTAAATCTTCCGACCTGCGAGGAGGAAGTGGGATTTTTCAGCACCACGCACCGGGCCTGAACCCGAGCATCAGGGACCTGTTGATACAGATGGTCATCACGAGTGACAACACCGCGACTGACATGGTCCTGATGCGCGTTGGAGGCGTCGATGAACTCAATCGCTGGCTCGCGGAGCGTGGCTTCAAGATGAGGATGCACCTCACCCTGAATTCGGCTTTTGCGCTCTCAGCTATTGCCCTTACACCACTGGCGAAGGGCTTGCCGGAGAACGAACTCAACGCGGCGTTTGTGAGCCAGAGGAGTGGCGAGTTGACGCCAGCAGGCAAAGCTGCAGCCCAAGAGTTGGGGAAGCCGGAGAACTGGCTTGGATTCTGCGAGAGGATCAAGGATCCAAGTTTGTGGCTAGGTACCACCTCAGCTAACGACATGGGGCGCCTACTGGAGCAGATGGAAACAGCCAAACTCGCCTCAAAGGCTGGGTCGGAGGAAATGATGGACATGCTGAAGGGCCAGCAGGCTGGCGCCCGTCGTATTCCTATGTACATAGACCAGGAATACACAATTGGGCACAAGACTGGAGACTTTCCGCCCTGCGCTGCAAACGACGTCGGCGTTGTCTATCTGCGTAGTGGACCGACGATCATGGTGTTCTTGTCTGACCAGATTCGCGGCAACTATGGGGAGGCGGAAGTAAGGATCGGCGAGATCGCTCGAACCGTTGCGGACTACTTCGATGGCAAGTAGCGCGTTTGCTTTCTCGGCATCACGGCGGCGTGCGGGTGAGGCCTAACCCCTCGGTCAACCGGCCCGCGGAGGCAGGCGTTCACATGCAGATTCGGTACAAACTAGACATGGACGACCTTGCCAAGTTTGCCCAATACCACTATCGAAAGACTCCGGCCGCGCGCAAGATTTTCATCACGCAGTTGATTGTGTGGCCGCTCTTTGTATTTGGCATTGCCTATTTGTTCAATTCAAACCCCGATCCCATTAAGCGATTGGTTCCGGGACTAGCTGGGGCAGCCGTCACCGCGGCGCTAGTTCCTTGGCTGTATTCGTACTCGATTGGACGAAGCCTTCGAAAAATTTACTCGGAAGGCCCGACACTAGGACTTTTTGGTGAACACACCCTATCCATTGAGCCCGATGGCTTGAGGGAGTCATCTGAAGCGGGCGAGCAGTTCGCAAAATGGAGCGGTATCTACCGAGTGGTCGAAATTGAGTCTCATGGTTTCATTTACTTAGGTCCAATACTCGTCCACGTAATTCCAAAGGCACAGTTAGCGGATGGCGTACTTGAACAATTCTTTAGTGAAGTGAAGAGGCATGTGCCGCCGCCGAACGCCTAACCCGTCGTTCAACTCGGACGCGCGAGTGCGGGGCTGCGCCCCGCAGCGCGCGCCGGTTAACTAGTCCGTTGGACGTCATGACCGAAATCACCTTACGTCCGCTTGACCTTGTCCCCGAGGCAGAACTCTCCGCGCTCTCGCATGAAGTCTTCGGGGACGAACAGCCCTCCGAACTGCTGGCCGCGGTACTTGCCGCTGAAGCGGCAGCACTGAATGGGCGAGCGAAACTCAAAACCCAAGACACCTTCGGACTTGCCGCCTTCAGAGGTAACCTGCTCGTAGGTTGGACGCAGGGATATCGCATAGGAACAAACCAGTTCCACATGCTCAACTCGGGTGTTGCAGTTGCCGAGCGCCGCAATGGGGTGTACTCGCAACTTGTACGCGCTGTACTCGCGCACGCGCAGTCGCAGGGCCACATCGCCGTAAGGTCCCTACACGCTGCCGCGAACTCACCTGTCATCATTGCGAAGCTCCGCCTGGGTTTCCACATTTCGGGGTTCGAGTACTCGGAGGTCTACGGTCCTCTCGTTCAGCTGAAGTACTTGGTAGGCGAACCACGCCGCAGCCTGTACACAGCCCGTGCTAGCGCCATTCGTCCGTCGCCGCGATGACGCCAAACCCCTTGGTCAACCGGAGCGCCAACGGCACGCCACCCGGCTCGGGCTGGCGGTACACGGTACATTTTCACCAGCCCAGGCCTGGAGTCCTGCCGCTGCCGCCCGGTTACCTCGAACGTTAGGCCCCAACCCACACATGGCTGTGAGAACAAACTACGTATTGATCGACTACGAGAACGTCCAGCCATCGGACCTTGCGATGCTTCGCGACGGACCGTTCAAGGTAAAGGTGTTTCTCGGAGCGAATCAGTCCAAAATTCCAGTGGCTCTGGCGGCAGCGCTACAAGGTCTCGGGGCAAGTGCCGAATACGTACTTCTGGAGTCCTCAGGTTCAAACGCTCTCGATTTTCACATTGCCTACTACGTTGGCATTCTTTCGGCACAGAATCCGTCAGCATTTTTCCATGTCATTTCCAAAGATACCGGCTTTGATCCCTTGATCAAGCACCTAAAAGCAAAGGGAGTTTTCGCCCATCGGTCAACTTCCATTTCCGCCCTTCCGTACTTCAAGCCTACGGCCCTCTCCACGAGTGACGCTCAGGTTGAATTGGTAGTGGCGCACCTGACGAAGCTGAAGGCGGCAAAGCCCCGTGCGAAAAAGACGCTTCTTAGCACATTGCATGCTCTATTTAAGAAAGAACTCACCGAGCAGCAACTTACTGCCCTCTTCGCGCTATTGCGCAAACGAGGAATTGTGAAAGTCGACGGAACCAAGGTCTCCTATGAATTGCCGTCAGGGGCCTAACCCGATGTTCAACACGGACGCGCGAGTGCGGGGCTGCGCCCCGCAGCGCACGCCGGTTAACTAGTCCGTTAGGTGTCATCTTGGTCACGAGATGAGAACCAACATCGCCGATGCGCTACATACGCAGCGTCGATGAGAAAAGAACGGAGTCTCATCGTTTGCTCGCAATCCTAGAGGGAGGAACTCAATAATGCGCGTTCGTGTCGCCGTCGCATTGCTTTCGGCCATAGTCGCAACGACTGCTTCGGCCCAGACCGGCTCGCCGCTACCGGGATCGTTGTCGGGACGCTGGACGTTCATGGGTCCCTCCGGCGTGCTCATCGACAGCTTTTCCATCGCCTTCGAGGGCACTCGTGCGCCAGGAATCGTACCCGCACGGCTTACTTGGCGTGGTCTCAGCTGCGGCGCCAGGGACGAGCCGATACAGGCAACCTGGGACGGGTCTGAATTGAAGTTCGAGGCCGTCCTAAAGGCCAACACCAATACGCAGCGCATGAACGGTGACTGCCCGTCCGACCCGACTCGTTGGGTACTCAAGCGCAAGACAGGCGATGGTTCGTTCGAAGGTGAGGGTCGGGTTAGGAACACCGTTGTCACCGTGACTGCCTCACCCTAGCGCCCGTCCCCCATTTCAACCATCGTGGCGCCTAGATTCAACGAGCACGTGCAACGCTAGCCCCAGCGCAGTTCTTTTGCTGACAATTCGCTTCGGCCGCCATTGTCACGACCCACACACTGTCGTATCGTGCGGGCATGAATACACGTCTGCGGCCTAACCCGGCGGTCAACTCGGACGTGCCGGTTAAGGTCCTCGTTCTTGTCTACGACGTCGGCGGCACGCCGGTTACCTGAGTTCGTTAGCCACCTCGGGCGACAGCCGGCGTATTATTGGCAAATGAGCAACTCCCTCATTTCGGTCGACCCTCAGGTGCAAGGCGGTGTGCCCGTGTTTGCCGGCACTCGTGTGCCGGTGAAGAATCTCTTTGACTACCTGGAGTGCGGCGAGCCACTTGATCAGTTCCTTGACGACTTCCCGAGCGTCAAGCGAGAGGTCGCGGTGGCCGTACTCGAACAGGCGCGAGAGGCCGTCACGCCACATGCGCATACTGCTTGACGAGTCACTTCCTCGTCGGTTGCGCGGTGTTTTTTCCGGGCATGACGTTGTAACTGTGGTTGAGGCCGGTTGGTCCGGTGTAAAGAATGGCGAGTTACTGCAGCTTGCCTCGACGAGTTTTGACCTTTTCGTTACTGCGGATCAAAACCTCCAATATCAGCAGAATCTCGCTGCCCTGCCCATTTCGGTCGCGGTTCTGGTTGCCCGCGACAACCAACTTGAATCCTTGCGGCAACCGGCAATGGAGTTGCTGGCGCAGCTCGCAAGTCTTCCTCCACGTAGCTTCCGACGATGCAGTGGCTAACCCGGCGGTCAACTCGGACGTGCCGGTTACCTAGTTCGTTGGGCGTCAAAGTCAATGCGGGTGCGTCGTCGACCCAGACCGCCCATTGCGGGTGTAAGCAGATTGCCGCCCCGGGGCCGTAAGTGCTCTCCGGCCACTGATCCCGGTGCCTGGGCAGCTTCGTCGACAACTGAGGAGGGCGGATGAACCGGCGTAACGTATTACTTGTTCTCCTCGCACCCATAGCCACGCCGCTCGTTTCGCTTGCCCAACAGTCGGGCAATGCCCGGCGCATTGGATATCTCGACCTCGGTTCGCGCCAATCGGCGGTCGATGCTGGCCGCTTCGACGCGCTGCTGAACGGCATGCGCGAGCTTGGTTACGTCGAGGGCAGAAACCTTGTGCTCGATGCGCGACATGCGGATGGCAACGTGGAACGGCTCGACAGCCTTGCGGCGGAGCTGGTGCGACTGAAGGTAGACGTCATGCTGACGTTCGGGGCAGCAGCGAGCAAGGCAGCCCAGCGGGCAACGACGACGATACCGATCGTGGTCGTTGCGACATCGGACGCGGTGCGCGACGGCTTTGCCGCAAGCCTCTCACGGCCCGGGGGCAACCTCACCGGGATGTCCACCGGTACCAGCGAAATCATTCAGAAGTTCGTCGAACTGCTGAACACGGCGGTGCCCAAGTTGTCCAGTGTGGCGGTGATGATCAATCCGACCAACGCGTCTCATTCTGCGTTGTTCTCGAGAGTAAAGCTTGCCGCGCAGCAATTTGGATGGGCGATGCGGCCAGTCAGTATCCACAAGCCGGAAGATATCGAACTGGCATTTGCGACAATGTCTCGCGAACGTTCCGGCGCAGTGATTGTCCTTCCGGATTCCCTCTTCCTGCAACAGCGACAGCAGATTGCAAGGCTTGCGCTCAAGCATCGACTTCCGTCGATTTCGATGGTCTCCGAGTTTCCCGAAGCGGGAGTGTTGATGAGCTATGGCGCCAACGTGAACGACAATGTTCGTCGTGCCGCGACTTTCGTGGACAGAATTCTCAAAGGCGCGAAACCCGGCGAGCTGCCCTTCGAGTCCCCCCTGCGCTACTATCTGATAATCAATCGTAGTACGGCGAAGTCCCTTGGCATCGCGATTCCGCAGGAGCTAATACTCCGCGCCGACCGGATGATCGAATGATCGAATGATCGCTCATTGCCAGATTCGGGCCTTTGGCATGTGGTGGAGAGTGACGCCCAACCCTGCGCTCAACCGGACGGGCCGGTATGCCGCTTCAACTTGACGAACATCGGCGCGGCCCGCCGGTTAGCTTGATACGTTAGGCGGCAACCCGACGGCCAAGGGCCGATACCGGCCACGAGCGGTGGCGCGGTGGATCGCCCTGCAAGGCGTACTATTGTCGGACTGTTGCTTGTCGATGAGGTGATTCTGTGATGGATAGGCGAACATTCATCGGCACGCTCGCTGGCGGCCTTGTCGCCCTGCCGCTCGTCGTCGATGCGCAGCAGCCACGGAGAACGCCACGAGTGGGATGGTTGTCTTCAAGCGCGGCAGCGATGAATGAGTCTTTCCTCGATGCGTACCGGCAAGCGATGCGCGAACTCGGCTACATTGAGGGCCGCACAGTCATTACGGAATACCGATCCCCTGATGGCAGGGTCGATCGCCTCGCAGATCTCGCAAACGAGTTGGTGAACGTACCGGTCGATGTGATTGTCACGTCGGGCACTCCGGCGAGTCTCGCCGCCAAGCACGCGACGCAGACGATTCCCATCGTGTTTGCTGCCAGCGCTGATCCCGTAGGTGCGGGGGTCGTGGCTAGTCTTGCGCGACCAGGCGCCAACGTTACCGGCCTGTCGCTCATGTCGGCCGATCTTAGCGCGAAGCGACTCGGGTTACTGCATGAAGCTCTGTCGCCAGTTTCTCGGGCTACGATTCTGTGGGACATATCGAACCCTGGGATGGCGCAGCGGGTGCAGGAGACGCAGATTGCCGCTGATCGGTCGCGGGTAACACTCCTGCGGATCGGGGTGCGAAACCTTGACGAGCTTGAGTCTGCACTCGCCGGTGTCGCCGCACATCGGCCGGACGTCGTCTTAGTCACTGCCGAACCGTTCACCATTCGTCATCGGGAGCGAATCGTCAACTTCCTTATCCAACAACGCATTCCCGCGATGTTCGAAGATAGGGCGTTCGTCGACGCCGGGGGCTTGATGTCCTACGGGCCGAG
>JANNKR010000312.1:0-7205 GCA_031396395.1 Betaproteobacteria bacterium
GATCGCGCCGTCCTTGAGTTCCGCCGCGAGCGTCGCGCGATAGTCGAGCAGGCTCTGCACGCCGGTCACCGGCGCCTTCTTCATGATGAAGTAGGGGAAGGTCATCTCGAGATGGCCGGCACCGGAGTCGAGCCGCGTCGTCATCTGCGTCAACCCCAGCAGGAAGCCGAAACCGTTCGCCTTGACCAGCGGACCCAGCAGCCACACGGCCAGCGAACTGGCGCCGAAGGCAATGGCCAGGCGCACGCCGGCGACGCGCGAGCGCATCCGGTCGTCGACGTAGCGCACGATCAGCGCATCCGTGAATGGAATGGCGCCGAATACGAAGGCCATGAAGGCGATGGCCAGCAGGTAAAACGACCAGCCCTGCGCGTACGCGGCCAGCACGAACAATGGAATCTGCATCAGCACGATGGCGAGGAACAGCCGCTTGAGCGGGAAGCGGTCGATGGCGCGGCCCACGATCACCTGGGCGAACGACGCCACCGTGTAGACGAGCCCCAGCAGCAGGCCCAGGCGCGCCGGGTCCTGCGTGATTGCCTGCATGCGGTGCGCCAGCAATTCGCCGTTGCCGTTGGTCGTGAAGTTGAAGAGCAGGCTGCCGAACGTCGAGGTCAGCGTCAGGATCAGCACGATGCGCGCGAGATCGCGCGACGACAGTTCGGATTGCTTCGGGGCCCGTTTCGATGGCGCCATGGCCTCGTTCGGCACCACCCGCGCAAAGATGATGCCCAGCACGAAGGCGGCGATGCCGGGCACGACGAACGCCACGCGCCAGCCGAAGTACTTGACGATGAAGCCGGTAAGCACGGCGGCGGCGGCGATGCCGAGGTTGCCAACGAGGCCATTGAAGCCGATCACCGCGCCCGGCCGCGTCGTTCCCTGCACGAGCATGGGGATGCCGACCGGATGGTAGATCGCCGCGAAGGTCCCCATCAGCGTCAATGCGGCCGCGAGCTGCCATGCACTTTGCGTGATCGCGGCCAGCAGACAGGCCACGCCGATGCCGAAGAAGAACACCAGCATCATCGCGCGGCGTCCCCACAGGTCCCCCAACCGCCCTGCCGGCATCGACCCCAGCCCGAAGAGCAGGAACGCGCCCGCCGCATAGGGCATCAGGTCCTCCCAGCGCGCAAAGCCGAACTCGACCGCGATCGTGCCCACGGCCGAGGCAAACACCAGCAGCACCAGGTGGTCGAGCGCATGCGCCAGGTTCAGCAGCGTCATGGTGGCCAAACTGTGGCCGGGCAGCGGGTGGGCGGCGGCGTTGGCCGAGACAAGCGGGGGCGGCATGGCGGGCGAGGAATGCGCAAAGGGCCGTAAACGTGGAATTATGGACGTCCTTGACGCCATTTGTATTGACGTTTACGTAAACGTCAATTAACGTGACGTCTCGCATTCCTGCGAGGAATCGCCGTGAACGATCTGTCCCAGCGCCAGCCACTCGTCTACAAGCCCGTGCACAAGGTGCGGTTCGTCACCGCCGCCAGCCTGTTCGACGGGCACGACGCGTCGATCAACATCATGCGGCGAATCCTGCAGGCCTCCGGCTGCGAGGTGATCCACCTCGGGCACAACCGCTCGGTGGAGGAGATCGTCAACTGCGCGCTGCAGGAAGATGCCCAGGGCATCGCGATCTCGTCGTACCAGGGCGGGCACGTCGAGTTCTTCAAGTACATGCTGGACCTGCTGCGCGAGCGCGGCGGCGCGCACATCAAGGTCTTCGGCGGCGGTGGCGGCGTGATCGTGCCGGAGGAAATCCGCGAACTGCACGACTACGGCGTCACGCGCATCTTCGCCCCGGAGGATGGGCAGCGGATGGGCCTGCAGGGGATGATCAACGAGATCGTCGCGGCCTGCGACACGGATCTCGCAGCCTCCATGCCGCGGTCGCTAGCCGGGCTGCGCACCGGCGATCGCTTTGTCCGCCAGCAGGCGCTGGCGCGGTTCATCACCGGACTGGAAAACGGCAAGGTGCCGGGCGCATTGCGCACGGAGTTGCTCGCGGCCGCCGCGGCAATGACGGTGCCCGCATTGGGCATCACCGGCACCGGGGGTGCTGGCAAGAGCTCGCTCACCGACGAACTGGTGCGCCGCTTCCGCCTGGACCAGAAGGACGCGCTGAAGATAGCGCTGATTTCCATCGACCCGTCCCGGCGCAAATCCGGCGGCGCGTTGCTGGGCGATCGCATCCGGATGAACGCCAACGAGCATCCGAATATCTTCATGCGCTCGCTGGCCACGCGGGATGCCGGCAGCGAGATCTCCAGGGCGCTGCCGGACGTGATCGCGGCATGCAGGGTCGCGGGCTTCGATCTGGTCCTGGTCGAGACTTCGGGCATCGGCCAGGGTGACGCCGCCATCGTGCCGCTGGTGGATGCGTCGCTGTACGTGATGACGCCCGAGTTCGGCGCGGCGAGCCAGCTGGAAAAGATCGACATGCTCGACTTCGCCGATTTCGTCGCGATCAACAAGTTCGACCGCAAGGGCGCGCAGGACGCGCTGCGCGACGTGCGCAAGCAGTTCCAGCGCAACCGCGAGGCATGGACGACGGCGCCCGACGCGATGCCGGTGTTCGGCACGATGGCCTCCCGGTTCAATGATGACGGCATCACGGCGCTGTACCAGGCGATTGCCGCGACGCTCGTCGACCACGGATTGAAGCTGGCGCCAGGGGCGCTGCCGGTGGTGACCACGAAGCAATCGACCGTGCAGAACGTGATCGTGCCGGGCGCGCGGTCGCGCTACCTCGCCGAGATCGCCGACGCAGTCCGCGGCTATCACGCCTGGGCAGCGAAGCAGGCGCGGCTTGCGCGCGAGCGGCAGGCGTTGCGCCTGGCGCGGACGTTGCTGCTGGGCGAAGGCATCACGTTGCCCGGCAAGAGCGACGGCAAGTCCGCGGGCAACCAAGGCGCGGCTGATGCCCTGGAGGCCCTTGCCACTGAGCGCGACGCGCAACTCGACGCGCGCGCGAAGAAGCTGCTGGACATGTGGCCGCAGACCAAGGCTGCCTACAGCGGCGACGAATACGTCGTGAAGATCCGCGACAAGGAAGTCCGCACGGCGCTGACCTCGACGTCGCTGTCCGGCACGCGCATCCGCAAGGTGGCGTTGCCGCGCTATGAAGACGATGGCGAAATCCTGCGCTGGCAGTTGCTGGAAAACGTGCCGGGCAGCTTTCCCTTCACCGCCGGCGTCTTCGCATTCAAGCGCGAGAACGAGGATCCCACGCGGATGTTTGCCGGCGAAGGCGACCCGTTCCGTACCAATCGCCGCTTTCACCTGCTGGCCGACGGTATGCCGGCCAAGCGCCTGTCCACGGCGTTCGATTCGGTCACGCTGTACGGCAACGATCCCGCGCTGCGGCCCGATATCTACGGCAAGGTCGGCAATTCGGGCGTGTCGATCGCCACGCTGGACGACATGAAGGCGCTGTACGCGGGCTTCGATCTCGCCGACCCGGCCACATCGGTCTCGATGACGATCAACGGTCCGGCGCCCACGCTGCTGGCGATGTTCATCAACACCGCCATCGACCAGCAGCTGGATAAGTTCCGCACCGACAATGGCCGCGAGCCCACCGACGACGAGGTCGAGAAGATCCGCGAGTGGACGCAGGCCACGATGCGCGGCACCGTGCAGGCCGACATCCTGAAGGAGGACCAGGGCCAGAACACGTGCATCTTCTCCACCGAGTTCTCGCTGAAGGTGATGGGCGACATCGCGCAGTACTTCGTCCACCACAACATCCGCAATTTCTATTCGGTATCCATCTCCGGCTATCACATCGCCGAGGCCGGAGCCAATCCGATCTCGCAGCTTGCGTTCACGCTGTCCAATGGCTTCACCTTCGTCGAGGCCTACCTGGCGCGCGGGATGAGCATCGATGATTTCGCGCCCAACCTGTCATTTTTCTTCAGCTACGGGATGGATCCGGAGTACACGGTGATCGGCCGCGTGGCGCGGCGCATCTGGGCGGTGGCGATGAAGAACCGCTATGGCGCCAGCGAGCGGTCGCAGAAGCTCAAGTTCCACTCGCAGACGTCGGGGCGTTCGCTGCACGCGCAGGAGATCTCGTTCAACGACATCCGCACCACGCTGCAGGCGTTGATCTCGACCTACGACAACACCAATTCTCTGCACACCAACGCGTACGACGAGGCGATCACCACGCCCACCGAGGAAAGCGTGCGGCGTGCGATGGCGATCCAGTTGATCATCAACCGCGAATGGGGCCTGGCCAAGAACGAGAATCCCAACCAGGGCTCGTTCATCATCGACGAGCTGACCGATCTGGTCGAAGAGGCGGTGCTGAAGGAGTTCGAGGCGATCTCCGAGCGCGGCGGTGTCCTGGGCGCGATGGAAACCGGCTACCAGCGCGGCAAGATCCAGGAAGAGTCGATGCACTACGAGCACATGAAGCACGACGGCTCGTATCCGATCGTCGGGGTCAACATGTTCCGCAATCCGCATGCCGATACCGCGCCGCCCCAGAAAGTCGAGTTGGCGCGCTCCTCCGACGACGAAAAGCAGTCCCAGCTGAAGCGCCTTGCCGGATTCCATGCGCTGCATGCGGCGGAAGCGCCGTTGGCGCTGGCCAGGCTGCAGCAAGTGGTGATCGCCAACGGCAATGTGTTTGCCGAGCTCGTCAACACCGTGCGCGTGTGCTCGCTGGGGCAGATCACCAACGCCCTGTTCGAGGTGGGCGGGCAGTACCGCCGCAGCATGTAGGCGCGGCTGGCACACTGATATTCCCGACTTCCGTAGGCGAGGCTTCAGCCTCGCAGGTTTGGCGTTGCGATTTACCCGCGAGGCTGAAGCCTCACCTACGGCGCCGTCGATGGCCCCGCGTCGCGGGCCTTGAGTTTTGCCGCTATGTAGTCGCCGTGATCGACGTACAGCAGGTCTGCCAGCTTGCGGATCCTGTGATCCTCGAACACGTCGCGACCGCCATCGGCGTAGGCCACCTGCCACATCAGCTCCACGACGCGAATCTTCTGGTCGCGCGAAAATTGCTTGTTGACGAGCGACGTGAACTGAAACGTGTCGGTGGCCTCGCGCACTTCCGCCTCGGCCAATTCGATCAGCGTGGTCGCTTCCTCTGGCGTCAGGTGGAACTTGCTGCGAAGCGCGTGTGCGGTCGCATCCCGTTCATCGGCGGAGGTCTCGCCGTCGGCCCGCGAAACCTCAAGCAGCAGCGCGGCGGTTGCCAATTCGATCGTGTGTTCGTCGCGGCCGGGACCCGGCGACGCGAAGTTCCGGTCGAAGAACTGGCGGATCGAATCAAGCATGCTTCAACGCGCTCCGGCCTTTTCCAGAATCACCACCATCTCACGATAGCCGCGGCCCCTGGCCAGCGCCAGCGGCGTGGCACCGCCGCGGTCGGTCAGGGCCGTGCTGGCACCCGCTTCGACCAGCGCCTTCAGCGTGGCGACGTGCCGTGGTCCGCCGTTGCCGAGGACGATCGACTCGATGAGTGCGGTCCAGTGCAGGTTGTTGACGTGATCGAGCGGTGCGCCGGCCTTGATCAGGATGCGCACGACCTCGTCGTGGCCAAGGTGGGCGGCGGCGATCAGCGCGGTGCCATCGTAGCGGCTGGTGACATTGCGGGGATTGCCGCCGATTTCCAGCGCCGTCCTGAGCGTGACCGGATCGTCCGCCACCGCGGCGATCGTGATGATGTCGTAGCGATCGGATTCGAGCGCGTTGGGATCGGCCCAGCCTTTCGCCAGCGCGCGCAGCGCGTCCTGTTTGCGCGCATACGCAGCGACATGCAGCGGCGTGCGGCCGTAGCCGTCACGGGCCTTGACGTCGGCGCCCTGTGCAAGCAGTTGCGCAATCTGCGCCGTATCGCCGCGCGACGCGGCGGCGAACAGCCCCGAGTACGCCGCGGTTTCGGCGGCGGTGGGCGGCACTTGCGCGGATAGCGGCACACCGGCTGCCACCAACGTCGACAACATCAGCCAACGCAGCATTTTCAGCATGGGTCGTAGTGCAGGTAACCAGCCAGCACCCCTTTTCGATCGAGCACGCGCTCGAGCCGCCCGCAAGCCACCATCGGCGGCGCTTCACGCGCAGGGTAAAAGAGCGGATTGCCGACGTTGGGCAGGGGCGGCGCAGCCGGATTCACCGGCTCGATCTGCGGATTGCCACGGCCCGTGAGGTCCACCACGCAGTCAACCGACGAGCCATCGGTCCGGACCACGCGGACGAGGCCATTGCCGTGGTTCATCGGCCACGCCTTCGAAATCCATTTGGCCCTGGTGCCGTCGCGGGCCAGGCACCGGTTCATCCCGGCCAACAAGTCGGGGATGTAGTGCGCCCAATCGTCGGGACTCTTGGTGGCGTAATTGGCGAACGGTGCAACCTTCGCGTCGTAGGCCGCCTTGACCGTGCAGCAGCCGGTGATCGCTTCTCCGGGCCGCAGCGAAAGGATGGCGCGATGCGAGAGCGCGGGTCCGTCCTTCATGGTCGACGAGCAGGATTCCTCGCGCAGCGACAGCACCAGCGTTTCCTTCGGCAGGTGCGTCGAGTCGCCACGCCACACGGTTACCGGCGGCGAAAGAAACGACAGTGTCTGCAGCGAACCGCGGAACACGACCTCGCGTTTGCCCCGGGGCCCCAACGAGCTGTAGCGCGCAGAGGTACGGTTGGCGTCGACGTTCCAGAACGGCTCCTCGCCGCGGCAGTCGAGGCCTTGCAGGATGACGGGTTGTTGCTGCGCGGCAGCCGTACTGCCCAGGATGCAACACAGCGCGCCGAGTACCAAACTGCGAGTGCGCATGTCGGACCAGCCTTCAACGGGAATGCCGCGATGATGCGGCACTCGTCGAATTCTAACCCACCACGTCCCGCAGGGCTGTTACCGCCCCGCGGCCACCTGCGCCGGATTCCACCCGCCGCCCAGCGCACGAGCAAAGTCGACCGTGGACAGTTTGGCCTCGCGCGCGGCGGCGATGCGCAGCGTCTCGGCAGCCAGCAGCGAGCGTTGCGCATCGATCACGTCGAGGAACGACGTGCGTCCCGCGTTGTAGCGGAGCATGGCCACTTCGAGCGCCTTGACCAACTGGTCACGGCGCTCCGTTTCAGCGGCCAGCACCGCACGCGACGATGCATTGGTCACGAGTGCATTGCGCACTTCGCCGAACGCGACCTGCACGGTCTGCAGGTACTCGACCATTGCACGGTCGTTGTTGGCCTTGGCC
>JANNKR010000376.1:0-4168 GCA_031396395.1 Betaproteobacteria bacterium
TCGCGAAGAAGGACGCCAAGGGCAAGGGCGATAGCAAGAGCGATGCGCGGGCGGAGAAGACCGAGAAGACCGACGATTCGACGGCGACGCGGGCCACGGGACAGGTGACCACCACGATCGGCGCGGCGGACCGGGCAACTACACGATCAACGGCACGCGCGATCCGCGGTCCGGCAGCACAGGAAGGAACGAAGGACCATGCTGGCTTACATCATTCGCAGGCTCTGGCAGATGCTGCCGACGCTGCTCGGCGTCGTGCTGCTGGTGTTTGTGCTGTTCAACTGGGTGGGCGGCGACCCGGCCTACGTCCTGGCCGGCAAGATCTCCAATCCCGAGCAGATCGACAACATCCGCCGCCAGCTGGGCGTGGACCAGCCGTATTACGTGCAGCTCGGCATCTTCCTCAAGCAGATCGTCACGGCCGACTTCGGGTCGTCGTGGAGCACCAACGAAAAGGTATCGCACATCCTCGCCACGCGGCTCGGCCCGTCGCTGACCGTGCTGCTGCCGCTGCTCTTCCTCGAGACCATCGTCGCCATCGCGCTGGCGCTGGCCGTGGCCTATGTGCGCGGCTCGCTGACCGACCGCATGGTGATGATCATCTGCACGATCGGCCTCTCGGTCTCCATCCTGGTCTACATCATCGTGTTCCAGTATGTCTTCGCGTACAAGTTCGGCTGGTTCCCGGTGCAGGGCTGGGGCAACGATGTCTGGGAAAACCTGACCAAGTACGCGCTGCTCCCCATCCTGATCCTGCTGGTCGTCAGCATCGCGCCGAACCTGCGGCTGTACCGCACGTTCGTGCTGGATGAAATCAACCAGGACTATGTGCGCACCGCGCGCGCCAAGGGCGTGGGCGAGAATCGCATCATGTGGGTGCACGTGCTGCGCAACGCATCCATCCCGATGATCACGCATGTGATGGCCGCGCTGCCGGGCCTGCTCATCGGCGCGTTCCTGGTCGAGCGGTTCTTCTCCATCCCCGGCATCGGCCGCGAAGTCATCCTTGCGGTCGAACGATCCGACTTCCCCGTCATCAAGGCGCTGACTGTCTACGTTGCGATAGCAACGATGGTGGTCAACCTGCTGGCTGATCTCATGTACAAAGCGGTCGATCCGCGCGTGCAGCTGAAATGAGCGCGGCGGCCGCAGGGAGGCCCGAAGGGCGCGTCGCCGCGCGATTGCCGGCGGTCGATACGCGTTCGCTGCGCCATGCATCATTGTTCCAAGGAGACCGCAAGTGAGGATGCCGCGATGAACGACCTCACGTTGAAGCCCGCGCTCCCGCCATCGCGCCGCGAGATTCCCCACACCGTTTCGCCGGGACTGTGGACGCTCGCGTGGCGGCGCCTGCGCACCGACAGTGTGGCGATGGTGAGTCTCGCCATCGTGGCCGCGTTTCTGCTGCTGATGCTGCTGTCCAGTCTCAATCTTGTCGCGCGCGACTGGGCGAAGGAGGTCGGCGTCAATTACGCGCCGCCGTCGTTCGTCACCGACGATGCGCCATCCGCGCTGCCGGACAAGCCGGACCTGCAAAACGTCATGCCTGCGCCTGCGGCAGGCAACGAGAGCAGCATCGTCGATCCGCTGGCCGACGTGTTGAAGGAAATCGAGGCGCAGAAGAGTGGACCAGCCGCCGCCGAAGGCAAGTCGGTCGACCCGCTGGCCGACGTGATGAAGGAAATCCAGTCGGGCAAGAGTGGCACGGCGGCGGTGGCGGACGCGCGCCGCGCAACGCTGCCCTTCGGCGCGGACAAATGGGGCCGCGACGTCATCGCCAAGACCATCAAGGGCTCGGAGACATCGATATTCGTCGGGCTGGCCGCCGCGCTGGTGGCCACGCTGATCGGCACCGTGCTGGGCGCGTTTGCGGGTTATCACGGCGGCTGGGTCGACGATGCCCTCAACTGGTTCTACAACGTGTTCAGCTCCATCCCCTACCTGCTGCTGATACTCGCCGTGGCCGCGGTATTGCAGCAGAAGGGCACGCTGACCATCGTGCTCATCCTGGGCCTCACCGGCTGGACCGGCGCGTTCCGCCTGATCCGCGCCGAGTACATGAAGCACAAGGGCCGCGAGTATGTGCAGGCCGCGGATGCGATCGGCGCGTCGAACATGCGCCGGATGTTCCGGCACATCTTCCCCAACATCTCGCATGTGGTGCTGGTGCAGATGTCGATCCTGGTCGTCGGGTTCATCAAGGCGGAAGTGATCCTGTCGTTCCTGGGCTTCGGCGTGCCGGTGGACGTCGTGTCGTGGGGTTCGATGCTGAACGAGGCGCAGAACGAACTCATCCTCGGGAAGTGGTGGCAACTGGCCGCGGCCGGGGGAACGATGGCGTTGCTGGTCACAGCCTTTGCGCTCTTCACCGATGCGCTGCGCGATGCGCTCGACCCCAAGTTGCGTGGAACGGAGAGCTAGCGCGATGAGCACACCCGTCCTCTCCAACGATGCGCTGATCAGCGTACGCAACCTGCGCGTGACGTTCCGGATCGACCGGCATTCGACCTTCGAGGCGGTCAAGGGCATTTCCTTCGACATCCCGCGCAATGCCACGGTTGCGCTGGTCGGCGAGTCCGGTTCGGGCAAGTCGGTCACCGCGCTCGCGATCCTCGGGCTGCTGCCGCCGGAGAATTCGATCATCGGGGAAGGTAGCGAGATCACCTACGGCGGACGCAACCTCGCGCAGCTTTCCGGCCGCGAATTGCAGAGCCTGCGTGGCGCCGACATTTCGATGATCTTCCAGGAGCCGATGACCTCGCTGAACCCGGTCTTCACCGTTGGCTTTCAGATCGAGGAAGTGTTGCGGCTGCACATGGGGATGAGCGGTGCGAAGGCACATGCGCGCGCCGTCGAATTGCTGGCCGAGGTTGGTATCCCCGAACCGGCGCGGCGCATCGACATGTTCCCGTCGCAGCTCTCGGGCGGCCAGCAGCAGCGCGTGATGATCGCGATGGCGATTGCCTGCGAGCCGAAGCTGCTGATTGCGGACGAGCCCACCACCGCGCTCGATGTCACCATCCAGAAGCAGATCCTCGACCTCATCGCTGCCCTGCAGAAAAAACACCAGATGTCCGTGCTTTTCATCACGCACGACCTCGCGGTGGTCGGGGAAATCGCCGACCACGTGATCGTGATGCGCAACGGCGAGATTCGCGAGCAGGGCCTGGCGCGGCAGGTGTTCGAGGCGCCGCAGGACCCGTATACGCAGGCGCTGCTGCAGTGTCGGCCGCAGCTTGATCGGCGACCGGCGCGCCTGCCGGTAATCGAGGACTTCATTGCCGGCGACGCGCACCTCGCGATCCCGGAGCGCACCCGCGGCGTGGTGGATGGCGACGTGCCGGTGCTGCAGGTCCGCAACCTCGGCAAGAGTTTTTACTCGCGCGAGGGGATCTTCGGCAAGCGCGAGTTCAAGGCGGTGAGAAACGTTTCGTTCGATCTACCCCGTGGCAAGACGCTTGGCCTCGTCGGTGAGTCGGGCTCGGGCAAGACCACGGTGGGCCTGACGCTGATGCGGCTGCACCAGGCCACCACCGGCGAGGCACTATTCGAGGGGCGCGACATCCTCGGCATGTCGAACAGGGATTTCATGCCGTACAAGCGGCGCATCCAGATCATCTTCCAGAATCCGTATGCGTCCCTCAATCCGCGCTTCATCGTCGGGCAGATCCTGACGGAACCGATGGAGATCCACGGCATCGGGAACTCGGCGCAGGACCGCACGGACCTGGCCTTCGAACTGCTGGACAAGGTGGGTCTGCCCGAAGCGTCGTTCTACAAATACCCGCACGAATTTTCGGGCGGGCAGCGGCAGCGCATCGCGATCGCGCGGTCGCTGACGCTGAAGCCGGAGATCCTGATCTGCGACGAGTCGGTCTCGGCACTGGACGTTTCGGTGCAGGCGCAGGTGCTGAATCTGCTGCAGGACCTGCAGACGGAGTTCGGACTTTCCTACATCTTCATCTCGCACGACCTGGCGGTGGTCAAGTACATATCGGACCAGGTGATGGTGATGAACGAAGGCGAGATCGTCGAGATCGCCAACTCGGATGAAATCTATCGCAATCCACGCGAGCCTTACACGCAGCGCCTGCTGGCGTCGATTCCGAAGGGGTGGCACGGCGGACACGCGATCGCTCGCGCGTAGGCGAGGCTTAAGCCTCGCGGG
>JANNKR010000003.1:0-1770 GCA_031396395.1 Betaproteobacteria bacterium
GCAACCGCATCCGCGGCTTCCAGCGCCGGCAGGTTTTCCGTGCGCGGTTCACGCGGCGGTCGTTGACCTTCCCGTGGCTCGCGCGGCTCACGCGGTTCGCGTGGCGGGCGCTGACCCTCCCGGCGCTCTTCACGCTTGGGCTGGTTGGCGCCTTCGCCACCGCGTTGTTGCGGTGCGCGCGCGGCATCGCCACGGTTGTCGTTGCGCTTTTCGCCGCGCGTTTCGTCGCGGCCTTCCTGGCGCTGGTCGCGATTGCCGCGGCGCTTGTCGCCGCCTTCGTCACGACGTTCGCCGCTGCCGCCACGGCGGCCATCGCCACGCGGGCGATCGCCACGGTCGTTGCGGCCATCGCGCCGGCCGTCGCGATTGCGCTCGTTCGGGCGCTCGGCGCGGGCAGGTGCGGCCGGCGCGGGCGCGGCCGGGGCGGTTCGGAACCAGCCCAGCACGCGCGACAACCACGTGCCGTTGGCGGCAGGCGCCATCGGCGCGGCCACCGGCTTCTCGACCGGCAGCGGCGCCGGCTGGGCCGGCGTGATGCCCTTGACCATCGCTTCCTGGCGCGGGGCCGCGGCAGCTTCATCCTTCTTCTGCTGGATGGGGTCGAGCTGTTCCGGCTGCGCCACCATGTCGAAGGAGAGCGGCAGCGGTTCGCTGTGGTTCAAATCGTCGTGGCGCAGGCGCTCGATCGTGTAGTTGGGCGTCTCGAGGTGACGATTGGGCACCAGCAGCACATTGACCTTGAAGCGGGTTTCCATCGTCATCACGTCGGTGCGCTTTTCGTTCAGCAGGAACGTGGCAACGTCGACGGGCACCTGCGCGACCACTTGCGCGGTGTTTTCCTTCATGGCCTCCTCCTGCAGGATCCGCAGGATGTGCAGCGCGGTGGATTCGGTGCCGCGGATGTGGCCGATGCCGTGGCAGCGCGGGCAGGGAATGTGCGCGGCTTCGGCCAGCGCGGGACGCAGGCGCTGGCGCGACAGTTCCATCAGGCCGAAGCGCGAGATCTTGCCCAGTTGCACGCGGGCGCGGTCGTAGCGCAGCGCATCGCGCAGCCGATTCTCGACATCGCGCTGGTTCTTGGTGCTCTCCATGTCGATGAAGTCGATGACGATGAGGCCACCAAGGTCGCGCAGACGCAGCTGGCGGGCGATTTCGTCGGCGGCTTCGCAGTTGGTGTTGAACGCCGTCGTCTCGATGTCGGCACCCTTGGTGGCGCGCGCCGAGTTGACGTCGACCGAGACCAGCGCCTCGGTGTGGTCGATCACGATGGCGCCGCCCGAGGGCAGGGCCACCTGCCGGGCATACGCCGTCTCGATCTGGTGCTCGATCTGGAAGCGCGAGAAGAGCGGTACGTCGTCCTTGTAGAGCTTGACGCGGTTCACGTTGGCCGGCATCACGTGGCCCATGAACTGCTGCGCCTGCTCGAAGATCGCTTCGGTGTCGATCAGCAGTTCGCCGATTTCCTGGTGGAAATAGTCGCGGATGGCGCGGATGACGAGGCTTGATTCCTGGTAGATGAGATATGCGCCGCTCTGCATCTTCGCCGCGTCTTCCACGGCGCGCCACAGCTGCAGCAGGTAATTCATGTCCCACTGCAGTTCTTCGGTGGAGCGGCCGATGCCCGCGGTGCGGGCGATGACGCTCATGCCGTTGGGGACTTCGAGGCCGTTGATGGCGTCGCGGAGCTCGTTGCGCTCCTCGCCTTCCACGCGCCGCGATACGCCGCCGCCACGGGGATTGTTGGGCATCAGGACCAGGTAGCGTCCCGCC
>JANNKR010000048.1:0-8422 GCA_031396395.1 Betaproteobacteria bacterium
GCGGCGGGGCGGGGGGCGGCGGGGCCTTTTTCCCAGGCCAGAAACAATCGCGCGCCGGGGCGGGGTCCGTTGGCTTGGCTTCAGCCTCGCGGCGCATGCGTGGCGTACGCCTCGCCTACAGGATCGACGCTGGCCGGAGACTACCCGCGGGGCTTGAATGGCGCGGTTCCCGCCCCCATTTTCGCCTCGCCGGCGCGAGGCCGCGTCTCTTAATTTTCGGATCAAGACCATGAGTACCAAACAGACCCTCTCCTTCCAGGCCGAAGTCACGCAGATCCTGCATCTCGTCACCCACTCGCTGTATTCGAACAAGGAAATTTTCCTGCGGGAGCTGATTTCCAACGCGTCGGATGCGTGCGACAAGCTGCGCTTCGAGGCGCTCGAAAACGGCGCGCTGCTAGAGGACGGCACCGAGCTGGCCATCCGCGTTGCGTTCGACCCCGTCGCGCGCACGGTCACGATCAGCGACAACGGGGTGGGCATGAGCGCCGACGAAGCCGTCGCGCATCTGGGCACCATCGCCAAGAGCGGCACGCGCGAGTTCATGGAGAAGTTGGCCGGCGACCGCCAGAAGGACGCGCAGCTGATCGGCCAGTTCGGCGTCGGCTTCTACTCGGGCTTCATCGTCGCCGACCGCATCACGGTGGAATCGCGCCGCGCTGGCCTGCCGGCCGAAGCCGGCGTGCGCTGGTCGAGCGAGGGCACCGGCGAGTTCGACGTTGAGACCATCACGCGCGCGGCGCGCGGCACCGACGTGATCCTGCACCTGCGCGCCGATGAGGACGAGTTCCTGTCGGCGTGGAAGTTGAAATCCATCATCCGCCGCTACTCCGACCACATCTCGCTGCCGATCCTGATGCAGAAGGAAGAGTGGGACGCCGAGCAGAAGAAGAATATCGTCAAGGACGAGTGGGAACAGGTCAACGATGCCGCCGCGCTGTGGGCGCGCAGCAAGAGCGAGATCACGCCGGAGCAGTACGCCGACTTCTACAAGCAGATTTCCTACGACCCGGAGCCGCCGCTGGCCTATACGCACAATCGGGTCGAGGGCCGCAGCGAGTACACGCAGCTGCTGTACGTGCCGTCGAAGGCGCCGTTCGACCTGTGGAACCGCGACAAGCGCGGCGGCGTCAAGCTCTACGTCAAGCGCGTGTTCGTGATGGACGACTCCGAAGTGCTGATGCCGGTCTACCTGCGCTTCGTGCGTGGCGTGATCGACAGCGCCGATCTGCCGCTCAACGTCAGCCGCGAACTGCTGCAGGAGTCCCGCGACGTGAAGGCGATCCGCGAGGGTTCCACCAAGCGCGTGCTGGCCATGCTCGAGGGCCTGGCCGACAGCGAGGACGACGCGGAGAAGGCGAAGTACGCGGCGTTCTGGAAGGACTTCGGCGCCGTGCTGAAGGAAGGCATCGGCGAGGACCACGCCAACCAGGAGCGGCTGGCGAAGTTGCTTCGCTTCGCCTCCACGCACGCCGACGAGGGCGTGTCCTTTGCCGCCTATGTCGCGCGGATGAAGGAAGGCCAGGCCGCGATCTACTACCTGACGGCCGACAGCCTCGACGCCGCGCGCAACAGCCCGCAGCTCGAGATCTTCCGCAAGAAGGGCATCGAGGTGCTGTACCTCACCGACCGCGTCGACGAGTGGATGCTGAGCTTCCTGCAGGACTTCGACGGGAAGCCGCTGCAGAGCGTGGCCAAGGGTGCCTTCGATCTTGGCTCGCTGCAGGACGAGGAGGAAAAGCGGCAGGCGGATGAAGCTGCCAAGGTGGCCGGCCCGCTGGTCGAGCGCCTGAAGGAGCAGTTGAAGGATCGCGCCCGCGACGTGCGGGTGTCGGCGCGGCTGGTCGATTCACCGGCGTGCATCGTGGTCGAGGCGGGTGAGGTCAGCTCGCATCTCGCGCGCCTGATGCAGCAGGCCGGACAGGCCGCCCCGGAAACGCTGCCGATCCTCGAGATCAACCCGCAGCATCCGCTGGTGGCAAGGCTCGAAGGCCACGCGCACTTCGACGACCTGGCCCACCTCATCTTCGACCACGCCGTGCTGGCCGAGGGCGGCCAGTTGCAGCGCCCGGCCGAACACGTGCAGCGGATGACGCGGGTGCTGACGGCCTGATTGGCCGGGAGGCCAAAAAAGGCGCTGCGCCAACCGCAGCCAGGTCGAAGCCCGGTCGCATGGCGCCGCGGTTGACTCACCACGGTGCCCCGGCGCACAGTAACTCCCGCCCAGCATTGCTGGTCACCGCTACCGCTACCGCAGCCGCTGCACGTTGCGCGCAAGCGCCAACTGTGCGCGAGAGGATGGGACATGCGACTCAGAAAGATCGTCGAGCCCGCCGACGCCGTAGCGGTCATCCATGCGGGCGATACGGTGGCATCTGCCGGTTACGGTGGCAACGGCACGCCGGACCAGCTGTTCCTGGCGATCGAGCAGCGCTTCCTCGAGTCGGGAACGCCGCGCGACCTGACCCTGGTGTTTTCCACGGGGCAGGGCGACATGAAGGAGAAGGGGCTCAACCGGCTCGCGCACGAAGGATTGATTCGGCGCGTGATCGGTGGCTATTTCGGCCTGTCGCCCAAGATCGAGCAGCTCATCGTCGACAATCGCATCGAGGCGTACAACCTGCCCGAAGGGGTATTGACCCAACTCTACCGCGACATCGGCGCCCGCAAGCCGGGAACGCTGTCGCGCGTGGGTCTGCGGACCTACATCGATCCCCGCCAGAGCGGTGGACGAATGAACGAAAGGACCACGGACGAGATCGTGCGCTTGATGGAGATCGACGGCAGCGAGTACCTGTTTTTCAAGGCGTTCCCGATCAATGTCGCGCTGATACGCGGCACCACCGCCGACCCTGACGGCAACATCACCACCGAGCGCGAGTCGCTGGCGCTTGAAAATCTGGCGCTCGCGATCGCCGCACGGAATTGTGGCGGCATCGTCATCGCCCAGGTCGAACGCATCGCCGCCGAAGGCTCGCTCGACGCGCGTACCGTCAAGGTCCCCGGCATATTGGTGGATTGCGTCGTGCTCGCGGAACCCGAGCATCACATGCAGACGTATGGAACCCAGTTCAATCCTGCATTTTCCGGTGAACTGCGCCGCCCTCCCGAACGTGCGCGGGCGGTGGAACTGAGCGACCGGAAAGTGATTGCCCGACGCGCGGTGCTTGAGTTGGCGCCCAACAGCGTCATCAATGTTGGCGTGGGTTCGATCCCGGACCAGGTGCCGCTCGTGGCGGGGGAAGAGCGGGTCCAGGACCTGCTTTCGCTCGTGGTGGATTCAGGCGTGATCGGCGGCGTGCCTCGGAGCGGGCTCGACTTTGGCGCGGCCATCAATTACCAGGCGGTGATCGACCACGCCTCGGCGTTCGATTTCATCGATGGCGGCGGGCTCGACGCCGCATTTCTCGGCTTCGGCGAGTGCGATGCGCAGGGCAATGTCAACGCCAGCAAGTTCGGGAAGCGCATTCCCGGTTGCGGCGGATTCATCGACATCAGCCAGAACGCGAAGAAGGTCGTGTTCATGGGCACGTTCAACTCAGGCGGGATCGAGACTGTCGTCGGGGAGGGCCGGGTCAGGATCGTCACGGAAGGGCGCATCCCGAAGTTCGTCGAGCGCATCGGGCAAACCACCTTCAGCGCGGCGTACGCGCAACAGTGCCGGCAGGAGGTGCTGTATGTGACCGAGCGCTGCGTGTTCCGGTTGGGCGGGAGCGGCCTGGTGTTGACCGAACTCGCGCCAGGCATCGATCTCGAGCGCGATGTCCTGCAGCGCCTGCCGTTTCGACCTGCGATCGAAGGTCCGCGCGCGATGGATCCCAAGGTGTTTCGCAATGCACCGATGCGGATGCGGGAGCAGATGCTCGACACCCGCATGGAGGATCGCCTGAGCTACGACGCAGCAACCAATACCGTCTACATGGACTTCGCCGGTCTGCGCGTGCGGGACGCGGCCGATCTCGATGCCATCGGTGCGGCAGTCGACACTCTGCTCGAGCCGCTGGGCAAGCGCGTGCATTCCATCGTGAACTACGAGCGCTTCACCTGTGATGACGACGTGTTCGACGAATACATCGAACTGGTGAAGCGGGTCGAGCAGACCTACTACCTGAGCGTGAAGCGCTATACCAGCGGCGCCTTCCTGCGGCACAAGCTCGGGACGGAATTCGCCAAGCGCAACCTTTCGTCGGAAGTCCTCGATCCGGCCGAACGCAAGGCCACGTGAATCTTGGCGCGGACGCGCATCCTAGGCAACCTGACGGGCTCGCGTCGCCCGCCATAGCGTCGGCGTGGTGCCGCTCCAGCGCCGAAAGGCGCGCGTGAAGGCGCTGGCATCGGTGTAGCCGAGCATCGTGGCGATCTGCGTCATCTCCATGGTGGAAGTTTCCAGAACCTGCCGCGCAATCTCGAATCGCCCTTCATCCACCAGATGCCGGAAGCCGATGTCGAATTTTCGCAGTCGGCGATCGAGCGTGCGCGTGTGCATTGAAAAGATCGCGGCGACTTGATCGGCGGAGGCCTGGCCGGTGATGATTGCCGTACGCAGGACGCTGCGCACCTGCTCCGGAAAGTCCCTGCCGTGGCGCACCTCCAGCGCGTCGACCTGTTTCTGCAGCAGGCGGCGCAGCTGTGGGTCGGTTTCGGGCAATGGACGACTCAACCAGTCGGCGCTGAAGGTCAGCGCGTTTCCCTCCGCGTCAAAGTTCGGCGCCATGCCGAAGAATCGGCGAAACGGCGCTACATCCATGGGCTTGCGGTGAGCCAACCAAACCCCGGTCGGCTTCCATTCGGCGCCGCACAGCGACCGCACAGCGACCGCATGATGTTGAACAGCAGCGCAACCGCGCCGTCGCCTACCTGATCGGTGGCCTCGATCATTGGCTCATGGATGTCGTAACTCAGCATCGCCGTGCGCCCGTCCACTGCCAACGTCGTCGATGCGCCACGGACGTGCAGATGAAGATAGCGCTCGAGGCTGCGCAGTGCCGTGCCGACATCAGGCGAGTACTTGACCAGCAGTCCCGTGAGCCCAAGGGATTGGAGGCCACCCTGCTTGCCGATCAGCAGTCCCAGATGCTGGCAACCGGTTCGTGCCACGCAATGGCTGAGCAACCGGCCGCGGGCGGCGAACGAGACAACGTTGTCGGGGTTGTCGAACAGCGCAAGGTCGAAACCGGCCTCCGCCAACAACGCGGCCGGATCGGCGCCAAGGTCTCGAAGCACGGCAGGAAGCGCCACCGTTGCGCCGATGCGCAGGGTCGCCTCCGCGGGACGGCGTTTCGGCGGAGACGGTATCGCCATGCCCCGATGAGGATTGTTTGATTTCACGCAAGCAGCTTACCCGGAACTGTCCAAAAATGTATAATCAATGACCGAATTTGTCCAACGACTCTCGGTTCGTACATGGAAACTGTCATCATTCGGGCG
Organism: Betaproteobacteria bacterium; assembly: GCA_031396395.1. Classification (GTDB taxonomy): domain Bacteria; phylum Pseudomonadota; class Gammaproteobacteria; order Burkholderiales; family Casimicrobiaceae; genus VBCG01. Next base: position 5,428 of record JANNKR010000048.1, read on the forward strand.
GGCCACGGAACCTGATGCGGTTCAATGCGGGTGCCGTTTTGGTTCGACCTTTTCCAATGACTTACGGAGTCTCAGATGAAAACGAAATCGACGTTGTTGCTCGCGCTGATCACGGCAGCCCTTGCCACAACAGCGCTCGCGCAACAACCCGGCGCCACCGGCGGTGTTGTGGTCGCCAGCGAGCCAGGCAAGGCGGCGGTCGCCAGGACCGTGGAAATCTCCGCCCAGGTCGTCGGCCTCGACAAGACGACGCGCACGGTGACCCTGAAGGGGCCGAAGGGCAACGTGATGGACATCGTCGCCAGTGCCGACGTCAAGAACTTCGACCAGATCAAGCTCGGCGATGCGGTGGTAGCGCGCTATGTCCAGGCGCTCACGCTGGAACTGAAGGCGACCAGGGTCGCAGCGGGCGACATCGCTGTCAAAGAAGCCGCGGCGAAAGCGAAGGCCGGTGAGCGGCCGGCCTTGGCCGGTGCCCGGCAGGTGACTGTGCTGGCCGATGTGGTGGCGGTCGATCAGAAGGCCGGCACGATCACGCTCAAGGGGCCGAAGGGTAATGAAGTGGTGCTGCCGGTGGAAAACCCCGACCAGTTCAAGGTCGTCAAGAAGGGTGACCAGGTCGAGGCGACTTATACCGAAGCGCTGGCGCTCTCCGTCGAACCGGCGCCGAAGGCGGTGGCACCAGCGCCAGCGAAGAAGTAGCAGCGATCGACATTCGGCACCGTCGACACGGCGTGGTGGCGCGGGCTTCGCGCGTCGCTGCGGCGGTGGTGGATGAACGCGCCATCGTCGTGATTGCACTCGGCGTTCGCAATCAGGCGGCACTGCCATTCGTTGCCGCGCGCATTTTTGCCGGCAGTGTCGGCGGAACTCAATCAGGAGTCAGCATCTATGCCATTTAAGCGATTTGAAGCGACCGGCAACGGCGCGTGGGTCCGATGGACCGCGATCATGGTCATGGTTCTGGCAATGGCATTCGCCGCGCATGCGAACGCGCAGGCGCCCACCGCGCCGGGTAGTGCGGCGCCACCAGCATCCGCCGAGGATCTCGGAACCCTCGTCGGTCCGATCGCGCTCTATCCGGACGATCTCGTTGCGATCATTCTGCCGGCCTCCACCAATCCGCTGCAGCTGGTGCAAGCCGATCGCTATCTCGACAAGCGCAAGGCCGACCCCAAGCTTCCCGTCGACGAGAAGTGGGACGATGCGGTCAAGTCATTGCTGAATTATCCTGATGTCGTGAAGAACATGAGCGCAGATCTCGACTGGACAAGTGCGCTGGGCGAGGCGGTGGTCGCTGATCAGGGCGCGGTGCTGGACGCGATCCAGGCGTTCCGCCGCAAGGCGCAGGCTGCGGGCAATCTCAAGTCCGATGGCAAGCAGGTGGTGGCGGCGCAGCAGCAGATCATCACGATCGTGCCGGCCGATCCGCAGGTGATCTACGTGCCGCAGTACAACCCGACCACGGTGGTCACCTATGGCGTGACCCCGGTCTACGGTTACTACCCGACGCCGTATCCATCGTACTACTACCCGTATCCACCGGGAGCCGCACTGGCCACGGGCATCATCTGGGGCGCGGCCATCGGCGCGGCGTGGAACGGCAACCGCTACGGCGCGAACTATGGCGGCGGCGACATCAACATCAACCGTAACACCAACATCAACACCGGCAATATCAACACCGGCAATATCAACCGTGGCGGCGCGAGCACATTGCCTGCGGGCGGCGGGAGCACATGGAAGTCCAACAAGCAGCCGGGCCAGGTCAGCAACTCCGTTGGCAAGACCAACGCTTCGACACGCGCCGGCGATGCGCGTGCGGGTGGCGGTAGCGCGGGAGGAGCCGGCGGCGGGGCAGGGCGGGCTTCGACTCAACCCACCGGTGGCGGAATGAGCAGCGGCGCGGCTTCGCGCAGCGCGGCAGGCTCGTACAGCGCGTCACCGCGAGACAACTATGGTGGCAGCTCCAACCGGGGCGGTGGTTCAGGCGGCGATGCATTTGGCGGCTACAGCTCGGGGCGGCAGACGCAGATGGACAGTTCGAGGGGTGCCTCGAGCCGCAGTTCGATGCCCAGTTCGAGTTCGCGTTCAGCGCCGAGTGGCGGAGGTGCGCGTAGCGGTGGCGGTGGCGGTGGCGGTGGTGGGCGCGGTGGCGGAGGTGGCCGTCGTTGACGGCCGGAGTATCGCCATGCACCCATTCCCCTCACTCGAAAGCAAGGCATCACCCATGAACACCCAATGTCTCTGGTCATACCTTCGACAGCTGGCACTTGCGCTGATCGTCGCTGTACCGCTGGCGGCGACCGCTGCCCCGCAGGAAACATTTACCACGCCGGAAGCGGCGGTCGATGCGCTGATGGCTGCGCTCAAGGCGGACGGCGATGCGGCAATAGTCGGCATCTTCGGCGAAGAGCACCGCAACCTCGTCATCAATTCCGATCGCGCGATGGCGAGCGCTACCCGGGCGAAAATCCTTGCCGCCATGCAGACGCTTCGCGTGCTGCAGACGCCGAGTCCGGACCGCCGGGTGCTGGTGATAGGCGATGAAGCGTGGCCAATGCCCGTTCCCATCGTTCGCGTGGGCGAGCGCTGGCGCTTCGCCACCGAGCAAGGCGAGGACGAGATCGTCAATCGCCGCATTGGCGGTAACGAGCGCAACGCCATTTACGTGTTGCAGGCGTACATCGACGCGCAGCGCACCTACGCGGCAGTCGATCGCGACGGCGACGGCGTGCGCCAGTTCGCGCAGAAGCTCGCGAGCTCTCCGGGCAAGCGCGATGGGTTGTCCTGGCCCGCCGATGCATCGAAGGGTGAAGAGGCGAGTCCGTTCGGACCGCTGATCGCGGAAAGTGCCGCATACCTCCAGGGTCACAAGTCGGGCGACTCGTATCGTGGCTATCACTTCAGGATCCTGTCCCGTCAGGGCAAGGATGCGCCGGGCGGTGCCTACAACTACGTGATCAACGGACGCATGATCGCCGGCTTCGCGATG
>JANNKR010000061.1:0-6944 GCA_031396395.1 Betaproteobacteria bacterium
ACTTCGAGCAAGACGCGCTCGGGTATCGGATCGGCCCCCGGAAAGAGTAGTCCAATCTTGAAGTCCTTGCCCGGTTGTTGTGCGTAAACCCCGAGTGGCTTGAGCAGGCATACGCCGAATACGAGCATGACGAATATCCGCCTGTCCATCACCGCATCACCCCGTCACCAATGGAAGTCCAATCATAGTACGCCGCCCGCGTGACTTCATCCCGCCGCGTCCGATTGACCGACGGGTCCGGCCCCGTATGCCGCGCCAGCATATCCAGTCATGCGCTAATGCACGCGACGCTGAGTCGGATAGAGAGCAACGGCGGCAGCGCTTTTCGCCAGCCATTCAATCAGTCGATCGGCACGAAACAGACCGATGGCGGGATCTTGACGCCCAGCACCTGCGCAGTCTTGAGGTTGATCGCCAATTCGAACTTGGTCGGCCGCTCGACCGGCAGATCCCCGGGCTTGGCCCCCCTCACCCCTGCGCGCCGCAGTTACCGCCCTCGCGCTGGCCGCGACGTCGACCCCACCGCCCGCGCCGCTCGCAGCCAACGCGGAACCCGCCACCGAACCGGCGCATCGTCGTGCCGCCCGCAACACCTGGGCGCTCCTGCTCTCCCGCATCTACGCCGTGTTCCCGCTCGTGTGCCCCCACTGCGGGGGCGCGATGCGCATCATCGCCTTCATCACCGATCCCGCGGCCGGGACGGGCGAGCGCGACCCCCACGCCCAGCCGGCACCCGAGTACGCGTTCGATCAACGCATCGCCTGGTAACCTCGACCGTCGACCGCCTGCCGCGTGCGCCGCCGGGCTTGCTCGTGCCAGCGGCCGTCATGCGCAACCGGCGCGCACGGCGGCCGGCGCGCCTCTCCCGCGCACCGCGGAAAAACACCCCCACAATGGCGCACAACCATCCCTCTCCCCGCCCGCTCGCCCGCGTCGGCCCGCGATGACCTGATCCGCTGACACAGGGTACGGTTGAATTGCCTATCCTTCAGCCCGGTGCCGCTGAAAATCGACGATTGACCCGTGCCACCGGGTCCCCCACACTCAGGCTCGCGCGATTGAAACGCCTATCCTTGGCGCGGCTGGTCGCGAAAGGTCGCACTGTCATTCGGCGGCGCTGCGAAGCTGGCCCCGGCGCGTGTGGTGCTAGAGTGAATTGTCGTGACGACTTCAGGAGATTTTCGTGTGCGTGCAGTCAACCTCGCACTTCGCGTTACCGCGAGCCTCGCCCTTCTCGTTTGCGCCAGCGTCGCAGCCCAGGCGCCCGTGACCGGAACGCTCACCGTGGACACAACGACGATCAAGCTCAACTCGGCGTCGGCGTATGCCTATGCTGGCGGGACGGGTGGATATGTGAGTGTGCTGCTTTCGGACAAGCCCGCCAGCCCGAAATCGTTCGCGGAGTACACGCGCATGGGGGCTGGTGAACGCTACCGGCCGGCGACCTTCATGCAGGCATGGAGCACGATTCACGCAGACGGCGGCCTCTCCGGGCTCACGTTCTCGGTCGCGGTCGACGCCCGGAATCAGGTTGACACGAACTACGTCCTCGTCGGCGGGCTGAAGAAGATGTTCGGGCTGTCCCCGGACGACCTGGTGCTGGAGATCAAGAGCGTTTCGCCGCGGTTCACCGGGCGGATCAGGACCAAGCAGCTGGTGCTCGACCTCGGTACGCGCAAGGTGAGCCTGGATGCGACCTTCGATGTCGTGCCGATGACGCCCGGAAAGTGAAGGGCACTTCAATCAGGTGTACCGGTGCGGATCCGGTACCGGTGCACGATCCTTCACCTGGAGAACGTGTTCGCGTCGCCCACGAAGGCGCGCGAGCCACGGACATGCCATAGGCCGCGCAGCGCGTTCGCCATCGCGCCCGGTCTCGAAACGTCTGGGGGATTCGAGTTTTCCCAGCGCCTGCTTGACGTTGTGGGCCTGCGTCCACCTGTGCAGCTCGCGACCGAAAGCCTGACGGTCCATGTCGAGCTTGAGTTCACAATCGAAACAGCGCAGCTTCCTGCCCACGTAACCATTGACCGCGGGGTCGCGGGGGAACGCTTCGGCGCTCAAATCTGGGGCAATGGTTCCGCCGTCGAGCAGCGCGCGCATGGTCGTGACCCAGACCTGACGCGCGGCTTCGCAATCGGAGGAGGTGGCGCTCTCCGCCAGGACGCGCGAGGCTGCGATGTAGCCAGGGAGCACTACGTTCCTGACCTCGCGCATAGCGTCCTGGAACGCGGAAAAGGTCTGCCCGTCCTTCGGTTCATTCCAGTCGCGGTACATCGTCTCGGCAAGCAGGGAGGCGCGGTCGCGGGCGAATCGCTCATGATCGAGCACCGTGCCGAACACGGTGAACAAGGCCAGGAACGCCTTGCCCTCGGCGCTCGCCAGCGCGCGTTCGACCAGCGCATCGCCTGGTAGCCACCACCAGCGTGCGGAGCAGCCCGGTGCCGCTGAAAATCGACGATTGACCCGTGCCATCGGGTCCCCCACACTCAGGCTCGCGCGATTGAAACGCTTATCCTTAGGAGGCGCGATGATCCAAGACCCGACCACAACCATGAGTGCGCGCCAGGTGAAGGTCATCCGGTGGTCGCTCCTCGCCTTCGTCGCAGTCGTGGTGCTGCTGATCTTCGCCGTTCCCCGCAGCCCACCGCCACCGCCCTCCCTCGCGCATCCGGACCAGGCGTTCGTCGACCGCGTCGGCATCGTCTCGCCGCAGTTTGCCCGCCAGTGGGCAGGCGGACTCCTCAACGACGACCGTGCCCAGATCGTGATCTACGTCGACCGCAGGCCTCCCGAAGGGGACCTGACCGGGTGGGCGATCCAGACCGCGAGCGACTGGAAGGTCGGCGCCGCGAAAGACGACACCGGCCTCGTCGTGTTCGTCTTCACGGAGCCGCGGCTCGCCCGCATCGACGTGGGATACGGTCTCGAAGACAGGTTGACCGACGCCCGCGTCCGCCAGCTCCTCGACACCCACCTTGCCCCGGCATTCGCGCGCGGCGAGTACGAGCGCGGCTTCGATTCGCTCATCTTCGCGGTGCGCAAGGAACTGGGCGGCGACGACGCGGATTCGATCCACGCCCGCGCCGCCGAAGCGCGCAGGCGCGCGGACGTGCCCTGGTTCTCGCAGGTCGGGACCGCGTTGGTACGGATTCCGCGGGTCGTCGTGGGCACCGTCAACGCGTTCCTCGAGGAAGGGCCGGCAACGCGCATCGCCATACTGTTCGCGGCCGGCGTCATCCTCGCGATCGCCGCGTTCACCGTCGCGATGGCCGGGAATACCGTTTGGCGCGTCGTCACGCTTCCAGCAAAGATCCGGTCGCGCAAGTCGAGCGGCGGCGGCGTGTCCGTGGAAACAAGCGTCTTCGAGATCGCAATGGGAATCGGCGGCTTCCTCATCGGCCTGACGCTCGTGATGCTCGTGCTGCTCGCGGCGGAGAGTTTCCTTACCCGCAAGGGCAGTTTCAGCGGCGCCGGCGCCGAGATCGTATGGCCTGCGCCACCGCGGTAGACGGCGCCAGTTCGCGCAATGATTGACTTCGCGGCGAACATTCTGTACGCTTGACATGTACAGATGGAGAATCCGATGAAAGAGGTCAATGTCACCGAATTGAGGCAGAACCTTCCAAGCTATCTCGCCAAGGTGCAGCGTGGCGAGCGGATTGGGGTCACTTCGCGCGGTAAAGTCGTTGCCGAACTTGCGCCTCCGGCTTCGCCGCCCGACATGGTTGCCGCGGCGAGGGCGCGACTGCGCGGCAGTGTGCGGCGCTATGAACGCCCCCTTGATCCGGTGGTCGATGCGAGCGAGTGGGACATGAACCGGTGATCGTTCTCGACACGCACGTGCTTGTCTGGTGGGTGTCGGGTTCCAGCCGTCTCTCGGTCCGGGCGAAGCGCGCGATCGCCCAGAATTTGCGGCGGAGTCCTGTGATCGTTTCCACGATCTCGGTGCTGGAAATCGCAACGGCCGTCCGCCGTGGCCGCCTGGAGTTCGGATCGCCGCTCGATCAATGGCTGGCCGACCTGCGGGCGCTGCCTGAGCTGCAATTCCAGCCGGTGAGTGGGGAGATCGCGGAGCTGGCCGGAAGTTTTGATGACGCGACCCCCGGCGATCCCGCCGACCGGATCATCATTGCGACCGCACTGATGCTGCGTGCAAAGCTTGTTACGGCGGACGAGCGCCTGCGGGCGTCGTCGCGCGTGGCGACGGTATGGTAGCCGCGCGTACAATCGCGTCCGCGCAACGCATCGCCTATCCTTCGTTGGGCGTCATTCGACTGGCGCCAGCCTGAGTAGTACCATTGCCATATGAAAGTGGCCTCCGGAAAGGTTGTGGGCGGTAAAGTCGTATTCGACGATGCAATTTTTGTCGAAGGGGCCACCGTTACCGTCCTCGCGCGCGAGGACGACGAATCCTTCGAGGTAACGCCAGAAATGGAAGCTGAATTGCTCGAAGCAATCGGCGAGGCTGAACGCGGCGAAACTGTTTCTGGTGAAGATCTCCTCTCTGGACTTCGTCGTCAGGCTTGAGTCAACCGCTCCCGGTTCGGGTCATACGCCGCGCGGCGGCGCAGATATCCGAAGCCGCTGAGTAGTGGACGCAAAGCTCGCTGACGTGCGCCGGCTCCATTTGGGGCGTGTGCACTATCACCTTTACTATCGCGCTCGTCCCAATGCGGTCGAGGTCCTCGCCTTTTGGCACACCAGCCGCGGTGCGGGCGCTCAAGTCTAAGCGGACATGACGCCTAGATTCAACGAGCAAGTGCAACGCTAGTTAGTTTCGGTGATACAGAGCGGCGGGTGTTTTGAAGCCGTGTCGCTTGCGCGGTCGGTGGTTGAGGTCGTCGGCGATCTGATTGCAGCGGGCTTGGGTCACGGCGCTCATGCAGGTTCCTTTGGGCAGATACTGGCGTAGCAGGCCGTTGAAGTTCTCGTTGCTCCCACGCTCCCACGGTTGATAAGGCGTGGCAAAGTAGACCTTGAGGGGAAAGCGCTGCTCGAGCCGGGCGTGGATCGCCGCCCTGGTGCCGCCGCCGCGCCTTCATCACCGATCCCGCGGCCGTGCGCGACATCCTCGTTCACCTCGGCGAGCCCACCGCGCCGCCGCGCATCGCACCGGCCCGCGGCCCGCCGCTGTGGGACCTGCCCGAGGCCGGGACGGGCGAGCGCGACCCCCACGCCCAGCCGGCACCCGAGTACGCGTTCGATCAACGCATCGCCTGGTAACCTCGACCGTCGACCGTCGACCGCCTGCCGCGTGCGTCGCCGGGCTTGCTCGTGCCGGCGGCCGTGATGCGCAACCGGCGCGGGGGATTCGCTCGGGTGTACCGCGCCCCGACGCCGGCCACATGCTGCGCATAGCGGGCCGCCACGTTTCGGGACAATGCCGGTATAGATCGCGCCATTGTCGCAGAGCAACATGTAGACGTACCAACGTTTGGCCGCGCGACTTCGCCACCCACCTACGGGATGTCGACCGCGAACAGGAGCCCGCGCAATTTCAGCGCTGCACGAGCACCGGCACTTTCGAATGCGTCAGCACCTTCTGCGTCTCGCTCCCGAGCAACACCGCCGACAGCCCCCTGCGTCCGTGGGACGCCATCACGAACAAGTCGCAGCGACGCTTGGCGGCGCCCATCCCGGCTTGATCAGTTGTGAATACCAGTTGACCGTGTTCATCGGATTCGAATTATTTCGCTTCAATAGTGAAATTCCCACACCCGGGATGCGCTGAAACCAACCGCGATCGCATAGCGGCGGCCCCTCGCCGCCGCCGCCGAACACTACAAGCGTACTTTGGCGTGTTGTGCTTCATCCGTTTGCGGCGTTTCGCCGGTCACATATGCCTTGGCGGCATCGTAAACGTATTTAAGTCCCTGCATGCCGGCGTTGTCCCAGTATTCACCTTCGTGCGCCGTAAATCTCAGCAAGGCGATGTTGGGATCGGACTTGCCCTCCGGAAACCATACTTTCCAAGCTTCTTTCCACATCTTCTCAATCAATTGCCGGTCGCGCAATATGGTCAGCTCACCGCGCACCGAGGCAAAGTTTTTGGCGCTTTGAAAAGTGAGTAGTGCGTAGGGATTGGCGTTGATTTCGTCGACCTTGAGTGAGTTGACATCGGTCACGAGGTAGGCGCCTATGCCATCGTCCAGGCACGCAATGGCCATTGGCCGCGCGTGCATCGCGTTGGTCGTGTGCGTCGCCAGCATCGCCACATCAAAGTCGTTTACTACGTCGTGCAAACGGTTCCTGCCGTCGTTCGTATCCATTACCGCTGGCTCCTTTGTCGTAAAAACATGGGGAAAAGACTTAACCTGGAAATTACTTTATCGGGACGCTGTCACAACATCCGTGCGCTATTGAACACATGGTTGCCGCGTGTTCGTCGCGACCGCGGCAAAAATACGTGGACGGCTTCATCGTCACGCCCGATTTTTTGCCCTCGGGCGCCCGAACACACGCTTTGCGGCGACTAAGCCCGCGCCAGGCGACTCGCCCCGCTCCTTGCCACGACGAACAGAACAAGCGACGCACAGTGCGACGACAGGCAGGAAAACCGGCCCGTCCCCGACCAACCGAAAGCCGTCCTCAAACCCGCTATGACCCATGTCAAACCGGGGCGCTGGATACCGGAACCGATGTACGTGAAATGCTAGAATGGTGCATTGCAACATACGGGCAAATTCCCCGAGGATTCCATGGCTGATCTCCAGCGCACCATCGACCGATCGCTTCGTATCTCCCGTACCGTGGCCGACCTGCTGCAGCGGCGCGTGCGCAAGGCCGGCGAAAGCACCGTCGCCGGCATCCGGCAAGCGCGCGACGCCGAATTCGGTCGCGGGTCGGCCTCGCTGCTGACGCCCTTCGAAATGTGGCGGCAGTGGTCGGAATACACGATCGATGCGGGCCAGCGCTCCGTGCTGTACTGGGACACGCTGCGC
>JANNKR010000067.1:0-5592 GCA_031396395.1 Betaproteobacteria bacterium
GACCAGCCCCACGATCAGCGCGCCGTAGAACGCGCCGCGGATCGAACCGATGCCGCCCGTCACGATCACCACCAGTGTCAGGATCAGGATGGGCTCGCCCATGCCCGACTGTACCGACACGATCGGGCCGGCCATCAGCCCGGCGAGCCCGGCCAGCGCGGCGCCTAAGCCGAACACCAGCGTATTGAGGCCGCGCACGTTGACCCCGAGCGCGGACACGATCTCAGGATGCGTGGCGCCGGCGCGGATCAGCATGCCCACGCGCGTCCGGTGAATCAGCAGGTAGAGGCCCAGCGCCACCGCGAGACCCACGCCGATGATCGCGAAGCGATAGGCGGGGTAGCGCAGGCCGAAGAGATCGACGGTGCCGGTCAGCACCGCCGGCGCATTCATGTACACCGACGCCGGGCCCCAGATGATGCGCACCAGCTCGTTGAAGAACAGGATCAGGCCGAAGGTGGCCAGCACCTGGTCGAGATGGTCGCGCTGATACAGGTGCGTCAGGGCGATGCGCTCGACAACGATGCCTAGCAGCATCGTGGCAGGGATCGCGAAGGCGCCGGCCAGCAGGAACGAGCCGGTATAGCCGAAGGCCGCGGCCGCGAAATACGCGCCCATCATGTACAGCGAGCCGTGCGCGAGATTCACGAAGTTCATGATCCCGAACACCAGCGTCAGCCCGGCCGCCAGCAGGAACAGCAGGATGCCGAGCTGCAACCCGTTCAGCACCTGCGTGAGGAAGAGGCCGAGGGTCATTTCGAGAACGGCGAATGAGCCGGTAAGCGAGGCTTCAGCCTCGCAGGAATGCCTCTCGCGGAACCGGCGAGGCTGAAGCTTCGCCTACAGGTGCAAACAGGAGCAATCAGGTGCGCCGGGCCGCGATCGCGCAGCCCGGCACCCGCAACGTCACCGTTTACTTCAGCGTGCACTGCGCGCTATAGAAGTCCTTGTGATCCTTGAGCGGCGCGCTGACCGTCTTCAGGCTGACCCGGCCCTTGGCATCCTTGGCTACTTCGAACACGTACATGTCCTGGATCGGGAAGTTGTTGTTGCCGAACTTGAAGTTGCCACGCACGCTCTTGAAGTCGGCGGCTTTCAGCGCCGTCTGGAACGCCTTCTTGTCCGCGACGTTGCCCTTGACCTTGGCGAGGGCCGAATCGAGCAGCAGCGCCGCGTCATAGGACTGCGCGGCGTACTGCGACGGGATGCGGTTGAACTTCTTCTCGAAGTCCTCGACGAATTTCTGGCTGACCGGATTGTTGAAGTCCGGGCCCCAGAACGTGCCGGAGATGACACCCAGTGCATCGTCCTTCAGCGCCGGCAGCGTGGAGCCGTCGGCGGTGGAGGTCGACAGCAGCGGGATCTTGCCGGCCAGGCCCGCCTGCTTGTACTGGCGGACAAAGTTGACGCCGAGGCCACCGGGATAGAACACGTAGACGGCATCCGGATTCTTCGCGGCTACCTGCGCCAGTTCCGCCGAGAAGTCGGGCTGGTTGAGCGGCGTGTAGATCTCGTCGATCACCTCGCCCTTGTAGAAGCGCTTGAAGCCGGCGATGAAGTCCTTGCCCGCCTGGTAGTTGGGCGCCATGCCGATCACGCGCTTGTAGCCTTTGTCGGTGGCGTACTTGCCCACCACTTCGGCCTGGTTGTCGTTCTGCCAGGACACGACGTACGAGAAGGGCGAGCACTGCGCGCCGGCAATGGGCGCCGGGCCTGCATTGGAGCCGATCAGGAACACTTCCTTGTCGACGATCTTCTTGTTCACCGCCATCATCACGTTGGAGAACGTGACGCCGGTGATGATGGAGACGTTGTCCTTCTCGATCAGCTTGTCGACGATCTGGGTGGCCACCTCGGGCTTCAACTGGCTGTCCTCGCGCAGCACCGTCACCGGCACGCCGCCCAGCTTGCCGCCGTTGCGCTCCACCACCATCATGAAGGCGTCGTACTGATCCTGTCCCAGCGCGCCCTGCGGCCCGGACAGTTCGGCCATGAAGCCGATCTTGATGGGCGCCTGCGCCAAGGCCGTCCCCGTGGACAACATCGCCGCCAGCGCCATCGCCAGCATCGGTCGAGTGAATTTCATGACACCTCCGGAAGAAGAACAATTCGCGTGGCGATTCTACGCGGCAATTGGGGCCCGCGGGAGGGGCCGCGGCCGGGTGGCAAGCAAGGCGCCCGGCTTGGCGCAGCGCACAATCCACAGTGGTGCGGGTGGATGGTCCCGGCCGTCAGGTCCGGAACTCGGGGATATCGGGCTTGCTGCCCCACATGCAGAACGATGACGGCGTCAGTGGAAACTGGCGCGGCTGGTAATGCGGCTCTTCCTCGGCACTGATGTGCCGCACGCCGGTCGAGTATTCGTAGACCATGCCCTCCGGGCCTTCGAAATAGACGAAGGACGCGCCGGAGGTCGGGTGCCGGCCGGGACCGAACACGATGCGCACGCCGGCGGCCTGCAGCCGGTACCAGGCGCGCATCACGTCGTCGATGCTCTCCACCTGGTGATTGACGTGCTGCACGCCGGCGCGTGGCGATGGAAACAGCGCGATCTTGTGATGCACGGGATCGATGCGCAGCAACGCCGACGTGCCGATGCGGTCGGACACGCGCGCGCCCAGCACGCCGGTCCAGAAGCCCTCGTCGCGCGCCGGATCGGCGGAACGCAGCCCGATGTGCGAGAAGCCGGTGATGCCCACAGCCACGCCGGGGGCGTGGCGCTTGCCGCTGTGCGTCGGCGGCACGACGAGCTCAATGCGGTTGCCGGACAAATCGTGAAAATGGATGAACGCCGGCACCCGTCGCTGCTCGCATTCGTCGGCGGTGCCGCGCGCGACCCGCAGGCCGCGCTGCTCGAGGAACGCCGCGGCATGGTCGAGTTCCCCCGCATCGCGCAGCTCGAAGCCGGTGGCGTGATCGGCGGGATCGCCATCGAAATAGACCAGCGTATGGTCGCGGGCGTCGCTGCGGAAGTATTGCGCGCCGTCTTCCTCGCGGGCCGGTTCGAGACCCACCACCTCGCGCGCGAAGCGGCTGGCGCCGACCAGATCGCGAGTGCCGAGGCGGACGTAGCGGATGTCGAGCAGGTTGACCATGGCGCCTCCGTAGGACGGACCGACCGCGTCAGCGCATTGTACTTGTCAAGGTTGCCATAGCTCATCCGCACAGCCGCGGCCACAACACCGCCGAGAAGATGAGCTTGTAGGCGACGCTGAAGTCATAGAGCGCGGCGAAGCGCAGCCCGGAGCAGACCGTGCGGAACTTGCGTAGCGGGTGATAGCCTGGCTCACCGGTTCCGAGGAACTTGTTACGCATGACGGCTCCTGTTTGCCGGCGCAAAGGCCAGGACCCAAAGGAAGGCGGCGGCAGTCCCCGCCAGCACGTCGCTGGGGAAATGCACCTGCAGGTACAGTCGCGACGCGCCAACAAGCACGATCACGACCAGCGCGAGCACGAACCATCGACCGCGCATCGTGGTGGGCGCCAGCGCCAGTAGTGCGGCCAGCGCGAAAGCGGTGACCTGCATCGCGTGCCCGCTGGGGAACGACGGGTCGCCGGGCAGGGCGACAAGTGGTTCCAGCGCCGACGGCCGTGCCCTCCCTACCAGCAACTTGGCGACGTATCCCAGCACGACGGCACCACCAAACGCTGCGGCGGCGAGCACCATGATTGACGCCGCCGCCCGGAAGCATGCAGACACCTCGGTCCTTCAAGCGCCCGGCTTGGGACGAACGACGAGGCTCGCAACGATGCTCGCCGCGATCAGGGCCACGACGACGCCGAGCGCAAGGAAGACGGGAATCTTGAAGACGTCGATCAACAGCATCTTCGTGCCGATGAACATCAGCACCAGCGCCAGGCCGTAGGACAGCAGATGGAACCGGTCGGCCATGTCCGCAAGCACGAAGTACAGCGCGCGCAGGCCCAGGACGGCGAAGATATTGGACGTCATGACGATGAACGGGTCATCGGTGATGGCGAAGATCGCCGGAATGCTATCCACCGCGAAGACGATATCGGTGATCGCGATCATCACCAGGACCAGGAAGAGCGGCGTGAACGTCCGGATACCGTTCTGCATTACCCAGTAGCGCTCGCCCTGGAAGCCAGGCGTGACCGAAAGGTGGCCGCGCATCCAGCGCAATGCCGGATTCTTTTCCAGGTCCGGCTTTTCGCCGGCGAAGAACAGCATCTTCGCGCCAGTGATCAGCAGGAACAGACCGAACACGTAGATGATCCAGTGAAACTTGGCGATCAGCCAGGCACCGATCAGGATCATGACGATGCGCAACGCGATCGCACCCAGCACGCCGTAAACAAGCGTGCGCCGCTGTAACTCCGGCGGCACGGCGAAGTAGGTGAACAGCATCAGGAAGACGAAGATGTTGTCGACCGACAGCGATTTCTCGATGAGGTAACCGGTCAGGAACTCGAGCGTCTTCTCGCGGGCGATCTCTGGCCCCGCCGTCCCCGCCAGGTGCCACCAGAGCCAGCCCGCAAAGGTCAACGACAGCGCAACCCAGAGCGCGGACCAGCCCAACGCTTCCTTGACGCTCACCCGTGTGGCGCCGCGCGCCGACAGGACCTTGAGGTCTACTACAGTGGCCGCGACTACAAAGGCGAAGAATCCAGCCCACATCCACGGTGTGGCAATCGTTTCCATAGCCAAATTAGCCACTGAAATCCGGCGAAAGTTTCGTCCTCTGCCTCGACAATGCTCCCGTCATGGAATGTTATCGTGATGGCTCGGCGGGGTGGCCCATGCGGCCCGGGCCCGCAGTGGGTTGCGGTCATTCGAGGATCTCCTCTGGCCAGTTCCGTTCGCCGACAAGGCCTCCTCCTGTGAATCTTCGCCACTCGCTTCACTTGCCGATACAAAACCGGCTGAAGATTTCGCCCAGCAGGTCGTCCGCGCTGAATTCGCCGGTGATGGCGGCGAGCGCCTGCTGCGCGCCGTAGAGTTCCTCGGCGAAGAGTTCCACCGGCGGCGGCACCGTGCGCAAATGCGCGGCAGCGGCATCCAGGTGTGCCTGTGCTGCACGCAGCGCGATCACATGGCGTTCGCGCGCCAGGAACACATCCTCGCCGACCACGGTGGCCCCGGTCAGGGCGCGCACTTCCGCTTCCAGCAACGCCATGCCCGCACCCGTTTTCGCCGACAGCCAGACGTGGCGGCGCGCAATGCCGGCTTCGTCGCGGGTGGCCGCCATCGGCGCGATGTCCGCCAGATCAGCCTTGTTGTGCACGACGAGACGCGGCAGCGCCGGCGGCAGTCGCGCCAGCAGCGCCGCGTCCTCGGGATCGAGCGCGCCGTCCGCCGCGCGCGCATCGACCAGCAGCAGTGCAAGGTCGGCGCGTTCCACCGCCGCCCACGTGCGTGCGATGCCGATGCGCTCGACCTCGTCGGTGCTCTCGCGCAACCCCGCCGTGTCGACGATGTTGAGCGGGATGCCGGCCAACTCCACCTGCCGCTCGACCAGGTCGCGCGTGGTGCCGGCAATCGGTGTCACGATCGCCGCATCCTCGCCGGACCAGCGGTTGAGGAGACTCGACTTGCCGACGTTGGGGCGTCCCACCAGGACCACGGTCAGG
>JANNKR010000140.1:0-2057 GCA_031396395.1 Betaproteobacteria bacterium
AAACTGTTCGGCACCGACGGAGTGCGTGGTGTTGCCAATGTACATCCCATGACCATTGAGATGGCCATGCACCGTTGGGAAGAAGTGCGCCATCCGCCTCAGATCAGCGACGGCTGCCGCGACAAGCAATCCACGACCGTCAGCGCGGTCATGTTCACGATGCGCCGCACCGTCGCCGACGGCGTCAGGATATGGCACGGCTTCGCCACGCCCAGCAGGATCGGCCCCAGCGTCACGCCCCCGCCCGACGCTACCTTCAGCAGGTTGAACGAAATATTCGCCGCATCCACCGTCGGCATGATCAGCAGGTTGGCCTCGCCCTTCAGCCGCGAGTTCGGCATTGCCGCCATCCGCACCTCCTCCGACAGTGCCGCGTCGCCGTGCATCTCGCCGTCGCATTCAAGGTCGGGGTCCAGCGCCGTCACCAGCGCCAGCGTGGCCTGCATCTTCTTCGCCTGCGGGTCCGAGGCCGACCCGAAGCTCGAATGCGACAGCAAGGCTACCTTGGGAATGATGCCGAAGCGCCGCATCTCGTCCGCCGCCAGCAGCGTGATCTCCGCCAGTTGCTCGGCCGTCGGGTTGTCGTTGACGTACGTGTCGGCGATGAACACCGTGCGGTTCGGCAGCATCAGTGCGTTCATTGCCGCATAGGTCTTCACCCCTCGCCGCAAGCCGATCACCTGGTCGATGTACGAGCGATGCAGGTCGTGCGTGCCGAACGTGCCGCACAGCATGCCATCCGCGTCGCCGCGGTGCACCGCCATCGCGCCGATCAGCGTATGACGCCGGCGCATCTCGATCTTGGCGTAGGCCTCCGACACGCCACGTCGCTGCGTCAGCCGGTAGTATTCGGACCAATAGTCGCGGTAGCGCTCGTCCCACTCGTCCCACTCCGGGTTGATGATGTCGAGATTCTTGCCGGGCGTCAGCCGCAGCCCGAAACGCTCGATGCGCTTCTCGATGATCGACGGGCGACCCACCAGGATCGGATGCGCCAGGCCTTCGTCGATCACCACCTGCACCGCGCGCAGCACGCGCTCCTCCTCGCCTTCCGCATACACGATGCGCTTGGGCGACTTCTTCGCCGCGGCGAAGATGGGCTTCATCAACAGCCCGGATTGATACACGAACTGCGTCAGCTTTTCCTTGTACGCCGCCATGTCCGCGATCGGCCGCGTGGCCACGCCGGACGCCATCGCCGCGGCCGCCACCGCCGGCGCCACCATCACGATGAGGCGCGGGTCGAAGGGCTTGGGGATCAGGTACTCGGGACCGAAGCGCAGGTTCTCGATGTTGTAGGCATGCGCCACGATGTCCGACTGTTCGGCCATCGCCAGGTCGGCAATCGCGCGCACGCACGCCAGCTTCATTTCCTCGTTGATCGTCGTCGCGCCCACGTCGAGCGCGCCGCGGAAGATGAACGGAAAGCACAGCACGTTGTTGGTCTGGTTCGGAAAATCCGAACGGCCGGTGGCAATCACCGCGTCGGGACGCGCGGCCTTGGCCACGTCCGGCATGATCTCAGGCTCCGGATTGGCAAGCGCGAGGATCAACGGCGCCTTCGTCATCCCTGCGAGCCACTCGGGCTTCAGCACCTTGCCTGCGGAGAGGCCGAGGAAGATGTCCGCGCCGGGCAGGATCTCGGCCAGCGTGCGCGCTTGCGTAGTCTGCGCATACTTGGCCTTCTGCTCATCCATGAGCTTGGTGCGGCCCACGTAGACGACGCCCTCGATGTCCGCCACCCAGATGTTCTCGCGCTTGATGCCCAGGCTCACCAGCAGGTCGAGGCACGCGAGGGCCGCAGCACCCGCGCCGGAACAGACGAGCTTCACCCGGTCCATGTCCTTGCCGACGACGCGCAGGCCATTGAGGATCGCCGCGCCGACGATGATCGCCGTGCCGTGCTGATCGTCGTGGAACACGGGGATCTTCATCCGCTCGCGGCATTTGCGCTCGACGTAGAAGCACTCGGGCGCCTTGATGTCCTCGAGGTTGATGCCGCCGAACGTGGGCTCCAGCGCCACGATCATGTCCACCAGCTTGTCCGGATCGAGCTC
>JANNKR010000166.1:0-54656 GCA_031396395.1 Betaproteobacteria bacterium
GCCGTGCCCGGATCGCTTCGACCCGTCCATGACGAATAATCCGGCGCTGCGGAAGCCACATCGCGCGAGCAGCGCCTCGATCCGTTCCCGCGCCGGGTTGTCGCCCATGGGCGAGAACTTGTTGAACAAGGGCGCGATCACAGTCGGGTAGAGCACCAGGATCAGCAGCTGGAATGCCATCCACGCCCCCCATGCCCACAGCCACCACCAGGCGCCGGCGGCCCCCATCAGCCACAGGACCAGCACGAGCAGGGGAACCCCCAGGGCCAATGCCAACGCCGTGCCTTTGGCGAGATCGGCCAGCCACAGTCGCATCGTCACCCGGTTGAAGCCGAAGCGCTCCTCGATGCGGAAGGTGTGCCACCACGAGAACGGCAGGCCGACCGCGGCGTACACCAGACCCGCGCCGCCGAACATCGCCACGTCCCGCCACAACAGCGACACCGGCAGCAGTTCGGTCCATGCGACGATCACGCCGAGGCCGCCGCCCAGCGTCAAGGCGAGCAGCAGCAGCGCATCCGCCAGCGCATGCAGCATCGCGTGGTGCTGCTTGGCCACCGTGTAGTCGGCAGCCTTGGCATGGGCGGCGAGGCTGATCCGCGCGACGAACGCGGCGGGCACCTCGTCGCGGTGGCGTCGAACGTGGGCAATCTGGCGGCGGGCGAGCCAAAGCCGCACGGCGAGCGAAGCGGCAAGGGCGAGTATGAAAACGAGGGAGAAAACGGCGGCGGTCACGACGGCGGAATGGGCGGGCATGCGACAATGGGTCACCAATTCTACGCCAAGCGCCCATGCCCCAAGACCCGCTGCGCCTCATCTGGATCGACATGGAAATGACGGGCCTCAAACCGGAGCAGGATCGGATCATCGAGGTCGCGCTGGTCATCACCGACGGCAACCTCGAGACCGTGGCCGAAGCACCGGTCTGGGTCGTGCACCAGTCCGACGCAGTGCTCGACGGCATGGATGCCTGGAACCAGGCCACGCATGGCCGCTCGGGCCTCGTCGCCAAGGTCAAGGCCTCGACGGTTGACGATGCCGGCGTGGAGGCGCAGGCGCTGGCCTTTCTGGCCGAGCATGTGCCCGCGAAAGCCTCGCCGATGTGTGGCAATTCGATTTGCCAGGATCGCCGCTTTCTCGCCCGCTGGATGCCGGCTCTTGAAGACTGGTTCCACTATCGCAACCTCGACGTGTCGACGCTGAAGGAACTGTGCCGGCGCTGGAAGCCGGAGTTGATGAAGGGGATTCCGAAGGAGGGGCGCCACGAAGCGCTCGCCGATGTGTACGAATCGATCGAGGAACTGAAGTATTACCGCGAGCATTTCATCCGCACCTGACATGGACGCCGGGGTCGAGGGTCTGTCGCAATGAACTTCTGCAGCCACTGCGGTTCCGCGCGCATCGAGCTGCGCGTGCCCGACGGCGACGCTTTGCCGCGCCATGTATGCGCGGACTGCCGGACGATCCACTACCAAAATCCCAAGGTCGTGGTCGGGTGCCTGCCCGAGTGGGAAGGCAAGGTGCTGCTGTGCCGGCGCGCGATCGAACCGCGCCACGGCTTGTGGACGCTGCCTGCCGGGTTCCTGGAGAACGGTGAAACAGTGCCTGCGGGCGCGGCCCGGGAGACGCTGGAGGAGGCCAATGCGCGGGTCGAGGTTGGCGATCTCTACACGCTGATCAGCCTGCCGCAGATCAACCAGGTTTACATGATGTTTCGCGCGCGCCTGCTCGATACCGGTTTCGGCCCCGGCCCCGAAAGCCTCGAAGTCGCGCTGTTCGATGAAGCGGCGATTCCCTGGGAGTCCATCGCGTTTCGCACGATCACGCGGACACTGCGCAACTACTTCCTTGACCGCAAGCACGGTGCGCTGCCGTTGCGCGTGTCCGCGCTCGAGCGCCGGCCGCCGCTGCCCCCGGATCTGCGCGGCGCCGGTTGAACCTGTACTCCCGGTCTCCGGGCAGGAAATTCGGTACACTTCGACGGTTACACTGGAATGACCGTGGCGATCGCGGACCTGGCAGCAAGACAAGATCCGGCCGCGCCCACATCATGTTTTCCACCCGCGCGTCTGTGCGGATGGCGTTGATTCGGAGGATTGGATGACACTACGCAAAGTACTATCCGTTCTTGCGGCCGGCACCCTGGTCGCACTTGCCGCGATGCCTGCAGCGGCCCAGCAGGGCAATCGTATCTCGATCACGACCGGTGGCACCGGTGGCGTCTACTACCCGATGGGTGGCGGCATGGCGGCCGTCCTGTCGAAGCACATTCCCGGATTGTCGGCCACGGCCGAGGTGACCGGTGGTTCGGTCGACAACCTCAAGCTGATCGGTGCCGGCAAGTCGGAATTGGGCTTCTCGATGGTCGACGCGGCCTGGGATGCGGCACAGGGCAATGACAAGTTCAAGGACAGCAAGGTCAATGCGCGCACCCTGATGGTGCTCTATCCGAACCGGATGCAGATCGTCACGGTGGACGGCACCGGCATCACCAAGCTTTCCGATCTCAAGGGCAAGCGCGTATCCACCGGCGCACCCGGCAGCGGCGTCGAAGTGATGGCGCTGCGCGTGCTGGAAGCGGTCGGCATTGATCCCAAAAAGGACATCAAGCAGGAGCGTCTCGGCGCCGCGGAATCGGTCAACGCGATCAAGGACCGCAAGATCGACGCGTTCTTCTGGGTGGGGGGCGTGCCCACGGCGGCCGTCACTGATCTGGCGGCCACGCCGGGCACCAAAATCAAGCTGATCGACCACGCCGAGGCGCTGGACGCGATGAACAAGAAGTACGGCCCGCTGTACGTGAAGGGCATGATCGCCCCGACGTCGTATTCCGGCATGGACAAGCCGGTCGAGAATATCGACGTCTGGAACATCCTGGTGACCAGCGACAAGATGACCGATCAGATGGCCTACGACATCGTCAAGACGCTGATGGAAAAGAAGCCCGAGCTGGTCGCGGTGCACAAGGAAGCGGAAAACATCGATCTCAAGTATCAGAAGGTGGGTTCGCCGCTGCCATACCACCCGGGTGCGAAGAAGTACTTCGAGGAGAAGGGCGTCAAATTCTGATGCCCGCACGGGCGCTGTGAGCGACAACGCGCCGCCGGGTACCGCGCCGACGATCGTCGAGGTCGACGACGCGGCGCTCGCCAAGGCCAGCGCCTACATCGAGGAAGAGGAGGGCGCCACCAGCCGCTACCGCGGCTGGCTTGGCGGTTTCACGGCGACCATGCTGGTCGCGATGTCGCTGTTTCACCTCTTTGCTGCCGTCGACATCGTCACGGCGCAGGTGCTGCGGCCGGTGCACGTCGGATTCGTGCTCGTCCTCGTGTTCCTGTTGTTTCCCATCTCCCGGCGCTTTCGCAACCGCCTCATGTGGTGGGACATCGTCGGCGCGCTGCTCGGCGTGGCGACCATTGCGTACCTGCTGGCGGGTGGCGACGCGTTCTGGGACCGCAATACGACCCCCAGTCCCTCTGACGCCTTCTTCGGCGTCCTCTTCGTGCTGCTGGTGCTGGAAGCGTGCAGGCGGACCTCCGGCTGGATCATGCTGTTCGTGATCAGCACCTTCCTGCTTTATGCATTCGTGGGGCCCTGGCTGCCGGGGTCGTGGCAGCACCGCGGCTACGACGTGACCAGCATGACCGGTTTTCTGTACCAGACGCTGGAGGGCATCTTCGGCACGGCGGTCGACGTGTCGTCGACGCTGATCATCCTGTTCACCATTTACGGTGCGTTCCTGCAGCAGTCGGGCGCCGGCAAGTTCTTCCTCGACTGGAGTTTCTCCGCGATGGGGGGCAAGCCAACCGGCGCCGGTCGCACCGTGGTGCTGGCTTCATTTCTGCTGGGCGGACCTTCCGGTTCCGGCGTCGCCACCACCGTCACCATCGGCTCGGTCGCGTACCCGATGCTGGAGCGTGCGGGCTACGGCAAGGATGCCGCCGGCGGGTTGCTGGCTGCGGGTGGGCTGGGCGCGATCATTTCGCCGCCCGTGCTGGGCGCCGCCGCATTTCTGATCGCCGAATTTCTCAAGATCAACTATCTCGACGTGCTGCTGATGGCAACGATCCCGACGTTGCTGTACTACCTGTCGCTGCTGCTGATGGTCGAGATCGACGCCCGTAAATTCGGCATGCGCGAGGTGTTGGAGTCGACCGGCCATGCGCTGGGCGAACTGACGCGCCGCTACTGGTATCACTTCGTGTCGCTGATCGCGATCGTCGTGTTCATGGTGCTTGGCTACTCGCCGATACTGTCGGTGTTCTATGCGACAGTGGTCACCTATCTCGTATCGTTCCTGCGGCGGGACACGGCGATGGGCGTGCGCAAGCTGTGGACGGCATTGAAGGATGGGTCGGGACAGATGCTCAATGTCGCGGCCACCTGTGCGGCCGCCGGCATCATCGTCGGTGTCGTGGCCAAGACCGGTCTCGGCCTCAAATTCAGCTCGATCGTCATCGCCTACGCCGGCGGCAGCCTGCCGCTGACGGCCCTGTACACGGCGTTGATCGTCTGGGTGATCGGATTGGCCGTGCCGGTGACTGCGAGTTACATCATCTGCGCGGTGATCGCGGCCCCCGCGTTGACCAAGCTCGGGGTGCCGGATTTTGCCGCGCACATGTTCATCTTCTACTACGCCGTGTTGTCGGAGGTCTCACCACCCACGGCGCTGTCGCCGTTCGCAGCTGCTGCCATTACCGGCGGCGACCCCTACAGGACGACGTTGCAGTCGTGGAAATACACGTTGCCCGCGTTTGTCGTGCCGTTCGTGTTCGTGCTGGATCCAGCAGGCGTTGCGTTGCTGCTCAAGGTGCCGCCGGATGCATCCTGGTCGCACGTGGCATGGATCGCCGTCACGGCGATTGTCGGGATCGCCGCGCTGGCTGCAGGCGTGCAGAAGTGGCTGTTGCGCGCCTGTTCGCAGGTGGAGCGCTGGGTGCTCATCGTGTGCGGGCTGATGCTGGTTTATCCGCTTGCATGGCTGGACGGCTTCGGCCTCGCCGGGGTGGTTGTTTTGCTGGCATGGCAATGGTTTGGATTGCGCAGCGCTGCGCGTTCCCGCGTGATCCCGTAGTCGAGGCTTTGGCTTCGGCGAACGAAGGGCCGCACATTGTCCGGGCTTCTGGTTAAGCGCTGCCGCGATGAGCGGTGGGCCTTGCATTGGGCGGCCCCCCGCTTAGCGCGCCGACGCTAACCCGTACCCCCCAAGGCAAGGCCCACCGCTCACCGCGGCGGTGGAGACGATGACCGGATGCGGGCCAAGGGCAATGGCGGTCACGGGGACATGACCGTTTCCTTTGCGCTGCGCGAGGCGTGAAGCCTCGCCTACAGGTGCATCGCGGCGACGTCCGGTATGCCGTTGCCACGCACCATGCATTGCGGCGACATCCGTTGTGCCATTGCCACGCACCACGCATCACGGCGACATCCGTTGTGCCATTTGCCATGCATAACGCAACGTGGCGACATCCGGTGCGCCTTGGCCACGCACCACGCATCGCGGCGACATCCGGTGTGCCTTTGCCGCGCACCATGCATCGTGGCGACATTCGGTGTGCCTTTGCCACGCATTACGCACGGCTCGCCCCGCCCCGTCCCCTGCCGAACAGACAACGCCGCTCCGTCCCCCGACGACGAGCAATTGTCGCCCCGCAGCGTCCTGCTACGAAATCCAGTGCGCGTCGACCCGCGCCACGGTTATCCGACGACCGTGATCCCTGCGGCGGCCAATGCGGCATGCAACTCCTGCACGTGCGGGTGGCCGGTGGTCTCGACCACGCAGACCACGCGCACCGCCGACAGGTCGGGCCCCGAGAATGCGCGATCGTGCACGATCTCCTGAATCGACGCGCCGGCCGCGGCGATCACTTCGGCCAGGCGCGCCAGGCCGCCCGGACGATCGCTGATCGTGACCGTGAAGCGCGAACGGCGCCCATCGGCGACCAGCCCCACCTCGATCACGCGGTCCAGCATCGTGATGTCGATGTTGCCGCCGCAAAGCACCAGCACGACCTTGCGGCCCTTGAGGTCGTCGAGCTTGCCGGCCAGGAATGCCGCCAGCGGCGCCGCGCCTGCGCCCTCGACCACGCTTTTCTCGAGCTCGATCAGCCGCAGGATCGCGAGCGCGATACTGGCCTCGTTCACGGTCACCAGACGATCGATGACACGAGGCAGCACCTTGAATGGCTCGGTTCCAACCTGCGGCACCGCCAGGCCATCGGCAAGCGTCGGCGAAAGGCCGACCATCACCGGCTGGCCGGCCGCCAGCGCGGCGGTGAGGCATGCCGCATGCTCTGGCTCCACGCCGATCACGCGCACCGTGGGTTTGCGCGCCCGCATCACGGTGCCGATGCCGCCGATGAGCCCGCCGCCGCCAACGGGTACCACCACCGCATCGAGGTCGGGTGCCTGTTCGAGGATCTCCAGTGCCATCGTGCCCTGGCCCGCCATCACGTCGAAATTGTCGAACGGATGGATGAAGGCGAGCTGGTCGCGCCGGGCGATGTCTTCCGCCAGGTTGCGGGCCTCGCCGATGTCGGCGCCGTGCAGGATGACCGTCGCGCCCAGGTGCCGGCAATTGGAGACCTTGATGAGCGCGGCAAACTTCGGCATCACCACGGTGGCGGGGATGCCGAGCAGGCTCGCGTGATAGGCGATGCCCAGCGCGTGATTGCCGGCAGACGCCGCGATCACGCCACGCCGGCGTGCTCCCTCCGGCAGGCGCAACAGCGCATTGCGGGCACCGCGTTCCTTGAAACTGCCGGTGCGTTGCAGATAATCGAGCTTGCAATAGATGTGTGCGCCCGTCAGCTGCGACAGCGGCACGGACTCGACGCACGGCGACTCGTAGATGCCGCCGGCGATGCGCGCGCGCGCGGCTTCGATGTCGGCGATGGTCAGCATGGTTGGTGTTCGAGCGACGTCAGAACGGAAGGGCGACACCGGGCTTCGCCCGCGCCAGGACCTGCCGGAAGGCATCCTGGATCCGCACCAGCGCGGCCTCCGTGTCCGCCTCGAAGCGCAGCACGATCACAGGCGTGGTGTTCGATGCGCGCATGAGGCCGAAGCCGTCGGCATACTCCACGCGCAGGCCATCGATCCTGACGACGTCGACCGCGCCCGAAAAGGATTCGCGCGCCGCGATCGACTCGATCAGCGGGTGGGCTTCACCTTCGGCGCACGCCACATTGAGTTCCGGCGTCGACAGGGCGTCCGGCAGTGCATCGAGTACCGCCGACGGATCGGCGTGACGCGACAGGATTTCGAGCAGCCTCGCGCCGGCATACATGCCGTCGTCGAAGCCGAACCAGCGTTCGCCGAAGAACGTGTGCCCGCTCATCTCGCCGGCCAGCGCCGCGCCGGTCTCCTTCATCTTGCCCTTGATCAGCGAGTGCCCGGTCTTCCACAGCAGCGGTGTGCCGCCGTGCTGTTCGATCCAGGGTTTCAGGTTGCGCGTGGACTTGACGTCGTAGATCACGGTGGCGCCGGGATTGCGCGTGAGGAGGTCGGCCGCGAACAGCATCAGCTGCCGGTCGGGATAGATGACGTGGCCTGCACGCGTGACCACGCCAAGCCGGTCGCCGTCGCCGTCGAAGGCGAGGCCGATCTCGCAGTCGCCCTGGCGCAGACGCGCGATCAGGTCCGCCAGGTTTTCCGGCTTCGATGGATCGGGATGATGGTTGGGGAAGTGGCCGTCGACTTCGCAGAACAGGGGCACGACCGTGCAGCCCATCCGCGTGAACAGCGTGGGTGCAAACGCACCGGCGACGCCATTGCCGCAATCCACCGCGATGCGCAGGGGTCGCGCGACCTTAACGTCGCCGACGATACGGTCGAGGTAGGCCGGGGCGATGTCGTGCGTGACGTAAGTGCCGCTGCCCGTGGCCAGGCGGCCGTCTTCACATCGCTGCCGCAGGGTCTGGATGTCGTCACCCGATAGCGTGGTGCCGTCCACCACCATCTTGAGGCCGTTGTAGTCGGGCGGGTTGTGGCTGCCGGTGACCATCACACTGCAGCCCGTGCCGAGCACGTTGGCCGCAAAGTAGGTCATCGGCGTGGCGACCATGCCGAGATCGATCACATTGGCGCCACCTTCCCGCAGTCCTTCGGCTAGGGCCGCGGCAAGTGCCGGCCCGGACAGGCGTCCATCGCGGCCGACTGCAAACGTGTCGCGGCCCCGTTCGCGCGCCAGCGTGGCGAGCGCCTGGCCGATGCTTCGTACGATGGCCGGCGTCAGCGTATCGCCGACGATGCCGCGAATGTCATAGGCCTTGAAGATGGAGCGGGGGAGTTCGCGCATGCAGGACTACCGGTGAATGGAGAGGGCCGCGCGGAGTCAACCCGGCACCGCGTCAGCGACCCGTATTTTCTCATGATTGTCATCGCGCGCTATCGTGAGGAACCTGACGAGGTGACGCGGCAGCCAGGTCGCGGATCCGGGGAACGCGCCGTGCAGGAACCCGGCATGGCCGCCGGCCGCGGGTTGTTCCAATCGGACCCATGGCGAGACATCAGCAGGCGATGGCAATGAAGACGCGGGAACGAACGGATCGTTGCGCGCGTTGAGCACCAGCGTCGGTACCTGCACGCCACGCAGCCACGGCTTGCTGGATCCGCGGGTCCAGTAGTCGGTGACGTCCGCGAAACCGTGCAGCGGTGCGGTGACGGCATCGTCGAACTCACGCATGCTGCGCGCGCGGGCAACCTTCGCGCGGTCGAGCCGGCCCGGGAAACGCTCGGCCATGGCCAGCGCCTTAGGCTTCAGCGTATGCAGGAAGTGCCAGGCGTAGAGCCGGTTGAAACCCTGGTCGATCGCAATGCCGGCTGCCATCAGGTCGAGCGGTACCGACGCGGTTGCGGCGGCGGCCACAATGGAGCGCGCCGACGGACCGGCGCGCCCAAGCCAGTTGAGCAGCGCGCTGCCGCCCAGCGAGATGCCCACGGCAACCATCGGCGCGGTACTTCCGCTGCGAACCTGCAATGCCGTCAAGATGGCGCCGATTTCCTCATGGTCGCCGGAATGGTAGGCACGCGGCAGGCGATTGGGCGCACCGCCGCACCCGCGAAAGTGCGGGACCACGCCACGCCAGCCAAGTGCCGCGGCCTCGAGCATCAGGTGGCGGGCATAGTTCGATTGCGAGTTGCCCTCGAGCCCATGGAACACCACCAGCAGCGGTACGTTCGTCGCGCTACCGGGCGGCGGAATCGCCCAGTCAATGTCCCAGTAGTCGCCGTCCGGCGTTTCCACCTGCTCGCGGCGAAACGCCACGGTGGGACGCGGAAGAAAGAATGGGTAGAGCGTTTGCGCGTGGCGTCCCGGTAGCCAGGCCGGGGCGCGATAGGCCGAGGCTGTCGACGGCGTGAGTCGGCCCGGCATTTCAGCGTCGCGACCAGAACGGCGACGCCCCGGCAAAAGCTTCCCACGCTGCAGTCAGGGCGTGCTCACGCGCGGCGCCCGCAGCAGCAGCGGCGCCGCTGAATGCCGCGGCCACGGCAGATTCCGGCCCGGCGATCTCACCGGCCAGCCGGACCGCCACTGCAGCGTCGTTCCACAGTCCCAGTTCTTCCTGCAGCACCGCCAGCGCGCGGCGATAACTGCGGGCCCGCTTGCGCGAATAGAGCGGCGCAAAGAACTCGGCGGCATAACGAAGTTTCTTGGCGGCCAGACGCGCCGCATGGCGGGCTTCGGGCTGGGCGTGAGCGAGGTCCTCGCCCAGCGCCAGTAACTGCCGGTGGCGACGCTTGAGCAACGGCCGTGCAAAATCGCGCGCCGTCCCGCTCAGCGCATCGAAGCCGGGATCCGCATGCGTTGCATGCGCGAGCGGCGCAGCCGCCAGCGCGCCCGCGGCCAGCAGCAGTCGCACGAAACGCGGCGAAGCCACCGCGGCGCGGGCGCAGGCGCGGGCCACGGTACGCTGCCGCCTTGCCTTTGCCACGAGCGCGCGCAGCGCGCGGTCGAGCGGTCCGGCGCCGCTGCCGCGGGCCAGGGCCGTCTTGAACAGGGGCAGCGTGGACGTGGTGAATACGTCGAGGTCGCGCGCCGGTGCTAGCGCCTGCGCCAGCCACCGCAGTTCCACGCGCAGGGGCTCGAGTCGCGCCGGCGCGAACGCGGCGCGACCCAGTGACAAGCAGGCACGCAGACGCCGCACGCCGATGCGCATCTGGTGGATCCATTCAGGGTCGCCGTCGTGCAACAGCCCCGCCGCGTTGCCTTCGATCTGCTCGAGGCAGGCGCGAATGATCGCCGTGAATGCCTCGCTTGCCGCGATCCTGTGGCGCAGGACGGCGTCGCTGGCACGCAACGGAACGGAGGCTACGGGAGACCGCAGCTGATACCCGCGCTCGGCCTTGCTCGAGCGCTCCAGTGCGAGCGGCACGTCGAGGGCCAGGGTCTGTGCCAGCTCGAACAGGCGCAGCGGGTCCCCGGCCTCGAGTTCAATCTCGATCTCGTGGATCGGCCGGCTGACCACCGGTCCACCGTCCGCGCTGCGGACCTCGCCGACATCGATGCACAACGTCGCCATCGTGCTGTCGGCAAACGTGAGCGGGATCGATGTGCGGACATAGTCAGTGACAAAGCGCGCCGTGAGTCCACGCCTTTCGGCCTTGCTCAATTCACGCCGGAATGGCGTGGTGGCAAAGCGCAGCGGGTCGAGCCGGTCGCCTGCCACCGGCCACTCGTACTCGGGTCGGCTCGCCATCCCCACCGCGCTGTCTGCGCGGGCCGGACCCTTGACGGTCTGCACGACCCGGTTGCGATCGCGCCGAAGGCGCAACGCAATGCCGGCGCCGGCAAGCGCGCAATCCGTGGTATCGAAGTAGGTGGCGACCAGACGCGAGGTGCGCGCACGGCCGCGTTTCAGGGGTTTGAGCGCCGGGTGCCGGGCCAGCGTCGTTGCCGCCCCCGGATCGATCACCAGCTTCAGCTCGGTTTCGATCGGCACCGGCGCCGGATGCGGCGGCATGTCCGGCCGTCGCCCCTTCGGAATCACGCTTCGTCGGTGAGTTTGAGCCGACGCAGGCGGACCGCTTCCGCAAGCCCCCGCAGCGTATCCACCGTGGCGTCCCAGCCGATGCACGCATCCGTGATCGACACGCCGTACGCGGGCGGGTGATCCGGTACCAGATCCTGGCGACCGGGGTTGATGTGGCTTTCGATCATCACGCCGAAGATCCGTGCGTCGCCGGCCGCGATCTGCGTACCGATGTCGCGCGCCACATCGACCTGCCGGTCGTGCTGCTTCTGGCTGTTGGCATGCGAGCAGTCGATCATCACCCGGGCGGCAAGCCCGCTGTTGGCCAGTTCGTGGCTGACGGCGTCCACGCTCGCGGCATCGTAGTTCGTGGATTTGCCGCCGCGCAGGATGATATGGCAGTCCTCGTTGCCGGCCGTGTGCACGATGGCCGAATGCCCACCCTTCGTCACCGACAGGAAGTGGTGCGGGGCCGATGCCGCCTTGATGGCATCCACGGCGATGCGCACGTCGCCGTTGGTGCCGTTCTTGAAGCCCACCGGACACGACAGGCCGGAGGCCAGTTGCCGGTGGACCTGGCTTTCCGTGGTGCGCGCGCCGATGGCGCCCCACGCGATCAGGTCGGCGATGTACTGCGGGGTGATCATGTCGAGATACTCGGTGCCGGCAGGCAGGTCGAGTTCGTTGATCTCGAGCAGGATGCGGCGCGCGAGACGCAGGCCGTCGTTGATGCGGAAACTGTTGTCGAGGCGCGGGTCGTTGATGAGACCCTTCCAGCCCACCGTGGTGCGCGGTTTCTCGAAATAGACTCGCATCACGATGATCAGGTGGTCCGCCAGTTCGCGCTTGAGTGCCGCCAGCCGCGTCGCATAGTCGATGGCGGCGTCGTAATCGTGGATGGAGCAGGGGCCGACCACGACCAGCAGCCGGTCGTCGGCGCCGTGCAGCACGCGATGGATGGCCTGCCGGGCCTCGTAGGTGGTGGCTGCGGGCTGCCCGGCCGCGGGAAACTCGCGCAACAGGTGGGACGGGGGCGAGAGTTCGGTGATGTCGGTGATGCGGGTGTCGTCGATCCGGGGCGCGGGTCCCTGGGCGGGGGCGCCGGCGGCGCGATTGCGCTGGACAGTGGAAGCAGGCACGGCGGCGATTCCTAATGGATTAATGAGACAAAACAATATATTACCGTGTTCTCCCGCCCGGGTATACCGGGCGGGAGAACGGCGTGTCGCGTTGCACCATGACGTGCCTGCAACAGTCGGTGGCGCAGGGGCGGCCAAACCGTTGCCTCGCGCGTCAGGGATGCCGTAGACTGCTTTCAACCTGATCGTTGGCCCATCCGGAGCCGCAAACCGGACAACGCTTTGCCAACGGGCAGTTTGCATTGGACCCGATCGCCATACCACGCCGGAGTGGACCCATGAAGAAACTGATGATTTTGCTGGCAGCGGGCGCGTTTCTCGCCGCGGCGCCGGCGTTTGCCGCCGACAACACGCAACAGGACAAGATGAAGGCCTGCAACGCATCGGCCGGGGACAAAAAGGGCGACGAGCGCAAGGCCTACATGAGCACCTGCCTGTCCGCCAAGCCCGCCGCCGCACCGGCCAAGCCCGAAAGCAAGATGGCGATGTGCAACAAGAAGACCGCGGGCCTGGACAAGGAAGCACGTTCCAAGGCCCAGAGCGAATGCATGAAGGCACCCGCCTGATCGACGCACCAAGGCTTCAGAACACGGCCGGGTGACCTCCTGTCCATCCGGCCGAGGCTGACAAGGCCGCATCGGGGTAACCCGTTGCGGCCTTGTTTTTGGTGCTCAACTGCCCGCGCGTTTCCGTCGCCAGTTCGCGTTCGCGGGATTGCCGCCTTTCCGCTTCGACCCGGAAGCGGCCTTTCGCAATTCGCTGACGCAGACGATGGACTTCTCTGTATCAGCGGCTAAGGTTGGCAGCCTGGAACCGCCGCGCCCTTGACGCACTTCGCGGCCTTTCCGTTCTCGGCGTCGCGTTTGGCGGCGCCTGCCGCTGTGATTGCGCGCTGCTCGTCCATGCGGGCTTTCATGCGCGAGCGAGCGAGGGCTTCGGCGGTGGGATTGCCGTTTGCCGCAAACTGCTTGACTTCCTCGCCATTGAGGCACGGCTTGTCCGAGTAGATCGTGCGGCCGAGGTCAAGGCAGCGGTACATCGTTTGCGCGGCTGCCGGTGTGGCGATCGCGAGCGCCGCAATGATCACTCCAATGGTGTGTTTCATCGTGTCGCGGGTCCGGGGTGGGCGTTGACCCTAGGTCTGACGCACTTTCCATGCCACGAAACCGGCTAGCCTGAGCGCCGGCCTTGCCGTTCAGCCCTGGACGAGCCCGAGATTCAGCTGACCTGCACCCCACCCGTCATTCTCCATAACTTGGCGAACTTCCTACCGTTGGCTGATAGGGCTGTTGGGGCGCAGGTCGCAATTGGCGCGCAGCCAGGTCCAAGGCCCGCAATTGAATGCGCGCGATCATGGTCGGAGCCCGTGCCAAGCCGATTGCCGCGGCCCACGCACTGGTTACGATTTCTGAAGCAGCAGGCCCTTCAGGTAATCGCCCTCGGGAAACTCCAGCGCGACCGGATGATCCGGCGAGGCCCCCAGCCGCCGCAGGATCCGGGCGTGCGCGCCGGCATCCACCGCGGCGCCGGCCACGATCTTCTGGAATAACGCCGCGTCCACGCCACCCGAGCATGAGAAGGTCGCCAGCAGGCCGCCCGGCTTCAGCAGCTTCAGTGCCAGCAGGTTGATGTCCTTGTACGCGCGCGCCGCGCCTTCGGCATGCGCCGCCGTGGGCGCGAATTTGGGCGGGTCAAGCACGATCAGGTCGAACGAGGCGGCCTCGTTGCGCAACTGCCGCAGCTGGGTGAAGGCATCGGCCTCGACCCAGGTGCTGGCCGCCGCAGGCAGCGCCGGATTGCGGGCGAGGTTTTCCGCGCCCAGAGCCAGCGCGTCGGCCGAACTGTCCATCGACACGACCTGCGTGGCGCCGCCGGCCAGCGCGGCCAGCGTGAAGCCGCCGGTGTAGCAAAAGACATTGAGCACGCGCCTGCCGGCGGCAACGTCGCGAATCAGACGGCGGTTGTCGCGCTGGTCGAGGAAGAAGCCGGTTTTCTGTCCGGCCACCGGGTCCACGCGATATTGCAGGCCGTCTTCGCGCAGCAGCACTTCGGGTGGCAGAGTTCCCGCAGCGACGCCCTCGCGCGGTGGCAGGCCTTCGAGGTGGCGCACCTCGGCATCGGAGCGCTCATAAACGCAGGCGATCCCCGGTAGACCGGCCAGCGCCTCGACGATGGTCGCACGCCAGAATTCCGCGCCGGCCGACAGCAGCTGCACCACGACCACGTCGCCATAGCGATCGGCGATCACGCCGGGCAGGCCATCGGCTTCGCCATGCACGAGGCGCGCGCCGGAATGGGCGTCGTCGAGCCAGGGTGCACGGGTTGCGGCTGCGTGGGCAATCCGCTCGCGGAAAAAGGTGGAATCGATGGTCTGGGCCGCATCGGCGGACCAGACGCGCGCGCGAATCTGCGACACCGGCGACCACGCTGCGTACGCAAGCCACCCGCCGGTGGCATCGGCCACGCTGACTGTGGAGCCGGACGCGGGATCGCCAAGCACCCGCGCAATGGCGCCGGAAAAGATCCATGGATGGCCATGCTGGACCGAGCGCTCGCGGCCCTCATGCAGGACTACAGCTGGCGCGATGGCCTGCACCACGGGGGCAGAAGCGCGCAGCGCGGTACGACGGCCGTCGCGGCGGCGATCGTTGCGTTCAGCCAAGGGCGGCCGCCAATGCCTGCCGCAGGCCTTCGATGCGTTTGCGGTTGACGCCAAGGTCGCTGTGCCCGAGGCGAGACGCGGACCGCACGTCAATGAGATTGCGCTTCGCGTCGGCGAAAAATTCGACATCATCGACAAAGCCCATCGTCGGCGTGGCAAACGTAGCCTGCAGATAGTCGTCCCGCTCGGCGATGATCGTGGCACCCGGCTCGGCGGCGACGATCTTTGCAAGCGCCCGCATCGCGGCGGTGGCGTCGCCCTTGAACGCCAGCGGCGCGATCGCATGTCCGGCGTCGGTGGCCTGGCTGTTGACGCAGTTGGGACTGTCGGGGCAGGCCTTGAGGCGGCCGTCGCGCACACCCAGGTCGGCCGGCATCGTTCCCGCGAACAGGCTACCGAAGAGCGCGGCCATTGCCGTGGTGGTGACAAGAAGCCCCAGCAGCGGCAACGTATGCAGGAAGCGCTTCATGGTTCATGCCTATTGAGTGGCGCGTCGCGATCAATCGGCCAGCGCGGCATCGATGCGCGCCATCACCGCGGCGTCGAGCTTCGACACGACATCGAGCGCGCCCAGGTTTTCGTGGACCTGCGCCGGACGGCTGGCACCGGTGATCACCGTGGATACGTGCGGATTCTTGAGACACCACGCCAGCGCCATCTGCGCCATCGTGCACTCCAGATCCTTGGCGATCGGCGCCAGCTTGCGCACCTTCGCAATCTGCTCGGGTTGTGTCAGGCGCTCGGCCAGCCATTCGAAACCCTTCAACGTGCCGCGCGAATCGGCCGGGATGCCGTCGTTGTACTTGCCGGTGAGAAGGCCCGAGGCCAGCGGGCTCCAGATCGTGGTGCCGATGCCAAGGTCGGCATAGAGGCGTGCGTATTCCTTTTCCACGCGATCGCGATGGAGGAGGTTGTATTGCGGTTGTTCCATCACCGGCTTGTGCAGGTGATGCTTGTCGGCGATGTGCCAGGCGGCGGCGATCTCGGCGGCACTCCACTCCGAGGTGCCCCAGTACATGGCCTTGCCCGCGGTGATCATGTCCGACATCGCGTGCACCGTTTCATCGAGCGGGGTGTCGGGGTCGGGGCGGTGGCAGAACACCAGGTCGACGTAGTCCATGCCGAGGCGCGCGAGCGAGCCGTCGATTGCCTGCATCAGGTACTTGCGGTTGAGCGTGTTCTTTTCGTTGGGCCCGTCATGCAGGCCCCAGAAGAATTTGGTCGACACGATATAGGACGCGCGGCGCCACCCCAGTTGCTTCAGCGCCACGCCCATGATCGTCTCGGACTGGCCCTTGGCATAGACCTCGGCGTTGTCGAAGAAATTGACGCCACCGGCGTACGCGGCCGCCATGCACTCGGTGGCGAGATCGTTGCCGAGCTGGTTGCCGTAGGTGACCCACGAGCCAAAGGAAAGGGCGCTTACCTTGAGGCCGGAGGTCCCTAAGCGGCGGTAGGTCATCGTCGGCATGGCATTCCTGGAAGTGTTGTGGCGCAGGCGCGCGGACATGCGCGCTGCGAGGTGCCGATTCTAACCGATGGTCGAACGATGCCCCGGGCTGTCTGGCCCTCCTGCCGGCATGTTCGGTGGCTGACGGTCGGGCGACGCGCGTGACTTCTGCCTTTTGCGCGGCCCCCTTGAAACACGGCGGGCGCCCCCCATTTTTGAGGTACCGGCGCCGCGGTTGCACCAGGCGCCATCCCATTGCCTCAACCCATGCCACGACAGGAGTCAACATGAACACAGTACAGGTCTACGGTCCCTTCGCGGATGCAGGTTTGGACGAGCTCGTCCGTGGTTTTTTTCAGCCTGTGCGCGCCGTGCGCGGTAGGGCGGCGCCGATCAGGATCGACGTCGTCGAGAAGGGTGACAGCTACGTGGTCCACGCCGAGATCCCCGGCGTGTCGAAGGACGCGATCGAAGTCACGATCGAGGGCAATGCCGTGACGATCGCCGCCACGGCGCGCAATGCAGCGGAAGTCGCGGACGGCGAGCGCGTGTTGCGCAGCGAACGTCCCACCGGCGCCATGGCGCGCAGCTTCACGCTGCCAGTGGAACTCGACGAAGCGGCCAGTCAGGCGAAGTACGAGGCCGGCGTGCTGGAGCTGACGCTGACCAAGAAGGTGCCCGCTGCGGGCCGCAAGCTCACGATCCAGTAACGCGCATCGACGGCGGGAAGCGCATCCGGGGCACCGCTCCGGATGCGCGCTCGTCGCGCGCCGTGGCGCACACCCGCACGTGCGCTAGCGCACGCGTTTGGCCGCGTACTCCTCTTCGATGTTGTCGCGGAAAAAGCTCCATGGCGACGACGCCGTGGAGAATCGCCGCCACACTTCGGCGGTGACGCCGCCGTATTCGAAGGTACCTGAAGTCAGCTCGACCACCAGCTTGCGGTTGCGCTCGTCATAGCCGGCAGCGCGCAGGTTGCCGCCTGCCAATCGTTTCATTTCCACTGGTCAACTCCCGCATGCATGGCCGCGGCATGCTTGCGCCCGCGACGGCAGGAGTATCGCGCCCCGTCCAGCGCAGCGTCAAACCGCCGCGACTATACTGGGCCCATGAAGGCACTGCGTCGAGTGATCGGAATCGTGCTGCATCCCAGCACCGAGTGGGATCGTATCGCCGCCGAGGACACGACGATCGATGTCCTGATCCGCCATTTCCTGCTTCCGCTCGCATTGCTCGCCCCCGCGGCCACGTTCATCGGCATCAAGTACTTCGATGCCAGCTGGGACGAAACCCTGGGATTCCTGGTACCTCCGCAGCAGGCATTCGCCGCAGCCGCGACGACGTTGTTCGCCTCCGTTGCGTCGGTGTTCGCGCTGGCCGGGATCTTTGTCCTGCTGGCGCCCATGTACGGCAGCTCCCGCGACTACCGGGTGGCGCTCAAGGTGGCAACCTTCGGGGCCGTGCCGATGCTGCTGGCCGGCGCCGTGTTGTTCCTGCCGGTGATGGCCCTGATCGGACTCATCGGGCTGTCCCACACGCTGTTTGCGTACTGGCTCGGCGCGCGCAAGGTGCTGCTGGTTCCGGCCAAGGATCAGACCGAGTTCGTCGGCATCGCGATGCTGCTGCTGATCGTCGCGTCATCGCTGGCGGGCGCGGCCGCCAGCAGCGCCGGATTGATTTGACCGGCTACTTGGGGTCCGCGCCCCACAACGCCTTCAGCCGCGCATCGCGGCCGCAGCCGGTCCGGTAGTAGTTGTAGCGCACCGGATTCTTGATGTAGTAATCCTGGTGATACTCCTCGGCCGGCCAGAACTCCGGCGCCGCCGCAATCGGCGTGACAATCGGATCCTTGAACGGCTTGGTCATCTGCAGCAGCGCCTTCGAGTTCTCCGCCAGTTTCTTCTGCTCGTCGGTATGCACGAATATCGCCGTCCGGTACTGGGTGCCCGAGTCGCAGAACTGACGATCCTTCACTGTCGGGTCGATGTTGCGCCAGAACACCTCCAGCAGCTTCTGATAAGTGACCTTCGACGGATCGTAGACCACCTGCACGACCTCGGTGTGGCCCGTGGTTCCATTCGACACATCGCCATAGGTGGGATTCTTCACCGACCCGCCCATGTACCCGGACGTCGTGCTGACGACCCCTTCGAGCTTGTCGTAGGGCGGCTCCATGCACCAGAAGCAGCCTCCGGCAAAGGTGGCTACGGCCATGCCGGGGGGTGGGGCGGAGCCGGCCTTCGGGGTCTGCGCCATGGCGGACAGACCGGCCATGGCGACGAGGCATGCAAAGCCGGCGGCGAGGATGCTGCGGCGGGTGATCGGGGGCATGAAATTCGACATCGTTGGTCCAGGTTCAGGATTGGAGAGACGGGTTCGCAGGGCGACGTGGTGTCAGGGTAGTCGCAACGGTGGCGGCCGGCCTTACGCCGACGACATCGGTGGTGCCGGAACGACCAGGCTTTGCGCATAGGCATACAGGATCGCGTCGTCCTGCTCGCCATGTCCGGAGGCCAGCGCGCTCTGGAAGGTATCCCGCGCTACCAGCGCAAACGGTACGCCCACGTGATGACGGGCAGCAAAGGATGTCGCGATGCCCACGTCCTTGGCCAGGATCTTCGCCGCGGCCCGCGGCGCATAGTCGCCGTCCAGCGCGCGCGGCATCCGGTCGGCAAACATCCAG
Organism: Betaproteobacteria bacterium; assembly: GCA_031396395.1. Taxonomy (GTDB): domain Bacteria; phylum Pseudomonadota; class Gammaproteobacteria; order Burkholderiales; family Casimicrobiaceae; genus VBCG01. The sequence goes on from JANNKR010000166.1 coordinate 18,908, forward strand.
CTGGCGCCCGAACTGGCATTGACGACCTCGACCACCATCCGGGGATCGAGCCCGGCCGCCGTCGCCAGCGCGAGCGCTTCGGCGCCTGCCGCCAGGTTGACCGCGGCCAGCAGGTTGTTGACGATCTTGAACTTGGCCGCGGTGCCGGGCGTCGTACCGACCCGGAACGCCTTGCCCGCGATGGCGGCCAGGACCGGTTCGGCCCGGGCCATCGCCGACGCGGGTCCTGCCACCATCATCGTCATGGTTCCCTCGGCCGCGCGGCGTGGCCCACCCGACACCGGTGCGTCAAGACAGAACACGCCCCGCGTCGCGAGCTTCGTCGCCACGGCGACGACGTCGTCCGGGTCGAGGGTGGAGGCGAGCAGCACGACCGCGCCAGGGCGCACCGCGGCCGCCGCACCCAGTTCACCGAACAGCACGGTGTCGACCTGTGCGGCGTCCACCACCAGCACGACGATCACATCGACAGCCCGGGCCAGGGCCGCGGCCGACTCGTGCACCGTCGCGCCGAGCGTTGCCGCCGCGGCCATCGCCTCGGGCCGGATGTCGCGGGCGTGGGTCGCGAATCCGGCGCGGCAAAGGGATGCCACGACGCCCCCGCCCATGGCGCCGACGCCGATCACTCCGACGTCAGGTCCGGCGCTCACTTCGGGTTCGTCCTGGCGGGCGCGTCGAGCGGGCCGCCGTTCACTTCGGGGGCGGCGGCAGCACCGCGTAGGGCTCGCAATCCTTGAGCGCTACGGTGGCACCGTCCTGCAGCAGCTGGAGATCGGTGCCCTTGCCGCGCAACTCGATGGTGCCGTTGGTGTAGCGCACGCCCGAGGCGGTGGGAATCTGGTACAGCGTGATGCGCTGGGCGCTCGGCATCAGCATTCGCGCTTCGCCATCGGCGAATCGGAGCACCAGACGCTCACCATTCATCTGGCACGCGAAGGTGTTCTTCGAGGCTTCCTCTTCCTTCTTCTTCAACGGGTTTTCGCAACCCGCGAGTGCCAGCGCTGCCACTACCGGCAGCCAGCTCAACCGCGACCACGGGAACGACATGCGTTGGCTCCAGGGCACAAAGACCCGAGGATAGCACCGGCCCGGCTACGCGGTACAACGCGGCTCGCGTCAGCACTCGGCCAGGCTGACGGCGACTCCTGACAGCGATGTGGATTTGGGGCGCGAGGCCATCCTCTGTCCGGATCCGACCATGGCCCGGATGGTGGCATCGATACCATTGCGAGGCGATGGTGCGCGCACGGCGTCAAGCGCGGCCAGGCAGGCGCGCGATGCCGCCGCCGCGTTGCGTCCGATGCACGGATCCTCGATTCGGCCCCCTGCCGGATCGCAGGTGAGGCCGAGATGCGGGCGCAATGCCAGGTCCGCCGCAAGGACGACCTGCTCGTTGCTCGCACCCAGGACGCTGGCGTAGCCCGCAGCAGCCATTGCCGCCGCTACGCCGATCTCGCTCTGGCAGCCCGCGTGATGCAGACCGGCGGCACGCAACATCCCACCGATGGCGGCACCGGTCAAGAGGAAGTCGACGACGCCGTCGTCAAGCTGCAGTGGCCGGCCGTCGCGCCAGAGTTGCAGCAGTGCGGCCACCGGCCCCGCGGATCCGGCTGACGGCGCCGCAACCACGCGCCCGCCCGCGGCGCTTTCCTCCGCCACCGCGGTGGCATATACGGCAGCGCGTCGTGCCAGCACATTGCTGCCGGCAGGCGTCGTGCCGGTTTCCTGCACCGCCAGCGACCAATCGGGCGCCGCACGCCGGCCACCGCTTGGCAGTACGCCCTGCGTGGCCTGTCCGCGTGCCAATGCGGCACGCATCACTTCGGCCCGATACAGGAGCCCCGCCCGTACTTCGCCGGGTGACAGGCGCACGTTCTCATTCGCCTGCGCGAGGTCGGCGATGCGCTTGCCGCGACCTGCACAGGCTGCCAGCATCGCTTCGGCTGTGGCATGGGCGTGGGGAAGGCGCGAGTTCGCCGCCAGGGAGCGATCCATCTCGCCGCGGATGTGCCCGTTGCCCATGGAGAAGTACACGCGGGTTGCCACGACGTCGTCGTACGTGTCGCGGGCGATGAACCGCAGGGCATTGCCGTCGAACGCAACAGCGCGATCGATGACGAAGCGCACGTCGCGTTGCTGCGCAAAGGCGATCGACGGTCCGCCGGCGAGTGTCAGCCTCCCCTCCGCTTCAACGCGCGACGCGCAACGCCCCATTGCCCCTGTATCGCATTGTTCGGCGGGCATGCCGGCCAGGCCCGCAATGATGGCGCGATCCGTGCCGCGATCCCGACCGGAGAAGGCGAGGCCGCCAAAAAGCTCGACTTCGACGCGTCCCACCTCGGGCAGCAGGCCGTCGGCCGCGATTTCATGCAGGAAACGCCGTGCGGCGCGATGCGGACCCACGACGTGCATCGACGAGGGACCCGGGCCAACGCGGAAGAGCTCGAACGCACTGACGATCACTGCAATCCTCCGGAAAAGGGCACTCTGCGCGATCCGTTGCGTGGCCGGACCAATCGGCAATTATGGTGAACGTCCGCCAACGGCAAGGGTGGCAACCGAGAGCCGGTCGAACCAGACCGCCGAGCGGTTGAACTTCCCGGCAGGATCGCTGGCGACGAGTCAGGCAGGCGCGGGCGGCAGGAATCGCGCTGTCGCGGCGTAGGATAGGACCTCGGCCATGCTGCCGCGCAGCACGGTGGCTTGTGCGTCCTGCCACCACTGCGCCGTGATGAGGTCGGCATGAAAGGCCATGAAGGCCGAGCGGACCCGCGGGTCGGTCAACAGGAAGGTCTCGAACTCCTCGGGAAACACGTCGAGTTGTCCCACCGGATACCAGACGTCGCCTGACATTTCGTCGAACCCGGGCGGGGGAGGCGGTATGGTCCGGAACCGGCAGTCCACCAGGTATTCGATCTCGTCGTAGTCGTAGAACACGACCCGGCCGTAGCGCGTGACGCCGAAGTTCTTGAACAGCAGGTCGCCAGCAAAGATGTTGACGGTGGCGAGTTCGCGAATGGCGTTGCCGTATTCATGGATCGCGTGGGTTCGCTCGATGTCGCTGGCGCGCTCCAGGTACATGTTGAGAGGGGTCATCCGCCGTTCGATGTAGAGATGGCGGATGATGATCCGGTCACCGTCCTCCTCGATCTGCGACGGCGCGACGTGGTGCAGTTCCTCCAGCAGTTCGGGTGCAAAGCGCGCGCGCGGGAACGCCACGTCGGAATACTCGAGGATGTCGGTCATCCGGCCGGCACGATCGTGATGCTTGACCAGCGCGTACTTCTGCTTGACCTTGGCGCGGTTGGTCTCCTTGGAGGCCGCGATCCGGTCCTTGATCAGCTTGAAGACGTACGGATACGACGGCAGCGTGAACACCGTCATGACCAGGCCCTTGATGCCCGGCGCGACGATGAAGCGATCCCGCGAATGCGCCAGATGGTGCAGGAAGTCGCGGTAGAAGAGCGCCTTGCCGTGCTTTTGCAAGCCCACCATCGTGTAGAGCTCGGCGGCCGTCTTGTCCACAAGCGACGCGTGCAGGAAATCCACATACGCCGAAGGCACTTCCATGTCGACCAGGAAGTACGACCGGTTGGCCGAGAACAGCAGCGCCAGCTCGGTGTCGTCGAGCAGCAGGGTGTCGACATAGAGCGCGCGGTCCGGGCCGTGCTTCAGGGCGACCGCGAAGGGCATGTTGTGGATGCCGTTGACGATCCGGCCCACCACATAGGCAGTCTGGTCGCGGAAGAACAGCGTCGAAAGCACCTGGATCTGGTGGTTGGCCTCGGGCCTGAATGGGCGCCGTGTGCGTCGTCGAAATGCGGCCAGGAGGTGCCGCAGGTCGCGCCTGAAATCCGCAAAGCGCGTTTCCAGCCGGAAGTCGAGCACGATGTCGATCAACGCGTGCCGCAGGCCCTGCTCAAGCGGATAGTAGCTGCGGTAGGTCGGGGGATCGGCTTCGATGTGCTGGGTGGAAACCGCCGGCCGGACGAAGATGAAGCGGTTGTGGAAATACGTCCGGTGCAGGATCTTGCAGGACACGGAGTTGAAGAAAGTCTCCGCACACTCGGGTTGCTTGTGGTCGATCAGCAGCCCGATGTAATGGAGCTTGACCCGCTCCCACAGGGCGTCGGCGCCGCCCGCATGTTCCGCCAGCTTGAATTCGCCTTCGATCCGATCGACGGTCTCGAGCACCCGCCGATCGTAATAGTCGATGCGGTCGTGCGCCACATTGCGCAGCGCGCGCCAGTTGGCGTTCTCGAAATGGCGCTTGGCGGCTCGGGCGCAATCGCGGAACAACGCGTAGTGCCGGTCGAAACCATCGCGCAGCGCCAGTGCTATGGCGTGCGCGGCGTCGTCGGCGGCACTGCGGTCGCCTACGCTCGAAGAGTTGGCTGCAGCAACGGCGCGGGAGGGCATGGGCGAGTCCCGCGCCGGTCAGGGCGCCGCCGGCCGCGAAGTCGCGAGCGACTTCAGGTCCATGCCCCATCATCCGATGGCAACTGTCCAGCGGAAGTGCAGGCGCGATCTGCAAGGTCTCGAAGATCCGGCGCAGCCGCCATCCGACGGTTGCGAATACTCATTTTTTTCATGATGAGGCATCATAGCGCAATGAACATGCAGTCCTATCGGTCGGACGCGCGGTGCCTCGCAGGTCTTGCCGCCGTCGTGCTGCTCAGCCTTGCGCATGCCGCGTTGGCGCAGGGCGTCGTCAAGTGCGTTGATGGGGACGGCAACGTCACCTATCAGGACTCGGCATGCACGGGCAACCAGGCGGGGCGGGAGTTGACCTTGCCCAAGGCCGAGTCACGCGACGAGGCCACCGTCTGGGAAGCAGCGGCCAAGGAGGCGCGCGTCCTGCCCGGCATGCCCAAGCGCTGGGTCCTTCGGGCACGCGGCACGCCGGTGGAGATCCGTCCAGGCACGCCCCGCGACAATGCCACCGAGGTCTGGCGCTACGCACCGCGGGAGGGAGCTACTTTGCTCGTCGGTTTCGCGGGATCCAACGTGGCATGGCAGCGCGACGAGTCTGCGGCCCGCGACGCTGTGCCGGCAGGCGCTGCCGCCGAACCCGCAGTTCGAGGTGCGCAGAACCGTCGTTTCGTCATTGCCGGCCGCTACTGCGAACACGTGTTCACCGAAATCGGCAATGCGGATCGCCAGGAGCCGCTCCCGGCGCCCGGTGGCGGCATTCGCCATTTCTACGAGCCGCACGGTGGCGACCCGAAGATGCGAACCGCGTTCAGTTGCATCGGTGGCAAGGTCGTCGATGTCGAGCGGATCGTGTCGCCATGAGCCGTGGTGGCCAGCGGACCAGATGCGACGTGGCGGCGAAGCGATCCGCAGTGATGGTCGTGGCGGTATTGGCCATCCTGGCGCCGCATGCCGCCGCGCAGGTCTACAAATGCGCCGACAAGGCCGGACGCGTCACCTATCAGCAACAACCTTGCCCCGAAGCGCAGAAAGGGACCCGGATGGATCTGCCAGGGATGGCCGTCCCGCAGGACGATGCCGGCACCGAATGGTCAGCCAAGGCCAGCCGCAGGGAAGTCGGCATCGGCATGCCGCGCGCGTACGTGGTGCAGGCGTATGGGACACCGCAGGAAATGCGTCCCGGCAAGCCGCCGGAGAACGCGGCGGAGGTCTGGCGCTACCGCCGCAAGGATCTTGAACTCGACCTGGGCTTCAACCGCGGTGTGGTGGCATGGGTCAAGGACAATCCTGACGCAGCGGAAGCGGTGCCGGATCCGGAGCCCAGCCGGCGCAAGAATTTCTTTGCCGCCCGCCCCTGTGCCGAACTGGCGGCGGAGGCCGGGGCCCCCGCTGCCATCAAGGAGGAACTGGACGAAACGCTGGCCCGCCTGGTGAAGCGGCACGTGTGGGAAGCGGAGCCTGGCGATCGTGAGCAAACCATCGTGACCTGCGTCGACGGCGTGGCCGTCCGCGTGGAGCGTATCCCGCTCCAGCAGCCGGGCCGATAGCCGTCAGCGTTGGGCGGCGTCGTTCTGCGCCTGCAGGTCCTTCACCACCGCGTTGTATTCGTCGACGGCAGCGTTGGAACGCGCGACGGCAGCGTTGGCCATTTTCACCGCCTCGTCGGCCTGACGCTGGATCTCCGCCACGAACTTCTTCATGCAGTCGGTCCACGTCTGCACCTCCTTGCCCCAGCCCCGGCGCATGTTGTCCGAGGCAAGCCGACCCGGATGAGCATCCGGCTTGGGGCAATTGGCCGCAGCGGTGACGTTCGTGGGCGCAGGTGTCGCCGCGGCAGGCGCCGCAGTCTGCGCCAGGGCGGTACCTGCGGCCAGCATCGCGGCGAACACCATTGAATGGGCAACGGTCATGGTTGTCTACTCCGGCATTGGACAATGGGTCATTTTAGCGCGGCACTGCGTCCCTCGCCACCCGGCGGCGGCATTGCCCCGGGTTGCCTGCGGCGGGATCAGCGAAACGCCAGGGCGCTCAGCACCGCAAGTCCGACCGCGATCAGGTCGACACCACCTGTCGCATCCGTCCGTTGCTTTTCCGCGGCCATCGCGCGTTCGAAGCGCGCTCCCTCCACGACGGCCGCAGCGGCGGCTTCCGGGCTGGCGACCTGGGCCCGTCTCGCGGCAGCGGTGTCGAGATCACGCAATGTGCGCGCCACCGCTTCGGCATCGAGCATGGCAATCGGTGCGCGGCAGTAGCGGCATGTGGTGTCGTGCGCGAGGTCGACCGGGGCACCGCAGCTGGCACAGCGAATCACCCGCACCAGCGTCTTGAGGCGCTCGAGCTCCTCCGCCGACACCGGTTTGATGAAGTTCTTTTCGCGCAGGAACTGCACGAAAGGCGTGTAGCGACCGTGCCCACGGCGACACCGGAAATACGTGAACCGCGTCGTGCGCTGGAGGTCCTGGGTCAGGTCGAGCGGCGTGTCGCAGCGCGGGCAGGGCAGGCGCGCGGCCGGCAGTGTGGTTGCGGGTGTTCCCGCCGCATGAATCGCTCGAAACAGGACCAGTGTGGCGCCCGGCGAAAGCTGCACGCTTTCCATCGTATCGAACCAGAGCGCGTGGCATCGCGCGCACATGTCGATCGTCAATGCTCCGAGCGGCACGCGATCGACCTCGAGCGCAGTCATCGGGGCACTGCATCCCGGGCAGGTAACTGCCATCACGCGCGTTGACCGAAGGATGACGGACCGCCTATATATCCCTGGCAGCGAAGGTATTGCACACGCGAGGGTCGCCGGACTGCAGTCCGGCCTTGAACCAGCGCATGCGCTGTTCGGCACGACCATGGGTAAAGGCGTCGGGTACCACGTAACCCTGCGTACGCTTCTGGATGGCATCGTCGCCCACTGCCGATGCCGCGCGCATGCCTTCCTCGATGTCGCCGGGTTCGAGCAGGTTACGCTTTGCAGCATAGAAGCCCCACACGCCGGCATAGCAGTCGGCCTGCAGTTCGAGGCGCACGGTCAGGGCGTTGCGGCGTCGCTCGTCGAGTTTTGCGGCCGTCTGGTCGAAGTCGCGCATCGTGCCCATCTGGTTCTGCACGTGATGGCCGATCTCATGGGCAATGACGTAGGCCTGCGCGAAATCGCCGGGCGCGCCGAAGCGACTGCTCAATTCCTGGAAGAAATTGGTGTCCAGGTAGACCTTGCGGTCCCCGGGGCAATAGAAGGGGCCCGCCGCTGCACTCGCCCGGCCGCAGGCTGAGACGACGGACCCGCGAAACAGGACCAGCTTGGGCGGCTCGTAGCGCGTGCCCATGGCGGTAAAGAGCGCGGTCCAGACTTCCTCGGTGTCGCCCACGATGCGCGTGACCATGTCCTTGCGCGCATCGACCGGCTCGCGGGTGGCGCCAACAGGCGCGGGGGCGGGCGGCTGGACCTGTGGCGGCGCGACGGCCGGACCGCCGCCATCCAGCATCCCCAGGAACTGCATCGGATTCACGCCGAACAGCAGGCTGACGATCACCACGAGGATCATCGCGCCGCCCCCCAGCTTGATACCGCCGCCCAGCGGGCTGCGACCACCGCCGCCGCTCGTGCCTTCGCGGTCCTCGATGTTGTCGCTGCGACGCATGTCTCCCCAACGCATGGCTTCTCCGGATGGTTGTTGCCGTCATTGCCGCACTGCGGCCCCGATCATCGGGGTGCCGCGATGGCGCGGGCGAGGTCCTGATACTCCTCGCAATTCTTCCCGCAGATGCGTTCCAGCGCCACCAGGTGTTCCTGCGCCTTGGCGCGATTGCCGGTCATCACATAGGCCTCGCCGATGTACTCGTGCGCGCCGCGATGGTTGGGGTCGAGCTTCAGCGCCTTGGCATAGTGCGTGAACGCAAGTTCGAATTTGCGCTGGTTGCGGAACGTGTAGCCAAGGAGATTCTGCACGTCCGCATTGCCTGGTTCGGCGCGGGCCGCGATCTCGAGGTGGTACGCGGCGCGATCCCAGTCCCTGGCCTTGATGGCCTCGGCACCGAGGTCATAATCGGCATTGTTGACGGGAGGAGCGGCATCGGCAGAAGCCCCGATCGCGCCAGGCGCGGTGACCAGTGCCGCAAGGAAGGCGCAAAGCAATACAGCCGTGCGCGGTGCAATGAACATGAGCGAAACCTCAGGGTTTGAGACAACGATAGAGAAAGGGCAGGCTGACATCCATCCGGTAGTCGATGGAGGAGTGAGTGTCGTCGAATTCCTCGTAGGTGTGCGCGATGTCGTGGTCGGTCAGCGAGTTCGACAGCATGCGCGCCCCGTAGTGCAGATGGTACTGGTCGCGCCATCCGCAGTCGATGTAGATGCCGTGCAGGGTGCGCAGCGCGTCCGCGTGCTGCGCCACCATGTTGATCGGGTCGTGCCGCAGCCACCGCGCCCAGCGCTCCCGCAACAGCAGCCCGGTTTCCAGATCGACGGGCAGCCGGAAGCCAAGCGGCGCCGCAGGGTCAGGGTCATAGGACGCGGCCATCGCGATTTCCATCAGGGCGTGCCCCTCGCCATCGCTCAACTTTTCCTTGGCCCACACCTCTTCGAGGAACCGCCGCACGCGTCCGTCGTCGAAGCCTTTGGCACGCTCGGCGGCCTTCGGCGCGACCCGCTGGCGGCCCTGGCGGCGCTGGGGCCGGCGAAAACGATCGAGTTCGTTGAGCGTGCGTGGCCAGTCGGTGAGGTAGCAGAAGTCGAAGTAGGCGTCGCCCGAGTGATCGGCGATGGCGCCCCAGTACTTGGCGTACTTCATGCCGTGGACGATCGAGCCGTACCCGCCCGACGATTTGCCGAAGCATCCGCGATGTTCGCGCGACGCAAGCGTGCGGAATTCACGATCGACGAAAGGAATGAGTTCGCGGGTGAGGTAGTCGGCATAGCGGCCGATTGCCGAGGAATTGATGTACTGATTACCGCCAAGTGATGTGAAGCAATCCGGAAACACGATGATCGCGGGACCCATGCGTCGCTCATGCAGCAACCGTGCGGCGCGTTCCGGCACGTTGTCGTCGAACGGGCGCCAGTTGACGTGCGCGAGGCCCGACCCCGTGAAGCCGACCAGGTCCCACAGCACCGGGTAGCGACGACCGCGGCCGCCACGGCTGCCGCGCAGCGTGCCTTCGTCGTAGCCAGGCGGCAGCCAGACCGCCAGCTTGCGCACATGCGGATCGGCCAGAGGGTTGTCCGCCAGCACGCGCGAGGTGTGCTCGACAATGACGGTGGTGCCGGCATTGCCGGTGGAGTGCTTGCGGGTCATGGGCTCGCGCGAATGGTTGGCGCACACGCCGGACGAATTTCCGGGCGGCTGCAGGGATTGTGCCCGTGCCTTGTACTTCCGGCAACGCGTCGGCAGGGAACTGGGCCACCGAACGCGTAGCCATGATTTGGGCTACCGGGGGCCGACCGCCTGTCGCGCCTCGCCCAATGTCTTGACCGGATCCATCTCGCTATTGCGAAAGATGAGCTTCCAGCCCACCAGGTCGAACGTTTCCGACATGGCCTTGCGCCGTTCGTCATAGAAGACCGTGCCGTTCAGTTCGACCGTATCGCGCTTGTCTGCCAGGAGCCGACCCTTGCCGTCGACGGGTCGATGGGTGAGTCGCAGGCGAAAGGCGAGCCCGCCTTCGGGGGCGGGTGCGACCGACCCGGTCATTGCCCAGGGTGGGCCGAACAACGCCGCCACGTTCGGCGCCTCGGTACGCAGGAACTGGGTCGTGTTCCGGGCACTGATGGCGAGGGGCTTCGTGATTTCGTCGGGGCCGACCAGGGCGCCCTGGTCAAGCAGCAGCGCCGCCAGCTGGGTCACGAGAATCGGGGTCGACATCAATTCATCCAGCATGGTTTCGGGAGAATGGAACCGATCCCGCGATCGGTATGCAAACGCCTCATCGTTGACGAACAGGACTTCCCCACCCCGGCGCGTCGTACCTGCCTGCTCGCGGTAGGTGGTGTGGACGTCATTGTTCTCCGGCTGCTCCATCGAGTATTCGCCCGCAAATCCGGGCGCCTTGAGCGCGACCTGCATGCGGGAGAACCTGGACCACCGCCCCTCGGCGCACAACGCCGACCAGCGCGTGGTGCCGCAATGCCGGGGATTGGGCCCCGGCAACCGGGTATCCGCAGGAGCCTTGGGCAGCATCGCGGCACCGGGGAACCCGGCAGGCGCGGAAGCACCCGGTGAGGCGACCTGGGCAACGCTGCTGCCGGCCCAGGTGGCCACGACCAGGATTGCCATGCCGAGAAACCGATTGCGCTCGATTCGACCGGAGACGTATGTGAGCATGCGGCGAATTGTAACGGCGCAACGGCGTCCGGCGCGTCAACCGACCGGACTTGCGGCGGTCACGGCCCGACGAACCGCCGTCGGTGCGCGAAAATACGGGGCGATGGCATACTTCAGGTCGGCCAACATGCAAGCAGCGGCGGGCATCAGTCGAGCAGCAGCGAGCCTCGGCACTTCTTGGCGCCGCAACGGCAGGCAAATGCAGCGCGCTCTTTCTTCGTCAGCTTCGCGTCGATGGTAAGGCGGTAGTCGTAATTCAATTCTTCACCCGGGCTGATCCGGCGCCTGGCCTCGATGAACACCCGACCCTTTCCATCTTCCTCGGTCGTGCAATTGGGTTTGCACGAATGATTGATCCAGCGCGCCGCATTGCCACGCACGCGCGCATCGATCACGCGGCCATCTTCGATTTCGAACAAGAACGTGTGCGCGGCGTCGTCCGGGTCGCTGTCCGGGCGTTCCATTGCATCATCCCAGGTTGAAAGCTTGCCCTTGTATTCGATGATCGGCGTGCCGCGGCGGATGTCAACGGTGGCGAACACGCCACGGCCGTGGATCGCCGAGTCGCGGACCTTGTACGGCTTGACGGTTTTGGCAGATTTTGGTCGTTTGGCAGCTTTGGCTTTGGGCATGGTGCGTGTCAGTGGGAAAGGAACCAGCATTTTCGCACGACGTATGCTGCCGTGGATCGCATCATGCGGTCGGGCGCGTTGGACGTCGCGATGAAGGCAGGTGCTGCGCCGGATGCGCGCGATGGGCTGCTGCCATGGTGCCTCGCCGGCTGTTTTGCACTGCAGCCCCTGGGCAGCGATCTCTACCTGGCGTCGCTGCCGTCGCTGCCACTTGCATTCGCGACGACGCCCGCGCACGCGCAGTTGACACTGACGCTCTTCATGCTGGCCTTCGGCTTGGCGCAGCTGGTGGCGGGACCGGTTTCGGATCGGTTGGGACGGATGCCGGTCCTGCGCTTCGGCATCGTGACGTATGCGCTCGCCAGCGGGGTCGCCATCATTGCCACGGATATCGGAACATTGCTCGTGTTGCGCGTCGCGCAAGGGGCGGGGGCGGCCTGTGGCGTCGTGGCCGGCCGCGCCCTGGTACGCGACCGGTTCGACGTGGCGACGGCGGCGCCACTGCTTGCCCACGTGTTCGCATTGACGGCTGTCGTTTCGGTGATCGCACCGGTGCTGGGCGGATACCTCGAGGCCGCGACGGGCTATCGCGGAAGTTTCGCCGTGATGGCGGTCTTCGGGGTTGCCGTGCTCGTGCTCCTCCGGTACGGACCCGCGGCGCCGTTGCGGACCGCCGCGACATTGCCTCCGCAGGCGTTGCTGGATGGCGCACGTGTGGTCAGTCGGGATAGCGCGTTTCGTGCCTTCACCGCACTCGGCTGCGCGAGCTTCGCCGGCCTCTTTGCGTTCCTTGCGGCTTCGCCCAGGGTGATGATCGATGGCTTCGGCATGGCGCCGGATCGGTATGGTTATGTCTACGCGGTGGCCGTCATCGGGCTCTTCGTCGGCAATCTCTTCTGCCGGTACGGGCTGGCGCGTCGCGGACTCGTGGGCATGGTGCGGATGGCGGCGATGCTGTCGCTCTTCTCCGGCATGCTGCTGCTGATCGCCGTGGCGATGTTGCCGCGAAGCGTGCCTGCCGTCACGGCGCCGTTTTGCCTCTACATGGTTGCGCACGGCGTATTGATGCCGTGCGTCTATGCCGGCGTTGCTGCTCGCCTGCCCGACCGCGCGGGCATGGCGATCGCCATGCTTGGGGCATTGCAGATGGCGCTGGCATTCGTGGTGGGCCAGGTGCTGGGTATCGTCTACGACGGCACGGCATGGCCGATCGCGGTCGCGGTGGCGGTCGCCGCGGTCGCGGTCTTCGCCGTGGGTACCACATCGGTTCCAGCGCAGCGCTCCGCCCTGTAGCGACCTCTCCGATTCACGCGGGTTTGCCGACGGGCTCCAGGGAAAATGCGGCGGTCAACTGCTCCGAGGCGAGCCACAGCGCACCTTCCTGGCGGGTGAAGTGGAGCTGCATCGATCGCTCCGCCAGCGTGCCCAGCGCGCTCACGCCGTCCGGCGGTACTGCCAGCACCACGAGGTTGCGCACCCGTGCGAGAGCATCCGCGCACCGCTGCCACCAAAGGTCGACGGCGCGGCCGCCATAGGCATACACGACCACCTGGTCGGCGCGTCCCGCCGCGCGACGCAGCACGCGCTCATCCGGCAGTCCAACCTCGACCCACAGAAGAATCCTGCCCGTGTCGTCGCGCTCCCACAGCGCGGGCTCGTCGTCCGTGCTCAAGCCGCGGCCGAATTCGAGTCGGTCGCTCGCATGGAGGGCGAATGCCAATACCCGCACCATCATGCGTTCCGCCGTCTCGGAGGGATGGCGCGCCAGCCGCAGTTCATGCGTGCCGTAATAAGGTCGATCCATGTCGGCCACCGCGAGGGTTGCCTTGCAGATCGTGGACTTCAGCGCCATTCGGTCGTCGCTCAGGAAAGGAAGGCGAGGAGAAGGGGGGTCGACAGCGCGGCGACAAGCGTCGACCACACGAGGCTCGCGGCCACGGGTCCTTCGAGCGCCTTGAACTGCCGTGCCATCAGGTACACGTTGGCGCCCACCGGCAGCGCTGCCATGAGCACCACGGCCCGCAGCTCACGCACCGGCAACGCCAGTCCGCGCGCGATCAGGTAGACGGCCAGCGGAAATGCAGCGAGTTTCAGCGCCGTGATGGCGAGGCTTGGTCGAATGCCTTCGCGCACGCCGTATTCGACCAGGCCCATCCCCAGCACGATCAGCGACATCGGCACCGCCGCCTGTCCGAGCAGCTGCAGGGTCTGGTCGATCGGTGCCGGGATGGGCAGTCCGGTGAATCCGAACGCCGTCCCCAGGAGGATGCCCGCCACGACCGGATTGGTGACCACGCCCCACGTCGTACGGCCGAGGCCCGCCATTGAAAGATCGCGATTGCGCGCCCACTCGACCGAGACCGTGACGAGCGTCCACAACAGCAGGGAATTGAAGATGAGAATCAGGGACACCACGGGCAGCGAATCGTCGCCGAGGGTGACCTTGACGAGCGGAATGCCGAGAAGGACGCCGTTGGAGAAGATGGTGCCGATCCCGAACAGCGACTGGCTCGCGCCGTCCATTGCAAATGCGCGCGCGGCGAGGATGCGCGCGGCCACGTAAGTGATGGCGCCGCCGCCGAAATAGGCAATGAGCACCCGGGCATCCACCGGCGGCAGCCGCGGAAACTCGCTCATCAGGCGAAACAGCAACGCGGGGATAGCCACCGCAAAGACGAATCGCGTGAGCGCATCCGAGGCGACCTTCGGCCAGTTGCCCCAGCGCGCGAGCGCATACCCGACGAGCACCAGCAGGAACAGCGGCGCCGTCAATGCGGCGACGCCGCCCAGCACCGCCAGCGACGGCACCATCAGGTGCCCACCAAGGCGCCGGTGTGCTGCGGCTGCGGGTCAGCGACCTTTGGTGCTCGCCTTGGTGCGCACCGCCACCCGTGGCACGGGGGCTGCCGGGCGACGTACGGCAGCCGGCGCAATCGGGGCGCCGTGCTTGCCTTTGGGAACGGGAAAGTGGATTCCACTCTTGGTCTTGGTCATACGGGCCGCTCCTTGCTGGCGCGGGCGGACTCGCCCGGCAGCCCGATGTTAGATCAAATCGCGCAGGATCACCGTACGTTCGCCGGCATTGCCAAGTTGCAGCAGCAGCCTGGAGCCGGCAGCGGCGCGCAGCGAGGCGCGTGCCGCCGCCAGCGACAGCGTGCCCGCGGCCTTCCCGTTGACCGCCGTCACCACGTCGCCTGCCTTGATTCCGACGGCAGCAGCGGGTCCGTCGACCACGACGTCCACCACGACGAAGCCGGTCGGCCCGCGCTCGAGCCAGAGTCCCGCACGGTCGAAGCTGTCGGCCTCCGCGAGCAGGGCACCACGATCGAAGTAGGCAACTTTGCGGGCATAGTCGAACGTCGGGCGCAATCGCCGCAGCACGCCGTACCCGATGCTGCCGGCGGCGGCACCGGCCACGCCGGCGGCGGCACCCGCGTCTGGCGAGGCAAGCACCACGACGGGGGCCGTGACCACCACACCGCCGATATCGAGTTCGCGCGCGCGGCCGAGCGTGCCGCGAACGGTGCCGCTGGGCCCGGCGCCGGCAATGACTGACTTCGACGCGCCGTACTTCGCGGCGAGGTCGTTGGTGGCCGCGAAGGATGAGGTCAACGTCAGCGAGGGTCGCGCGCCGGTGCCGACATCGAACACGCCCTCGATACCGTCAAGGCTGCCGCGTACCGACGGCATCGTGCCGCGAAACACAAGGGGCACGAGCGTACCCTTGCCCCCGTATTTGAACGACGCCGGTTCATGCAGCACGAGTCGGGTGCGATCGTAGTCGATGGTCACGGGCATCCGCTTGAACAGCTCGTAGCCCAGGATGCCCGCCACGTCGTCGACTCCTTCAACCCGTTGCAGGAACGCCTTGAGGTCGATCGTGGCGAAGGCGGGTCTGCTGATGACGACGCCGCCGATGTCGAGTCGCTGCGCCCGCACGATGGCGCCATGGCCGGGCGTGCCGACGGTACCGTCCGGCGTCGTGCTGTCGGGTTTGAGCTTGAGCGTTCGCGCCACCTCCGGCAGCAGGGCATTGATGCTGCCGGAGTCGAGCAGCATCCGGAACGGACCTTTGCCGTCGATACGGACGCGGACGAACAGATGGCCGTCCTGGAGGTCCAGGGGCACGACGACCTCGGCGCGACCCCTCGGAAACGTGAAGTCCGGCTTGGGTGGCGCGGGTCTCGCGAAGGCGACGCCCGTCAATGGTCGATTGAACTCCATCTTCTCGACGACGAAGACCTCGTCCCGGCGCGGATCTTCCCGGGTTGCCCGCACCCGATAGGGAATCTTGACGCCCTGCAGATCGCGCAGGTCCATGTAGATTTCGGTGCGCACGGCACGGGCTTCGCGCTCGACCAGACGCTCGATCAGCCTGGTCTCGACGTTGATCCAGAGCTCGAACGCGCGCCCCCCTTCCGGCGTGATGCGGATCACGTCGAAGTCGGCGCCGTCGGCAGTGGCGCGCTCCTTGTACGACACCACCGCTGCGCCACGCTCGGGATACCAGAAAGCGAGCCGGTCGCGAAACGCGGCATTGACCGCGAGCTCGCGTGCCGTTTCGTCGGTTTCGTCGCGCGCGATGCCCGCGTCGTCCTGTGTCCACGCCACCCTGCCGTCGAATCCCGCAGCGCCTTTGAGCGGACCGATGCTGAAGTCGAGTCGCGACTTGCCGCTGGTGGTATCGCTCCAGCGCTCTGCGGTGCCGGTCAGGCCGGCGGCCTGAACCGATACGGTGCTGTGCTGGCTGCGCAGCGCGTCCCAGGCCGAACCACCGCTGGCGTCCTTCGCCAGTTCCAGGATCACTCGCGGGTTGGGTGGGGCCGCGCCCCCAAGCTGGGCCGATGCGGACGACGCTGCAAACAGAACGGCCAGTGCCGGCGCGAGCAGGCTGCGAAAGGACATGGAGACTCCGGACGGCGCGGACGCCTGCGAGGGCGTGACCCGCCATTATCGCCTGTCCGGGCCCGCGCCTAAGCACGCGCCGCAAGTTCAGGCGGTGGCCGCGGCCGGGGGCGCAGGTTGCTGCGTTGCCAGCGTGTCGAGCGCCGCACTCACGGCCCGGTCGAACAACGGCACCGGCTCGACGACCAGATTGACCATGCCCGCGCCCAGTTCATAGGCCAGCACCTCGGGCGTATAGACAAAGGCGCGGGTCTTCGCGCGGCTGGTGAAGAGGTACTTCGTCCGCAGCGGACTCACCCAGGTCAACCGGGCGTTGATGGTGCGCTCTTCCTTCGTGAAGGAGAGCCAGGTGCCCACCGCCATCTCGCTGACGAAGTCGTGGATGTTGGCGATGGCCGGAGCGGGTCCGGCAAACGCCGGTGAAACAGTCGGCGCTGCTTCGTCACCCATGACGATGGTCACCCCCTGGGCCGGCTTGATTGCGGCCATATGGAGCTTGTACAGAGCGTCGAAGAATGCACGGGCCCGGTCCACCGGCACCTGCTGCGAAGTGCAGGCGCGGCGCAGTCCGCCGATCAGCGATGGAATCATCCTGGTCAGCCGCGCTTTTTGTGCAGAGCGCTCCTTGGCGCCAATGCTCCACAGCATGTCGTCGAGCGTGTGCAGCCCGGCGATCCACGCTTCGCTGTCGGGTCCGTGTTCCCGGCGCAGCGACGTCATGTGGTCTGCCCATACGGTCTCGACGAACGATCGCACGTCGAAGGGCACGTCGAGGCCCGCGAGCCGATCGCGCAGGAATGCGCGTACGTGCGAGAGGTCGGTTTCCTCCTCTTCGGCGGACAGCGCCGCGACCATGTCGGGAGCGACGCTGTCGGAGACGCTCTGGCGCTCGCCATCGATGAACGCGCGCAGCCGAAGATTGGCGCGATCGAACACTTCGATGTCGACTTCGAACTCGCGGCAGATGCCATCCACCACGTCCGTGGCCAGCACGGTGAACGCTTCGAGGTACGCATCGTCATTCGTCGAGCCGACCGCCGCGTCGGCCAGGTTGTCGAGCAGCTGGCGGGCAGGGTGCCGGCGGTCGCTGAAGAAGGACCGGTCGAGCAGCGCTGCCTTCACGATCGGCACCTGCAGGCGACCGAAGAGGCCGCGGAGGGGATCGGGAATGGCGCGATCGCGGAAGATGTAGTCGAAGAGCAGCGCGATCACGTCGAGCGTGATGCGATCCGTGTCATTCGAGAGCTGGCCTTCCATCGCGGCGCGGAGGTGCGGCACGAGATTGAGCGGCACGACGGTGCCCTGGCTGTCTCCGGCAGCGGGAGGCGGCGCGGCGCGGGCGATGGCCGCCGGGAGATCGAGGCGCTGCCACTGCGCCAGCGTGGCAAAAAGTGGCGATGACGTGCCCAGCGCCATCAACGGATCAAGGGATGGAAAATCCGGCGGCAATGCGTTGTCCGCCGCCAACGCTGTTGCGGATCGACCGGTGGCTGCCAGCGGGTCACTGGCGCTATCCGGTGCGGGCGCTGCGCCGGTGGTTTCTTGACCGCGGTGGTGTGCCGCCGAGGCCGCCAGCGCGGTCAGGCCCGCCAGGATCTTGCTGGCAGACATCAGGTTGGGGTCGAAGCTGCCGCCCGGGATTCGGGCAACGCTTCGCGTCGCAAACGCAAATTCGGCCGGAGAACCGGGCTCCGACAACGAGTCGGGGACGACGATGTCGGGGGGGGCGGTGAGTCCGCCATCGGCCAGGAGCCGCGAAAACGTCGGCAGCAGATCGCGATCATCCTGGGGCCGCAGCTCGCTGCGCGCCCGCAGCGCCGCCTTGATCTCCGGCAGCACACCGCGATCGGCGAGGAAGCGGTTGATCGTGATGTAGAGCTTGTTGATGTCGGGCGTCAGATCCTGGAGCACACGCTCCATGAAAGGCCGCCATATTCGCGGTGCCGGATAGACGGCGCGAGCCGAGGCGCCCGCGGCGTCGAGAATGTAGGTGACGGCAAACGGATTGTCGATTTCGCGCGATGCGTCCGGCGGCAGCAGCGCCTCCACCCGCAGGTCGAGTGCCGCCAGTTCGCGCTTCGTGTAGCGATCGAGAAAGCGGGTTGCGTCCTTGAGCGCGCTTTGCCGCTCATGGTCGAAGGCGGTGAGAACGCGCAGCGTGGCCAGCGACGCATCGGCATCCGGCCGGCTGCCGCGGCGGCGTTCGCCGCGAATCCGGCGATCGAAGAGTTCGGTCAGTATCTTGTCGAAGTGCGCAAGCCAGGCACTGCGCTTGGTGCGGAACGCTTCGACATCTCCGTTGGGAATATGACTGTTGGTCTCGAACAGATCGTCCGTTTCGGCCAGCGATACACGCAGCAGTTCCAGCAGCTTTGATCGATATTGCGCGAAGCTCGCGCGCAACATCGCCTGGGCCTCGGCCTCGGGAATGCGGGGCGCGGCGCTTGCGGCCGTGCCAGGCGAGTTTCGGCGGGGCGGGAACGTGGAAGCCATTCCGGATTCTACGTTGCAAGTCCTGCCCGGGCGTCGCGACGATCGGCTCGTTGCGACACTTCATCGGACGGATGGAAACCGCAGGCCAGGGCACCCGCTACGTCCGGCCGCACCCGGTGCGTGGGATTCCGTACAATGCGCAACTTCCGCGGGCCCGCCGCGAAGGACGCCAATAGCCATGGATTCGGCACTGCTTACCCTTGTCGCCACGCTGACCGCCTATTGGCTCGGGGTCGGCGTCATGATCGTGCGGGTACGCCGGCACACCCGACGCATGGTCGGCGTGGTCCCGGAGCAGGCGCAGGAGCGCCTGATGGGGCTGGCCTGGGTGCCGATCGTGGTGGCGTGGATCGGGTTGCCCTGGCTGGCCGCGATGCGACCCCAGTCCATCTTGGCCGTGCCGGCCTGGGCCACGGCGCTCGAATGGTACGCGCTGCTGCGGCTGCTCGCCTCGATTATTGCGGTCCTGAGCCTTGCTGCCACGGTCAAGTGCTGGGCCCGCATGGGCAAGGACTGGCGGATGGCCGTCACCGGCGAGCCCACGCAGCCGCTGATCACCGATGGCCTGTTCGCCCGGATCCGCCATCCGATCTATGCGTTCTCCATCCTGCTGATGCTGTGCTCGATGGTGATCCTGCCCACCCTGCCCATGCTGCTGGCGGGCTGCGCCCACATCACGCTGATGTTGCTGAAGTCCCGCAACGAGGAGCGTCACCTGCTCGCGCACCACGGGGCCGCTTATGCCCAATACCTTGCCCGTACCGGAAGGTTCATGCCGCGACTCTAGTCAGGGGATTGGTGCCAATGCTGCGATAATGCGCGGCTTTGATGCATCCCTGACACTGCTACCCAAGGTCGTAAATCGCATGTTTCCCGGACTTCCCGGCGTTGGCCGGCGCCCGTTCGCTTCGTTCATCCTGGCGGGATTGGCTGGCCTCTGCGCCTACGCAGCGCCAGTGCACGCAGACACGGCGGGCCCCGCGCCTGCGGCCGCTCTTGATTGCGGGCGGCTCGCCGGCGCCGATGCCATTACCGCGCTGGGGCGGCTCCCGGCGCCGCGCATCATCAACCTGCAAGGCAGTGTTCCCTTTGTCACGATGGAGCCATTTGCCCGGTTCCTGATCGAGATGGGCTATCCCGAGGCATCGCTGCGGGATCCACGCGACGCGTCGCTGTCCATGAGCAGCTACACGTCGAGCGCCAAGCTTGCCGGCATGCTTGCCTGGCATTACGAGCAATCCGGCCTGCGCCCGATGCTGATCGGCCACAGCCAGGGCGGTATGCTGGTCGTGCGTACGCTGCATGAGCTCGACGGCGCCTTTGCGGACGCGATCGAGGTCTACGACCCGGTGCAGGACGCCGCGCTGTCGCGGACCAGCATTCGCGACCCGTATACAGGCGCGATGCAGCCGGTGCGCGGCTTTCGCGTGGCCTTCGGTGCCGCGATCGCCACCGGCGCGTTGCCGCGGTTGTTGCTCGGACAGTGGTCGATGCTGCCGCGGCTCCGGAAGATTCCCGACACGGTCGATGAATTCACCGGCTTCACCATCGCCTGGGATCCCATTGCGGGCAATTTTGGCGAGGCGCAAGCCTATGCGCCCATAGGCCATGCGTCCGTGCGCAACGTGCTGCTGCCCGCCGCGACCAGCCACATTGGCGCCCCGCTGACCGAGCACCTCGCGGCCGATCCAATGACGCGGGCGACGATCGACGCGTGGCGGCCGGACGACGGTGTCGCCGTGGTGCAAGACCCGCGGGTCGACGCGCGCAATCTCGGGCACGCAGCCGACCTCTGGTTCAGCATCCGCAAGCACTGGTGCGTCGAGGGGCAACGTCGCGTGCACGCGCTTCGGGCAACCTGACATGCGCGGACGTCTCAACCTGTTCCAGGCCGCGATGCTGCGGTGGCGCGAACTGCACCCCTACAACGCCGTGCACGTGGCGGAACTGCCACAGCCCTTCGATTCCGCGAAATTGGCCCGAACGATTGCCGACCACCTGACGGAACAGGGGCTAACCGGACTGACCCTCGACGCCGCGGGCCGACGCTTCGAGTATCGCGGTGGCGCGGCGCAGCCCGACCTGACGCTGGTGCCGGCGCTGGACGATCCGGACGCCGCCCTGGATGCCGAAATCGCCCGCCAGCTCAACCTGCCGTTTCCGGCCGACGGTGCATTCGATCCGTTCCGGTTCTTCGCGCTGCCGACCGCATCCGGGTTTCACCTTGGCATCGCCTACGATCACTTCGTCGCCGGCGGCGATTCGATCGTCGTTTTGCTGAAGGGGATTGCCGCGCGCTATGCCGGAACGCCGGCGACCGTAGCGCCCCCGGACCTCCACCCGCGCGGCTACACCCGATTGTTCCTGCGCAACGCGCTGGCGTGGTACGTCGGCCAGTTCTCGCTGCCGGCGATGATCCTGCGGGCGCGGCGGTCGGTGCGTCCCCGCTATCCGTACGGCGACGGCGGCGAGAACGCCTATCTCTCGGTACCCGTTGCGCCGGCGGCACACGCTGCGATCGCGCGTACGGCCAAGGAGTGGGGGGTCACGCAGAACGACCTGCTGGTCGCGATGCTGCTGACCGCCGTCGCGCCCGAGATCGAGGGCCGCGAACGGCAACGGCGGCACGAGATCGCCATCGCATCGGTCTTCAACATCCGGCGCGAGGTGGCGCCCGGGCCGGATCGCGCGTTCGGCCAGTTCCTGAGCTCGTTCCTGGTGTCGCACCCGATGCCCCCCGGCGTCTCGCTGCGCGAAGTTGCCATCGAAATCCAGGCCCAGACGCGACGGATCAAGCGCCGCAAGCTGTATCTCCAGACCCTGTATGCGATCGCTTTTGGCGGATTGGCATGGCGGTACATGCAGCCGCACCAGCGCAAGCATATGTATGCCAAGAACTATCCGGTATGGGCGGGCATGACGATGCTGAACGTCGACAGCCTGTGGCGCGATGCACCCGGCGCGGCCGCCATTGCACGCTATCGGCGGGCAGGCTCCACGGGCCCGTTTTCGCCGCTGGTGGTGACACCGGCCGCGGTGGGTCAGCACATGCAGATCGGCATCAGTTTTCGCACCGCAGCATTCCGGCACGACGATGTTGCTAGAATCGCGGCCGCGATGGTGGTTTGTGCCAATTCCCTCTAGTTCGGTACCTTCAACGTCCATGATCAGCGCCTGTGTCCGGCGGGTTGTCCTCTTGTCTGTCCTGGCGCTCGGCGCGGCGGGCTGCGGATGGGTGCCCCCGCGCGCCTCCGACGGGACGTTGGCACTGCCGCCGTCCGCCGTCGTGGACGCAGCGCATGCGGCCAGGATCCTGGCTCTTGACCCCGAGCGGGTCACCGACGCAGACGTGAAGAACATCCTGCGGCGGGGTCCCACGCCGCGCATCATGCTGCTGCACGGCGGCATCTACCCGGTCCACCTAAGCATGACGTCGTTCGGCAATTTCCTGGTCGGCATGGGGTACCCGGAGGACAAGATCCGCCAGCCCCGCTCGGGTGACTGGTCCCACAGCCCTTACGAGGATGCCGAGCGCCTCGCCGGCATCGCCGCGTGGTACTACGAACGCGACGGCATGACGCCCATGCTGATCGGCCACAGTCAGGGCGGGATGCAGGCGGTCAAGGTGCTGCACGTGTTTGCCGGCGCCTATGCGGCCGACGTCCGCGTGTGGGATCCGCTCACCGACTTTGCGCTGGATCGCACCACGATCCGGGACCCCGCGACGGGGCGCCAGCGTCCGGTGGTGGGGCTTGCGCTCGATTACGTCTCGGTCATTGGGGCGGGTGGGGCAGCGTTCCTGCTGCCCAACCAGTGGACGCTGCTCGACAAACTCCACACCATTCCCGACACGGTGAACGATTTCACCGGCTATACCATCGCGGTTGACTTCTGGGCCTGGACGCTTCCCGGCGCCGAGTTGCGGTTCAAGGCCGTCGGTGATCGTGCCCGGGTTCGCAATGTGCCGCTGCCCGGCACCATCAATCACGTGCTCGCGCCCGTCACCGCGGAATTCGCCGCGGATCCCGCGGCACGGGCCTGGATCGAAGCCTATTCCCCGCGAACGCCCCCGGGGCCGATGCCGGCTTCCGCCGGTGCCAACCTGCTGTGGGCCGCCGACGTCTGGTGGAGCATCAAGAAGCACTGGGCGCTGGAGGCGCAGCAATCGTTGCGTGCCGGCCCAGCGGCAGTCCGATCCGCAGGAGCGAGGACGGTAGAATAGCGGTTTTGCCCGCCTCCGGCCGCGCAGGGCGCCGGAGGCGTCGGGCATGAACGCGATACGGACCCTCGATCATGGCAGGTGCATTGGCAGGCAAGGTCGCGCTGGTCACGGGCGGCGCGCGCGGAATCGGGCGGGCCATCGCCATCAAGCTGGCTGCGTCCGGCTGCGACGTGGCGGTGAATTACTACAACAGCGCCGACGAAGCCGAGGCGCTGTGCGCCGCGCTGCGCGCCGACGGACGCCGCGCCGTGGCAATCCAGGCCAGCGTCGGGATCCCCGACAGTGTCGACGAGCTGTTCGGAGAATTCCGGAAGCACTTCGACCGGCTCGACATCCTCGTCTCCAACGCCGCCAGCGGGGTGCTGAAGCCCGCGGTCGAGATGACCCTCAAGCACTGGCGCTGGTGTCTCGAAACCAATGCTCTGGCGCTGAACCTGCTTGCCCAGCGCGCATTACCGTTGATGGCCGAAGGCGGACGCGTGATCGCACTGTCGAGTCTCGGCGCCCAGCGCGCGATGCCCGGCTATGGCTTCATCGGTGCGTCCAAGGCGGCACTGGAAGCGCTGGCGCGGGCGCTGGCGCAGGAGTTGGGCCCGCACGGCATTCGGGTCAACGTCGTCAGTGCGGGCGTCGTCGATACCGATGCGCTCGCCTATTTCCCCAATCGCGAGGAACTGCTCGCCAATTTTTCTGCCCGCACGCCGGCGGGTCCCGTGCTCACGACGGAAAACGTTGCGGATGCCGTGTACCTGCTGTGCCTGCCGGAGGCGGCCATGATCAATGGCCACACGCTGGTGGTCGACGGCGGCTTCTCGATCTCGGGCTGACGATGACGCTGCCGCTTCCCTCCGGCCTTGCGGGCCGCACGGTGATCGTCACCGGCGGCAGCCGCGGCATTGGCCGTGCGGTGGTGGAACTCCTGGCGCAGGAGGGGGCTGATGTCACGTTCTACTACCGGGACAACGCCACGGCGGCGCAGGAGGTCGTGGCGGCCGCGGCGGCCGCCGGGCATGCCGTCACGGCCGAGCAACTCGACATCCGCGACTCCGCCGCGTGCGCCAGCGCGATCGAGAAGCTCGCCGATCGCCGCGAGCGCATCGATCTCCTGGTCAACAACGCCGGCGTGATCCGCGACAACCCGCTGGCCGGATTTTCTGATGCCGACGTGCAGGATGTCCTCGATACCAACGTCACGGGCGTGTTCAACATGTCCCGCGCCGTGGCGCCCTACATGATCTCGCAGCGCGGCGGCAAGATCGTCAACATCAGCTCGGTCTCGGGCGACAAGGGCGGGCGCGGCCAGACCAACTACGCGGCCAGCAAGGGCGCGATCAATGCGCTGACGCGGGCGCTGGCCGTCGAGCTGGCGCCGCGCCGGATCACCGTCAACGCGGTGGCGCCAGGGGTGATCGACACCGAGATGTCCGCGGCGGTGCGCGACTTGGCGGGCGACGAGGTGCGCGCGCGCATCCTGCTCAAGCGCTACGGCAAGCCGGAGGAAATTGCGTACGCCGTGTGGTTTCTGGCGTCCGATTATGCCAATTACGTCACCGGTCAGGTGTTGACCGTCGACGGTGGCTTCAAGATGGATTGAGAACGAAACGGAACGGAGTCAAGACCATGACAACTGCAATCTCGCAAGACGAAATCAACGCGGTGTTCCCCACGGTGGCGGCAACGATGGCCGATGCGCTGGGCTGCGACGTCGAGGACATCAAGCCCGACGTGTCGCTCATCGAGGGCCTCGATGCCGAGTCGATCGACTTCCTGGACATGGTGTTCCGCCTGGAACGCGCGTTCAAGATCAAGATCCCGCGCGGCAAGATCGTCGAGAACGCCCGCGGCACGCTGACCGAAGCCGAGTTCGAGCAGAAGGGCCTGGTGACCGATACCGGCATGGCGCAATTGAAGTCGTACCTGTCGGAAGTGCCGAACGAGCGCTTCAAGTCGCCGATGAAGGTCGCTGAGATCCCGCGCCTCTTCACGCCGGAGACCTTCTGCAAGCTGGTCGTGCAGGCGCAACGCGACGCCAAGGCGGCCGCCTGACGCGCGGGATGACGGATCATTTCAGCGCCTTCTCGTTCGTCGATCGCATCAGCACGTTCGAGCCCGGCGTCCGCGCGCGGGCCGTGTTTGCAATTCCTGCAGACATCGATGTCTTTCCGGCCTGCCTCGTCGCCGAGGCCGTCGGTCAGCTCGCGGCGTGGACGGCGATGGCCAGGATCGACTTTCGCGGCCGGCCGGTGGCAGCGCTCGCGCACGAAACGAGGTTTGCGCAGACGGTGCTGCCCGGACAGACACTCGAGCTCGCCGTCGAGATCGACGATTGCGATGACACCGCGGTGGCCTATCACGGCCACGCAGCGGTGGCGGGTCGCACGGTGATCGAGTTGCGCGACTGCCTCGGACCGATGTTGCCGGTGGCCGAGTTCGACGATCCGGCGGCCATGGCCGCGCGCCTTCGTCTGCTCACCGGCGCCGGCGCGGCGCCGGGACGCTTTCGCGGCGTGCCGACGCTGCGCGCGCAAAGGACGGCGACGGACGATCCGGCGGTGGCCGAAGGCATGCTGCAGGTACCGGCGACCGCGCCGTTCTTCAATGACCACTTTCCGCGGCGTCCGGTGTTTCCGGCCACGCTGATGCTCGACGCGCAGCTGGCGCTCGCCGGTGATCTGCTGGCGGCGTCCGGGCGGTGGCCGGCCGGGGTGGCACCGGTTCCTGCGCGAATGACGAGGGTCAAGGTGCGGTCCTTCACGCCGCCCGGTGCTGCGCTGCACCTGCGCGCCGCGATCCGACCGGACACCACGAATGGCGATGCGGTCACCGTCGACCTGACCGCCAGCGCGGAGGGCAAGCCGGTGGCGACCGCGCGCGCCGAATTCATGGTCGGGGGTTGCGCATGAGCTTCAAACGGCGCCGCGTTGCCATCACCGGCGTGGGCATGGTCACCCCCGTCGGCAACGATGTGGCAACGACCTGGGATGCGCTGCTCGCCGGCCGCAGTGGTGGGGCGCCGATCACGCTGTTCGATGCCAGCGGCTTCTCCACCCGCATCGCGGCCGAGGTCAAGGGGTTCCGCCCGACGCTTGTCGACGATCGCAAACTCCTGAAGTTTGCCAATCGCTCGCATCGTTTCGCGCTTGAAGCCGCGGAGCAGGCCATGCGCGATGCGGGGATCCGGCCGACGGCGGACGATGCGACCCGCTGGGGCTGTGCGGTCGGCACGGGAATGATGACCGCCGATTACGACGATCTGGACGTCACGCACGCCCACTGCGGCGCGAGCGGCGAGATCGACACCGATGGATTGCTGACCGACGGACCCGCCAATGACCCGCTGGTGTTCTGCCGCGGACAGGCCGCCGAAGGCCTCGCGCTGCTCACCCGCCGCTTCGGCATCCACGGCTACGCCACGTCGGTGCATACCGCGTGCGCCTCCGGCGGGCAGGCCATCGGCACGGCGCTGAAATTGATTCGGCGCGGGCGCGCCGATCGCGTGCTGGCTGGCGGGTTCGATTCCATGATCAGTCCGATCGGCATTGCCGGATTCTGCCTCCTGTCCGCGCTGTCGCCTGACAACGCGACACCGCAGCGTGCAAGCCGTCCCTTCGATGCCACGCGCAACGGCTTCCTGCTGGGCGAGGGTGCGGGCTTCGTCGTGCTCGAGGAATGGGAAATGGCACGCGCGCGCGGCGCGCGCATCTACGCCGAACTGGCGGGTGACGGCAATTCCCTGTCGAGCTACCGGATCACCGACTCGCCGCCCGATGGCGACGGCCCGATCCAGTCGATGCACCAGGCGCTGGCAGATGCCGGGGCAACGCCCGCCGATATCGACTACATCAACGCCCACGGCACGTCGACGGGCATGAACGATCGCAGTGAAAGCGCGGCGATCCGCGCAGTGTTCGGCGCCGATGTTACCCGCGTCGGCGTGAGTTCCACCAAGAGCACGATGGGCCACCTGATCGCGGCGGCGGGCGCGGTTGAAGGCGTGGTATGCGCGCTGGCAATCGCCCGCGGGGAAATGCCGATCAACGCCAATTATCGCGAACGTGATCCGGACTGCGATCTGAATCTGGTGCTGAACGCGCCGCGCCGCCAGAAGGTGCGGATGACGATGTCCAATTCCTTCGGCTTCGGCGGCTCGAACAGCTGCATCGTCATGCGGCATCCGGACGAAGTGGACGGCCGTGGCGCCGACGGAGCGCGCTCGTGACGGCGCCCAGGGTCGTGATCACGGGCAGCGGCGCCGTATGCGCGGCCGGCATGCAGCCGCAGGCGATTCTCGATTTCATCCTGGCCGGGCAGACGGCGATCGCGCCGATTCGGCAATGGGACACCACCCGGTGGCCCACGCACCTGGCCGGCGAGATTGCGGATCTCGATCCGCGCGCGCTGGTGCCCGACCGCAAGTTGCACAAGCTGATCCGGCGCACGGACCTGGTCGGTCTCTACGCCGCGAGCCGGGCCATCGATGCATCGGGCTTCGTCGCCTGGCGCGACACGCTGGACCCTGCGGCAGTGGCGCCTTGCAACGACCGCACGGGCGCCATCGTCGGCTCCGGCGGCGGCAATTTCCAGAATCAGTACGACTTCTTTCCGCTGATGACAGCCGCGTCCGGCAACCTGCAGGCATTCGGTCGCGATCTGTCGGACCAGGTCAATCCGATGTGGCTGCTGCGCACGCTGCCCAACAACGTGCTGGGACACGTCGGCATCCAGTACCACCTGAAAGGCACCAACGCCTGCATCACCAACCACAGTGTGGGCGGCACGCTGGCGGTGATCGAGGCGATGGAGGCGTTGCGTGCGGGGGAGGCCGATCGCGTCGTGGCGGTGGGCCACGAGACGCCGATCGAACCGCAGATGGTGCTCTACTACCATCGTGTCGGATTGCTCGCCAGCGAAGCGCTGCGTCCATTCGATGCCGGCCGCGACGGCAGCCTCTTTGGCGAAGGGGCGGGGGCGCTGATGCTCGAGACTGCAGCGTCGGCGGAGCAGCGCGGCGCCCCGATCCTGGGCGAGGTGCTCGGCGGCGGGTACGTCAGCGAAGGGCTCGGTCTGCTGGCGATCCGCGCCGATGGTGACGGCCTGGCGCGCGCCATCGCCATGGCGCTGGCGGACGCCGGTTTGCAACCGGCCGACGTCGGCATGATCGTGGCTCATGGCAACGGTACGCGGCAATCGGACGCATCCGAGGCGGCCGCGCTGCGCACGGTGTTCGGCACCGCGATGCCACCCGTGACCGGGTTCAAATGGGCATTCGGGCACCTGATTGCCGCCGCCGGCATCGTCGATACCGTGCTTGCGCTCGCCGCGCTTAAGGCCGACGTCGTTCCCGGCATTGCGACGCTGCGCAGCGTTGACGACGCTTGCGCCGGGGTGCCGGTCTCGGCACAGTCCCGCGCGCCGCGCAGCAATGTCGCGCTCGTGCTCTGTCGAGGGTTCGCCGGCACCAACGCCGCGGTGCTGGTCCGGGCGGCATGACCATGACTGCGCGCGTAGTGGCGCCCCAGCGATGCGGCATCGACTCGGTCGAGATTGCCCGGGTCGAGCGGCTGCTGCACGAGAACGCGCCCTCTGATCTCCTGCGCTTCTTTACAGCCCGGGAGCTGGACGATGCCGGCAACGGCGAGGGTCGTGCATCGAGCCTCGCCGCGCGCTTTGCCGCCAAGGAAGCCTGCGTCAAGCTGTTCCCGCGCGAGGCCGCCTTGGCCCAGATCGAACCCCACGACTTTTCCGTCGCGCGGGATGCCTATGGCGCGCCGCAGGTGGTGCTGGGCCCCCGGGCCGAAGTCCTGGCGGGACGACATCGCCTGGGCCCGATCAGCCTGTCGCTCACCCACGACCGCACCAGCGCGTCGGCCGTGGCGGTGACGCAATCGGCACAGCTGCCGATACCGTTTGCCGGCAAGGTGCTGTATCACCTGATGCCGTTGCGCCGGCGCGTGATCCTCGACAACCTTCGTCGTGTCTACGGCAGCACCATCGACGAGGCGGACATCGTCGCGCTCGCGCAGGCGCATTATGGGCACCTGTGGGCGCTCTTCCGGGAGTTCCTGCGCTACCGCTGGATGTCGCAGGCGCAGCAGAAGGCGCTGGTGCGCATCGACAATCTGGACGCGTTCGTGGCCGCGTATGAACAGGGCAAGGGCGTGCTTCTGCTAACCGGGCACTTCGGCAACTGGGAGGTGGCCACGGTGGCCGGCATCGGCGGCTTTCCGCAGATGCGCGGCCGCTTCCACTTCGTTCGCCGCGCATTGAAACCCGAGTGGTTCGATCGCCTGGTCACGCGACGCTTCCAGAAAGCGGGCTTCGGCGTGCTGCCGAAGCGGGGCTCGCTCGACCTGATGCTCGACCGGCTCGCCCAGGGCGACGCCATCGTGTTCGCGTTCGACCAGCACGCCAGCCCCCCCGACGGCATCGCGGTCGAATTCTTCGACGCGCCGGCATGGACTTTCAAGAGTCTGGCGATCATTGCGCTGGCCACGGGCGCGCCGGTCGTGCCGGCGACGAGCTGGCGCGATGCCGACGGCCGCCACGTGCTTCGCTTCGAGGACCCCATACCGGCCGTGGACGATGCCAGCACCAGCGAAGCCATTCGCCTCACCACGCGCGCCTACAACGCAGCGATCGAGCGCCTCGTGCTGCGGCGTCCCGAGCAGTGGTATTGGGTCCATCGCCGCTGGAAGAAGGTCGACGCGCCAGCGCGCCGGCGCAAGCTCCGGGAGGCCAGCGCCTGATGGAGTTGCCGTCGTCCGCCACCATCTTCGACGCCATGTTCTCGTGGAAGGCGTCGTTCGTGTACGGATACCTCGCGTGGGCGTTGTTCGTGCATTTCCGCGGACGGGAGCGGCACAAGTTCCACCGCCAGCTCACCGACCACTCGACGGTGATCGCTCCGTACAACGCGATCATGTACGCCTTCTCCGCCGTGCCCAACAAGCCGTTCATCGACATCGGACGATTTCCCGAGCTGGCGCCGTTGCGCGAGAACTGGACGCAGATCCGCGACGAGGCACAAAAGCTCTTCGACGACGGCCACATCCGCGCCGCGTCAGGCTACAACGACCTTGGCTTCAACTCGTTCTTTCGGCGTGGCTGGAAGCGTTTCTACCTCAAGTGGTACGACGCGCCCCTCGACTCCGCGCGAGCGCTGTGTCCGCGTACGGTGGCCATGGTCCAGGCCATTCCCTCGATCAATGGCGCAATGTTCGCGATGCTGCCGGCCGGCGCCGATCTCGGCCGCCATCGCGACCCCTACGCGGGATCGCTGCGCTACCACCTCGGCCTCATCACACCCAACGACGAGCGGTGCCGGATCTTCGTGGACGGGCAGCCGTATCACTGGCGGGACGGCGAAGCGGTGATGTTCGACGAAACCTTCATGCACTGGGCCGAAAACCGAACGGACCGGGATCGCCTCATCCTGTTCTGCGATGTCGAGAGGCCGCTGACCAATCGGGTGGTGGCGCGCCTCAATCACTGGATCAAGAACACGGTGGTTTGCGCCAGCCAGACCGAGAACATCCTGGGTGACAAGGTCGGCTTGCTCAATCGGGTCTTCGGCTGGGCCTATTACCTCCGCTATCCGGCCAAGGCGCTGAAGCGCTACAGCACGACGGTCTATTACGCGACCAAGTGGCTCGTCCTTCTGTTCATCATCTATGCCGTATTCTTCCATCGGTACTGATCGCGGATCATTGTTCTGGTGCGCGGCGCTGACGGTTGGCCTAGAATTGCCTTTCTGCCCTACTGAATGTCTCCAGTGCTCGAACTCCTGACCAGCCCCCAGGCGTGGATTGCCTTTGCGACGTTGACGGCGCTCGAGCTCGTCCTCGGTATCGACAACATCATCTTCATCTCGATCCTGGTCGACAAGCTGCCGCCCGCGCGCCGCGAGCTCGCGCGCCGGATAGGACTCTTCTTTGCGATGTTCATGCGCATCGGCCTGCTGCTGGTGCTGTCCTGGCTGGTCGGGCTGACCGCACCGTTGTTCAGCGTGCTGCAGCAACAGATATCAGGGCGCGACCTGATCCTGATCCTGGGCGGACTCTTTCTGCTGTGGAAGAGCACGATGGAAATTCACCAGCTGATGGAAGGCACGGAGGGACATGCGTCCAGCGCAGTCAAGGCCACGTTCAGCGCCGTCATCGTGCAGATCATCATCATCGACATGGTGTTCTCGCTCGATTCGATCATCACCGCCGTGGGGATGGTCAACGAAATTCCCATCATGGTGTCGGCCGTCATCACTTCCGTCGCGCTGATGATGCTGTTCGCCGGGCCGATCGGGCGGTTCGTGTCCGCGCACCCGACGGTCAAGATGCTGGCGCTGACGTTTCTCTTCGTGATCGGCGTGGCGCTGGTCGGCGAGGGCTTCGATAAGACCGTGCCCAAGGGCTACATCTACTTCGCGATGGCGTTCTCGGTATGCGTCGAGATGCTGAACCTGCGCGCCCGCAGCAAGTCGCAACCGCCGGTGCACCTGCACCAGCCCTACGCGGCCGAGCCACCGGTGGGTGGCGGTGCGTCGGACCGTCCCCCTGGTCGGCCCTGATTCGTCGTTCGGCCCGCACACGCAGACTGCGGCCGGTACGCGGGCAGAGCGCGGGCAATCGGTCGAGCCGTCGTCGCGCTTCGGTTAGCCACGTCCCACATAGGGCATCTTGGTGGCCATCACGGTCATGAACTGGACGTTGGCATCGAGTGGCAGGCTCGCCATGTAGACGACCGCGCTGGCGACATGAGCGACGTCCATCAACGGCTCAATGGCGATCTCGCCGTTGGCCTGCGGCACGCCCTTCGCCATCTTGGCGGCCATCTCGGTGCCGGCGTTGCCGATGTCGATCTGGCTGCACGCGATGTCGTACTTGCGCCCATCGAGCGAAGTCGACTTGGTGAGGCCGGTGACGGCGTGCTTGGTGGAGGTGTAGGGCGCCGAATTGGGCCGCGGCGCATGGGCCGAGATGGAGCCGTTGTTGATGATGCGGCCCCCGCGCGGGGATTGCGACTTCATCAGCCGGATCGCCTGTTGCGTGCACAGGAAGACGCCCGTCAGGTTGATGTCGACCACGTTGCGCCATTGCTCGAACGTCAGTTCCTCGAGACCCACCGGTGGCGCGCCCACGCCTGCGTTATTGAACAGCACGTCGAGGCGGCCGTAGGCTGCCTGGGTCTGGTCGAACAGGGCAGCGACCGAGGCCGGGTCGGCCACGTTCGTCGGGATCGCCCGTGCCTGTGCAGCCAGCGGACCGGCGCTGGCGATGGCGGCCTCCAGGGCCTCCTGCCGGCGGCCGGCGAAGACCACGGTGTACCCCGCGGCGAGAAGCGCGACGGCGGCGGCCTTGCCGATGCCGCTGCCCGCGCCAGTGACGATGGCGACCTTTTGCTGCTTGCTCATGCGCTGTCCTGTCGAGGTTGACTGCTGTCGGCAGCCGATCATGCCACGCGGTGAAATGCGGGTTGATGCCGGCTTGAAGTGGCGCATTTTGCGGGTGCCCGCCTGGTAGCACAACAGGGGTGACCGCAGTGCAGCGGTCGTGGCAGGCACCGGGCGGACGGGGCGGCGTCAAGGCACATGCAATCTGAAGGTCCCGAGACGGTCAAAACGGCGGTTGGCCCTGCCCCTTTGATACTTGCCAGGATCGGTGTACTATGACAATGGCATAGGTAAGGAGTCTCCCGCCGGGGCGCAGTCGTGTGCTGGCCGCCGGCAACGGTTCGACGCCGCAGGAATCCAACATGAAGTGCACGATATGTGGACACAAGACGATGCCGGGCGCGATGCTGTGCGGGCCCTGTCGCGCCGCGTTGAAGCGTGCGCGGTACATGAGCGTTCAGGTTGCGCCGCCATCGTCGATGATGGCAAGGCGGACCCGCGCAGGCGCCGCCCACGCCGCCGGCTTACCCCGAGCGCCCACCCCCGCAGGGAGGGCTAGAGCCCCTGGGGCGATTGCCGCACCCGGGACAAGGGCGCGTTCGCTCCGCGGTCCCGTGCTGCAAAGCCTCGCCATCGCAGTCGCCGCATTCGCGGCCCTGGGCGTGGCGGCGTATTTCGGGCAGCCTCCGGTACGCGAGATCCTGCGCACGGCAGATCCGATCGCTGCGGTGCCATCGGCGATTGGCGGTCCGACATCGGCCGTAGCCGCCGCGGGAACGTCGGGATTGCGCGCAACAGGCATGGATGCGTCGGTGACCTTGAGTGCGGCGCCGGCGGTCGAGCCGATCGAGCCGGTCCTGCAGCCGAGCCCTGGACGCACGTTGCGCAATCCGCCAGCACCGGTACCGGTGCGTCCCGCCGGCAACACCGTGCTTTCGGCAGCGCAGAGTGCGGATGCCTACGAACCCGTGCAGGAGGCCCCACGTCCCGCACCGGCGCCGCCGGCGCCAGTGGTCGTGCCGCCCCCGCCCGATCGCTGGCAGTCCATGCGCGACGACATGTCCCGATGCGAACGCGAAGGTGGCTTCGGTGGTTTTGTCTGCGACCAGCGCGTAAGGCTCGCGTCATGCGAGGGCTTTTGGGGACGCGTGCCGCAATGCCCGTTGCCGGCGGAAAATCCCGGCGGCCAATAGCGCAGTCACGATCGCCCTCAGCGAATGGTCACGCCTGTCAGCCGGTCCGCAAGGCGTTCGACATAGGCGGGGAAGCGGTGGATGTCGTTGTGACCCGCACCATCGATCGACAGCAATTCGGTGGGCGCCCGTGCCAGCCCCTGCAGCCGCCGGCTGGACGCCATTGGAATGAG
Organism: Betaproteobacteria bacterium; assembly: GCA_031396395.1. Taxonomy (GTDB): domain Bacteria; phylum Pseudomonadota; class Gammaproteobacteria; order Burkholderiales; family Casimicrobiaceae; genus VBCG01. Next base: position 52,653 of record JANNKR010000166.1, read on the forward strand.
CGCGTCGTGGGTGCCGTGTGCGAACAGAATCGGGCTCTTTACATTGGCGATGATCGCGTCGGTGCGCAGAGGGTACTTGAGCAGGGCGGTCGGCACGAAGGGATAGGCGCGTTGCGCGGCATCCGCGATGCTCGTGAACGGCGTCACCAGGATCAGCAGGGCGGGATCCACCTCGCGGGCCAGCGGCACGGCAAGTCCCGTTCCGAGCGAGCGGCCGTAGATCACGATCGGCTTGTCCCGGTAGCGCGGCGCGATGGCGTCCCAGGCTGCGCGGACGTCGGCGTGCAGCTGCGCCTCGCTCTCGATGCGTCCGGTGCTCTTGCCATAGCCCCGGTAGTCGACGATGAAGAGGTCGTAGTTGACGCGCCGATAGAAGTCCACGCCGGTGGTCCAGGTTTCAAGATTGCCGGCATTGCCGTGGAGGAAGAACACGAGGCCGCGCGGATTGGCCTGCATGAAGTGAAGCGCTGAAAGCGAGGCGCCAGGCACGTCTACGCTGATTTCGCGGAATGGCAGGTCAAATTTGAAGCGATGCCCGGCCGGCAACGGCGTGGCGGGGAAGAGGAGGCGTTCCTGGCCCGCGTAAAGGAGCGCCAGCAGCCCGGCGTAGACGGCACCGCAGAGCAGGAGCAGCCACAGGCCGATGCGAAGCCCGGCGCGTCGCCGCACCGGTTGCCTTGCGGGCCCTACCGGAAGCCGGTTACCACACCCGGACTATCCGGCGCGCCGATCGACGTTGATATCGCCGGCTTCAACTGCATGACGATGTCGTCCACGGACGCGGTGGTGCCCCCGGTGGTCGTGGAAATGTACCCGACCGGATTGCACTTCTCGAACTCTGCAATCACCAGAACCTGCCCGCGTTGCCGCAATCGATCCCGTTCCGCGGATCGGGTGGCGCTGAGGTCGAAAGGCGGCACGAGGTCGCGGTAGAGCACGACATCCTTGCTATCAATGATCAGATAGCAAGGGGCGGCCATGGCCGGAAGGGCCAGGCCGAGGCCGACGGCCAGGAGCAGCGAATGCAGGTGTCTGGAAACCATGGAACCCCCGACGATGTTGAGCGGCGAGCCAGCAGGCCCGTCCGTCGATGCCACATGGTAGCTGCCGGGCCCGACAATGGCTAGGGGCAGGCGAATATGCCAGCTCGCCCTGCCGGCGCCGCGCGTCCGGCAGCAACTAGCCCTGGCCAAGGGCGCGGGCCGCCACGTGCCCTGCTGCCGCGCACAAGGCAGTGACCACGACGCCCCACAGGATGTCGACGGCAGCCATCGGCCAGGTCCAGCCCTTGAGGGTGGCAAGGTTGGTGAGGTCGTAGGTGGCATAGCAGAAGAAGCCGAACAAACCGCCCAGCAGCAGCGCGCGCAGCCACGACCCGGCCTCGAGCGCCGGCAGCACCGCGAAGATGACCACACCACCCACATACAGCGCATAGAACAGCACGGCCACCCCCCACCTGGGCGAGGCCAGCAACAGCGAGCCGACCTGGGTCTGGTAGAAACTCCGGGCGACGAATCCCAGCCAGAGGAAGTCCAGTACGCAGAACGCCGTCAACGTGGCCAGATAGGCGATCAGGATGCGGGACATGGTGGGTGCGGCTCCGACGGACGGTGGTTTTGGGCATGCTACACGGCAACAGGCCGCCGGCGGGAAGGACACCACGAATGCGGCCCCGATGCCGCAATGGCTTCAGGTTACATTGGGTAGCTCCGCGAGACCGATGACGTTGCCGGACGCATGGTTCAATGTCGGCCAGGCACATCGTGGAAGGGGCAGTGAAGGTGCGAAGGAAGCGATACCCATGAAGCTTCGAATGACGGTGGTGCTGGCGTGGATGGCGGCGGTCGCGTGGGTGTTGCCGGCGGGTGCCCAGACAGGAGGCAGTGCCGGGCGGCCGGGCGCCGCTGCCGGACCCAAGGGCGGCGGCTTGCCTCCGCGTGCCAATGACGAGCGCCCCGCCGGTCCCAACCTCGTTGAACTCGTCGCCCTGAGGATGAGCCAGCT
>JANNKR010000220.1:0-21319 GCA_031396395.1 Betaproteobacteria bacterium
CCTCGCGCAGCGTTGCCAAGATGTAGGCGAGGCTGAAGCCTCGCGCAGCGCAGCGCGAGGCTGAAGCCTCGCCTACGGAATCCATTCCGTTTGACACGTCGAGCGCAGTCACGATGAGAATGCCCAAGCCCGCGCGTGCGCGGCTGCCACGCCGCGAGCGCTGGCTGGCCTATGGGTTGCTGGCGCCCGCGTTTTGCGCGGTGGCAGTGCTGGTGGCGTGGCCGCTGTGGGTGATCCTGCAGATGAGCCTGCGGCCGGGCAAGTCGCTTGAACTCACCCGCCTGCTCACGCAGCCACTGGGCCTCGGCAATTTCGAGCGGGTGCTGGGGCACGCGGCGACGTGGGAGGCGTTTGTCCACTCGGCGGTGTACACGGTGGGCACGCTGGTGCCCGCGTTCTTCATCGGCCTGGTTGCGGCACTGCTCTTCCACCGCGCGTTCCCCGCGCGGCGCTGGCTGCGCAGCCTGCTGCTGATGCCGTGGGCGGTGCCGGGCGTGATCGTCAGCATCAACTTCCTGTGGATGTTCGATGCCTCCTACGGCGTGATCAATTCCATCCTGCGCCGGCTGGGGTTGCTGCACACCGATCTCGCGTGGTTTGTCGATGCGGACACCGCGATGTTCGCCGTGATCCTGCCCACCGTGTGGAAGAGTTTCCCGTTCTTTGCGATCACGATGCTGGCGGCATTGCAGTCGATCCCGCTGTCGCTGTACGAGGCGGCGCGGGTCGATGGCGCCACTGCCTGGCAGCAGTTCGTGCACGTGACGTGGCCGGGCATCAAGGGTCCCGCCATGCTGGCGGTGCTGCTCAATGCGTTGTGGACGTTCCGCGAGTTCGACATCATCTTCGCGTCGACCGGCGGCGGACCCGCGGGGGCCACCGAGACGCTGGGCATCCTGCTTTATCGCGAGGCGTTTTCCAGCTTCCGCTTCGGCACTGCTGCCGCGCTGGGTGTGGTGATGATCGTCGTGGCCGCCATCGTCGTGCTGCTGGGCCAGCGCTGGCTGCGCGAGGAACGCCGATGACGCCGCGCTGGCACCGGTACGGTTTCCTGGCGCTGGCCGTGCTGATGGTCGGCATCATCCTGTTCCCCGTGTACTGGATGGTGGTGACGTCGGTGCTGCCTTCGAGTCTGGTGCTGTCGCGGCAGCCGCCGCTCATTCCTCCGTTCGACCAGATGTCCTTCGCCGCATACGTCGACGTATTTACGCGCCGCCCGGTACTGCGTTGGATCGGCAACAGTGCACTGGTGGTGGCGGGTTCCACCATCGTGAGCCTGACGATTGCCACGCTGGCCGGCTACAGCCTGTCGCGCTTCCATACGCCGGCCCAGCGCGTGGCCGGCGCCACGCTGCTGCTGTCGAAGATGCTGCCGGGCAGCCTGATCGTGATTCCGTTCTTCGTCATGTTCACCACGCTGCACCTGATCGACAATCTCGTGGGCCTCGTGATCGCCAACATCGCGGTGGGCGTGCCGTTTGCCACCTGGATGATGAAGGGCTTCTTCGACACGCTGCCGCGCGAACTGGAGCAGGCCGCGAAGATCGACGGGTGCACCGACATGCAGGCGCTCTGGTACATCGTGCTGCCGCTGGCGCGGCCCGGGCTTGCCGCTTGCGGCATCTACCTCGCCATCGTGGCGTGGTCGGAATTCGTGTTCGCGCGCACGCTGGTGACCAAGCCCGACCACTGGCTGGTGACCGTGGGGCTGCAGTCGTTCGTCGGCGAGTATCTGGTCGAGTGGCCGGCGCTGATGGCGGCCGGCGTAGTATCGTTGATCCCGATGCTGGTGCTGTTCCTGCTGCTGGAACCGTTCCTGGTGAGCGGAATGACGTCGGGGGCGGTGAAGCAGTAATTGATTGAATTGCCGGCGGTTGCGGCAGCACGACAATAATGCAGGGTCCACCCTGCGCTGGAGGATCTGTCATGCCATCCCCTTGCAACGTCCTGATCATGGGCGCGTCCTACGGTTCGCTCCTCGCGATCAAGCTGCTCGCCGCGGGCCACTCGGTGCGGTTGATCTGCCTTCCAGCCGAGGTGGAACTCTTCAACAGCGAGGGTGCGCGGGTGCGCATGCCGATCAAGGGCCGCGATGGACTGATCGAGATCGACTCGCGCAAGCTGCCGGGGCGGTTGTCCGCCAGTGGTCCGGCCGGGGTCGATCCATCCGAGTACGACCTGGTCGCGTTGGCGATGCAGGAGCCCCAGTACCGTTCGCCCGGCGTGCGCGAACTGCTCGACGCGGTGGCCAAGGCCGCCGATCCCTGCATGTCGATCATGAACATCCCGCCGCCGCCTTACCTCGCGCGTATCCCGGGCGCGTGGAGCAGTGCCTGCAAGCGCTGCTACACCGATGCGGACATCTGGGACCGCTTTGACCCGAGGAAGATGACCTTGTGCAGCCCGGATGCCCAGGCCTTCCGTCCGCCGGACGAAAAGAGCAATGTGCTGCAGGTCCGGCTGCCGACCAATTTCAAGGTGGCCCGTTTCGTCGCGGACGCCGATACCGCCATGCTCCGGCGGCTGTCGGCGGACATCGAAGCGGTCCGGTTCGACACGGGTGCCGGGATGATCGAGTTGCCAGTCAAGTTGAAGCTGCACGACTCGCTGTTCGTGCCGCTGGCGAAGTGGCCCATGCTGCTTGCCGGCAACTATCGGTGCGTGCAGCAGGACGGCATGCGCCCGATCAGCGAGGCTGTCCACGCCGACGTCGAGGCTTCGCGGTCGGTGTACGACTGGGTGAGCCGTTTGTGCGTGACACTCGGTGCGGCGGCCGATGATCTCGTGCCCTTCGACAAATATGCCAATGCCGCGCGCTCGCTGCAAAGCCCGTCGTCCGCGGCGCGGGCCCTGGCTGCCGGCGCGCCCAACATCGAGCGCACCGACTGCCTGGTGCAAACCATTGCGGCCGAGAAGGGATTGCGCAACGATGTCGTCGATGGCACCGTTGCGCTGGTCGACGGGTGGTTGCGGCGCAATCGCGCGAAGGCGACCTGAACCGGCGGCAGCACCCTCATGCGGGCGTCGTGTCGCCCACGCAGCACAAGTACATCATCACCGGCTGGCTGAATTTCGTCCCGGCGTAGTGGTGATTTCGAGCATCCGGTGACCGCTGCGCCCGGTCGGCAGCGCGGTGAGGCTGCCATCCGGATTCGCGTTCTGCAGCTTCGTGTCCGCCACGAAGAGGAAGCGCTCCCCCACCACTACGCCAGTGGTCGGATTGAGAAAATCCGGGTGCCCCCGCAGCAATAGCGTGGCGGTCGCGACGCGGCCCTTGCGCCCGTCGATTGTCAGCGCCCAGACGCGCGTGCGCCCGACCAGATTCTGGATGGCGATGAGGCGGCCGTTGGCCCACGCGAGCCCATCGATGCCGCCGAGATAGCGTTCGCCCGGCGTGGCCAGCCGGATCACCCGTGGCGTCGATCCGGCGGGATCGGCGATCAGCGCCAGGCCGTCGAAGTCGGCCACGACGAGATTGCCGTCGGGCAACGCGACGATGCCATTGGGACTCTCGAAGGTGTCGTTCGGAAAGAGTGGCTGCAATGCCTCGCCGCGCGGGGCCAGGCGGTACACCGCGCCGCCGCGCGATTCGGTGACATAGATCGATCCGTCGCGCCCGCGCGCCACGTCGTTGAGCAAGCCGGTACCGGGCAATGGATAGGAGGCGGTGACGCGACCCTGGGCCAGGTCGATGCGGGACAGCAGCGCGCGGCCAGTTTCGGCAGGCTTGGCATCAAGCATGAAGGGTGCCGCGGCGCTGGCCACCCACAGCGCGTCGCGGGCGGGATCCGCCTGCATGCCCAGCACCGCCAGCAAGCCGCCATCGCCGGCGGGGACGACATCGCGGCACGTGCCCTTGGCGTCCACCGCCACCACCGTGCGGCGCCGTCCACTCGAGACCAGGACCTCTTGCCGCTTGGGGTCGAAGGCGGTGCCTTCGGGTAGCAGGTCGGCGCACTTCATTTCAACCATTCGGGTGGCGCGACCCTCGGGTGGTGCCGCGGCGGCAAAGCGTGCGGCGCGCTCCTGAAATGCCGGGGACTTGGCGAGTGCACCGAAATCGTCAGGATCGAGTTCGTCGTCCAGGCCCACTTCGGCGAGGCGATCGAGCCATTGCAGCATCGTTGCTTCGTCGCCCAGGCTTGCCGCCGTACGTGCCGCTACATAGATCGCGCCGATGTGGCGCGGCTGCTGCGCCACCAGCTTGCTCAGCGCTGCCAGCAGTTGCTGCTGCGGATTCGCGGGTGGCGGTGGCGGCGCGGGGTCGCTGCCCGGTGCAGACAGCGTCCATGCGGCCACGACCATGGCGAGGGCGGCGCGCGCGAGCGGGGCGAGGCGGGGAACGGCGCGGCGGTCGGTCATCCGCGCACGCTACCCGATCGCGCACCCACAGGGAAGGGGGTCGTCGATCGTTGCCGGGCCTGGTCCGGGCGTAGATCGTTGCCGAAGAACACCCGGCCTAGTGAAAGAAAAGACGGGGGAGAAAAAGGGGGTCAGGGTCGAATTGTTGATTGACCCTGACCCCTTTATTTCAGGTGGCATAGCAACGCCTACGTCCGCGTCGGCATCGGTTCGTCGTCGGTATTGGGTTCCGGCTGTTCGGCGGCGCGCATGTCGTCGACCGGACCGTCCTCGAGGATGGGCGCGTCGCCGGGCGGCACCTCGTCGGCCGGCACCTCGTGCGGCAGGAATCCGCCGGACTGATGCTTCCACAGCATCGCGTACTGCCCGTCGAGGCGCAGCAATTCGTCGTGCGAACCCTCCTCCACGATGCGGCCCTGTTCCAGCACGATCAGGCGATCCATGCGCGCGATGGTGGACAGGCGATGCGCGATGGCGATCACCGTCTTGCCTTCCATCAGTCCCAGCAGCTGGTCCTGGATCGCGAGTTCCACCTCGCTGTCGAGCGCGGACGTCGCTTCGTCCAGTACCAGGATCGGCGCGTCCTTCAGTATCACCCGCGCAATGGCGATGCGCTGGCGCTGGCCGCCGGAGAGCTTGACGCCGCGCTCGCCGACATGCGCGTCGTAACCGGTGCGGCCCTTCCAGTCCTGCAGGTCCATGATGAATTCGTGCGCCTGCGCCTTGCGCGCCGCGCTCTCCACCTCCGCGGCAGTGGCGCCCGGCCGGCCATAGGCGATGTTGGCGGCGATCGAGCGATGCAGGAGCGACGTGTCCTGCGTGACCATGCCGATGGCGGCGCGCAGGCTTTCCTGCGTGACATGGCCGATGTCCTGCCCGTCGATGCGGATGCTGCCCTGCTCGATGTCGTGAAAGCGCAGGAGCAGGTTGACGAGTGTCGACTTGCCCGCGCCCGACCGGCCGACGAGGCCCACGCGCTCGCCGGGCTTGATCACCAGGTTCAAGTCGTCCAGCACGCGCCGCCCATCGGTGCGTCCATAGGTGAACGACAGGTGCTCCAGGCGGATCTCGCCGTGCGGCACCTCGAGTTCGCGCGCATCGGCGCGATCGACCAGCGTGTGCGGCACGGCGATGGTCTCCATGCCTTCCTGCACGACGCCGATATTCTCGAAGATGCCGGTCACTTCCCAGCTGACCCAGCCGGCGACGTTGGAGATCTGCCACGCCAGCGGCAGCGCGGTGGCCACGATGCCCGCGCTGACGTGCCCCTGGCCCCACAGCGTGATGCCGATCCCGGCGGTGCCGACCAGAAGCATTGCGTTCATCGTCGTCAGCACGGCCATGAAGCGCGTGATGAGGCGCATGTGCGCGGCGATGGCGCCGGTGTGGTCGTCGATCACCTCGCGCACGTAGGCATCCTCGTCGCGCGCCCGGGCGAAGAGCTTGACGGTCAGGATGTTGGTGTAGCTGTCCACCACCCGGCCCATCACCAGTGAGCGCAGCTCCGAGCTGGTGCGGGCGAGATCGCGCATCCGCGGCACGAAATAGCGCAGGAAGAAGATGTAGCCGAGGAACCACAGCAGGGTCGGGATCGCCAGGCGCCAGTCGGCGAAGGCCATGAGCACCAGCGCCGAGAGGCCGTAGATGCCGATATACCAGACGGCGCGAATGCTGGAGACCACTGACTCGCGCAGCGCATTGCTGGTCTGCATCACCCGATTGGCGATGCGGCCCGCGAAATCGTTCTGGAAGAACGGCCAGCTCTGCCGCACCACGTGCCAGTGACTCTGCCAGCGGATGAGGCTGGTGACGCCCGGCAGCACGGCGTTGTTGCGCACGAGGCTGTCGGCCATCATCGCCAGCGGTCGGCCGAACAGCAGCAATGCCGCCATCCCGATCAGCATCGGCGTTGCCGCGCTGAAGGCCGCCGCGCGATCTGCCGCTTGCATCAGCGTGACCAGCCTGCCGATGAACACGGGAACGAGCGTGTCGATCAGCGCCACCACCAGCCCGGTGGCGAACATGGCGAGGTAGAGCCCGCGCGTCTGCCGGACGAAATGCCAGTAGAACGCCATCAGTCCGCGGGGGGGCGCAGCTTGCGGCAGCGTGGTGGGGCGAACGCGTGACTCGAAGAATGCGAACATGGGTAGTCGCCAATGCAAAGCAGCGCTTGGCCTCAGTTTGCAAACTGTGGCCAGCGCAGCGGGGTCCGAGGGGAACCGATCATTGTATCGAATCGCGGGGCGTTTCGACAATCGGTTTTTGCATCGATCCTTCCCCGCGCCGACCTAACCCAATCCGCCAAGGGCTGCGGGAGCGGGCGCTCATGGCGTGCGCGACATCATTGCGGTGGCGTCGTCATTTCCCATCAGGCAGATCACGTCACGTACACTGGCACTCATGCAATGCAGGCCGATCACAGAGCATTCCGCGGAGCCGCTACTGGAGCGCATTGTGCAACGCCTATGCGATTGCGCTGTTGGCAGCAATGCGGGCTGTGGCGGCGCGACGATCGGGTGCCATCGGCGAGACTCCCGGTGCCTTGCCAACGGGGTCGTCTTGGCGGCACTGCTGGCGCTGATGTCGGCATCGGGGTGCGCCCAGCGGGACGGGCTCTACGGGGTCGTCCAGGATGCCGGGCTATCGGCTGACGGGAAGACGCTGCTCGTCCTCGTCGAGCACGGCACGCAGACAACAGCGACCTCCAGCAACCTCTGGCGCGGCGACATCACGACGCAGCGGCCCGAGTCGGTGCAGATCCACGAGTTCGATCGCAGTTCGGGGAAGCCCGGTCGCGTGCTGAGCTTTCCGGCGCCGGCAAGAACCGGCCCTCGTGGTTATGAGCGCCTGCAGGACTACGCACCTCAAGCGGGGGCACCGGCGGCGTCGCTGCAGGACTGTCACCAGCCATACGACGAGTGCGTGGAGGCGGCCACCCCGCATCCCTACCTGCTCGGCCGTCAGGTCGTCGACCCGCAGCAGGGCAGGACGATTGAATGGGACGGCCAGCGGCTTGTCGTTGCTCCATTCAAGGCCATGACTGCAGTACAGATTCGCGCCGCTCGCGAGACGCTGTTCCGGCGCAGCGTCGAGCGGATGCGCGCAGCGGCAACGAAGGACCTGGCCGAGCGGGCAACCGCCGAGGACCCGGACCGCATCGTTACGGGCGACAAAGGAACCGTCGAGAGGGATCCGGGGATGACTGCAACCTATAACCTTCGTCCGGGCCGCGTTGTCACGGCGCGGTTCGAGTACGCCAACACCAGATTCAATGTCGTCTGGGCGCGCGATGGAGCCTGCATCACCGACCACGCGCTCGTCGCGCCGGTGATCGGATGCGACGCTGGCGACAGCGGCGCGCTGCAACGAGCCGCCAGCGGCATTGCGCGCGCACGACCCCCGGACCCGGACCGTATGGGAACGTCCTGGGGTGTCGTCGCTACGACAGATGCAAAGGAAACGCCGGCGGGCAGCACTACCGTGGCCTGTCACGGCATGCCGCGCGAGACGGCCGGCAAGCCGTGCAACGACCCGAAAGGCACCACCGCGTGTCGGGCGTCGCTGCCAGTGCTGTGCTCGAAAGCCGATGGGTCGCACCCACCGCAGTCGCCATGGGCGCGCCGGCTTGCGTTGACGGCGCCAGTGCGCGGCACCGAACTCCTCTCCGTCGCCGTCGCCGATCAGGTCTGCCGGAGTCAGCTGGGCGACGGGTGGAAGATGACCGACGCTGAGGAATCGACGTTCAAGTACCAGGTCACCGGCGTCGGCAGCCTCCCGCCAACGACCCGGTTCTGGGTCCGCAATGGAGGGGACCTGGCGAACTGCTGGTGAGCGTCACACGTGGCGCGGCGGCTTCGCTATGGCGTGGTCCGGCGCTCGGCCGGACGGGCCGGTTCGGGGCTCAGCCTGGTGGGTGTCGGCGCAGCACGCCGGCTGGCTCGATCGTAAGGACGGGTTCTGCCAACCCCATGCTAGGCTGGGCCGACAGGCACGTCGCAACGTTTCATTTCCCATCCGGCAAGGATGTCGCGCGCGCAGCTGCAAGGAGCATCCTGATGCGCAGGTTGGTTTGCATGACATTCGCTTTGTTCCTCGGGGCGCCAGCCTTCGCCGCCGAAGTGAGCGGCGTGATGGTTCCCGACAAGACGTCGGTGGGTGGACAGGCGCTGGTGCTGAATGGTGCCGGCACGTACTACAAGGTGATCTTCCGGGTCTACGTCGGGAGCTTGTACGTGCCCAGGCAAGCCGGCGATCTCGCAGGCGTGCTGGCGCAGGGTCCGCGCCGGATCCAGATGAACCTGCTGCGCGATCTGACTGCCGACCAGCTGGTCGGCGCCTTGATCGGCGGCATCAACGACAACAATTCACCCGTCGACGTGGTGGCGGTCAAGGCGCACACGGATGAACTCGTGCGCATCCTGCGGGCGTTCAATAACGTGGATGTGAAGAACAAGGACGTCATCACCATGGATTTTGTCGATGGTGCGACGAAGGTTGCCCTTAACGGCGAGCCGCGGGGCGTGATCGCGGGCGAGGCGTTCAACCGGGCGCTCACCCGGATCTGGCTGGGCGACAAGCCGGCGCAGGGACACCTGAAGAAGGCAATGCTGGGCGGCTGACGCGCGCCCGGGACTTCGCGCATGACATCCATCTCGGGTCAATCCGTTCTCGTCACGGGCGCGAGCGGATTCATCGGCGGGCACCTCGTTCGCCGGCTGAGCGCACTCGGCGCCCAAGTGTCCTGTCTCACGCGCGCGACATCGCGCGTCGATGACCTGCGATTGGCGGGTGCCCGGATCGTTCCCTGCGACATCGCCGATCGCGCGGCAGTCGCGCACGGCATCGCTTCGTCAAAGGCGCGCTATGTGTTTCACCTCGCAGGACTGACCAGGGCGATGGACCCGCATGAATTCGTACGGGTGAACGTTGGCTGCGTCGAGGCCGTTGCGCATGCCTGCTGCGACCAATCCGACCCTCCTGCTCTCGTGCTGGTCTCGTCGCTCGCTGCGGCCGGACCCGCGGAGGCGAGCCCCCTGGTCGAGGGCGACGCGGCGGCGCCGATCTCGAACTACGGTCGCAGCAAGCATGCGGGCGAGCTGGTGGCCCTGCGGTACGCCGAAAGGGTGCCGATCACGGTGGTTCGGCCGTGCGTTGTGTTCGGCGCCGGCGACCGCGGCATGCTCGAGGTGTTCAGGCCCATCGCCCGGGCGGGCCTGCATGTCGTCGTTGGGGCCGGGGACAGCCGTGTTGCGCTCGTCGCCGTGAGCGATCTCGTCGAGTGCCTGGTCCTTGCCGCGGAGCAGGGCGAGCGCCTGCTGCCAGGTGTTGCCGGACACGGCATCTACTTCGCTGCTGCCGAAGACATTGCAACGGTCGAACTCGGCTACGCGATCGCGCATGCGTTCGGCCAGCCGCAGCCACGCGTGCTCCATTTGCCCGCCTGGTCGCTGCGGACCATCGGCCTGGCTGGCGATGTCATGTCGCGACTCCGCGGGCGCGCGGGCTGGGTCGGCCGCGACAAGGTCCGCGAGATCCTTGCCGGTTCGTGGTTGTGCTCGTCCGCAAAAGCCCGGCAGCAACTGGGCTGGTTGCCAGCGGCTCCGCTCGCCGATCGCATCCGCGAAACCGCGCAGTGGTACCGCGACGCGCACTGGGTTTGAGCAAACCGGCGTAGCGCCGCAGCCAACGCTGCGGCGGTCCGGACCGCGGCGCCGGCGCGACAGGATTGCCTCGCGCCTACAGCGCCCGGTCGTAGATGCGATAGGTCTTGGCCAGCTTCGTGCCAGCCCGCTCGAGCGTGCCGCGTGAGCTGTCGTTGCTCTCGAGCACCCAGGAAAATTCCCAGCTTTTTAGACCCCAAGGCTTGGCGGCTTCGACGAGACGATCCAGCAGCACGATGCCGAGGCCCGATTGCTGGTACCCGGGCACCATCGTCATCGCCATCGTGCGCGCGACGTTGATCCGCTTGCGGCCCCAGAGGAGCCTGAAGATGCCGAACGGCAGCAACCGGCCGTCGAGCTTGCGGATGATCTGGTTGTAGTCGAGCAGTGCCAGCACGACCCCGACGGCCTTGCCGTCCACCATGGCGAAGGCCGTGAATTCCGGCGCGATGATGCTTCCCATTTCCGCAGCGATATGCTTGACCTCGCCCGGCTGCAGCGGGGTGAAGCCCCAGGTGCCATCGAGCGCACGGTTGTAGATGTCGAGAAAGGTCCTGATTTCCGCGGCCAGGTGCGACCGGTCGAACCGGCGCACGGTCAGATCGTCGCCTTCCAGCGCCGACATGACCGCGGGCTTGTAGCGCGTGACGAGTTTCGCCAGCAGCGCCACGTCCATCTCGTAGGCGTACATGTCCTGGGCCTTGGCGAATCCACACCCTTCGATCAGCGCCGCGTAGTACGGGGGGTTGTAGGTCATCAGGAACACGGGCGGACTGGTGAAGCCTTCGATCAGCAGGCCGCAGGTGTAGTTGAGGGACGGATTGACCGGTCCGCGCCAATCGGTCATGCCGCGCTGCATCAGCCAGTCACGACCGGCATCGAAGAGCGCGTGCGCGACCGACAGGTCGTCGATGCATTCGAAGAAGCCAAAGAACCCGCGCTTTTCGTCGTACTTGGCGTTGTGGATGTCGTTGACGAAAACCGCGATGCGCCCGGCGACCCTGCCATCGCGTTCGGCCAGCAGCGTCACCATCTCCGCATGATCGAAGAAGGGATGGCGTCCCCAGCCCAGCAGCAGGCGCTCCTTCGAGAGGATCGGCGGTACCCAGTTGGCGTCTTTCGCGTAGATCGTCCATGGCAGCCGCTGAAACCGCCACCGGTCCCGCCACGTCGTGACTGCCTTGACGGTGACTCCCGAGCTCAACGAAACTGCCCATCGCCGAGGACGCGCCGGCACACGTCCGCGATATTCGCGGCAGCGGAATTGTTCTGCACCGGCATCAGCCGTTGCAGGTCATCCGCCGGAAAGTCTGAATGCGTTTCCTTGCCGAGCGCCAGGCCGACGAACGCGGTGGACGAGTACCGGGTGATCAGCACGTCGCAATTGGCGATCATCTCCTCCGCGCTGCCGTCCCTGAACGTCAGCGCCCCCGGCGCATACTGCCGCACTTCCCTCTCGGCCCGTGTCATGTCTTCATTGGGGTGGAACTTGAAGATCAGCGGACGGCCGTTGGCAATCGCCACGGCATGGCGGAGGAACGCGGGCCTGTCCTCACCGCGGAAGACCTCGCGCAGTGGCGACGTGCAGACGAGGACGTAGTGCCGGTGCGGGAACGTGTTGTCGCGATAACGCGCGCAATGATCGAAGTTGGGGATGCCGGTGACGACAATCTTCGCGGCCTGCGCTCCTTTGCGTACGAACAGGTCGCGATAGCCGTCGCTGGCCACGCAGAAGGCGCGATAGGCGTCGGAGAGGCCGGTCGCGGCGGTACCGGCGATCCACAGCGGCAGGCGGCGGTACCGCTGCACGAGGCGAAAGGCCGAGGTCTCGGGATCGGTGATGCCTTCCTGCACCAGCACCACCTTTTGGCCGCGGATGTTCTTCTGCACGAAGACATCGGAGCAGGTGACGACGAGATCGTAGGGGCCGCGCCGTCCCTGGTAGTCGATGGCGAGATACGCCGCGCGCAGGTACTGCAGGCAGCGGTCCGCCAGCTTGGCGCCGATGATCGTGAATTCCAGCAGATGCAGCCGCCGCATCGCTTCCTGCATGCCATCGCAGTAGAAAGGTGTGAACGCCTGCTGGTATTCCTGCAGGTGACGCGAGACCTGATGCATCTGCGTCGTCTGGTTCATCGAGCCGCATATGAACAGGATGCGTTTCCCGGCGCGCAAAGGAAGGCCATCCCGCTGCGCGCTCAAACGTTCGTGCTCGACTGGACCGGTGGCATTCATGTGTTCTCGTCCCACCGCGTCCGAAACGTGCCGCTGACGAACACGACCGCGGCGAATGCGGCAGTGACGCCGAAGGACCGCAAGGTGGCAGCGTCGTCGACAAAGATCATCGCGGAACGCAGCGCCTCGTTCACGTAGTAGAGCGGCAGCAGCTTTGCAAACGACTGCAGGTACGACGGCATCATTTCCACCGGGAAGAATGTGCCGGACAGGAACATCATTGGAAACAGGAAGGCGTTGGCGACCGCGGATGCGCTTTCAGCCTCGCGGGCGAACGGCGTGAGCAGCATCCCGATGCCGACGAAGGCGATGACCTCGACGACCACGATCAGCGGCAGCCATATCCCGAGATGCAGCTGGACGTCGAACGCGAAATAGCTGACCAGCAGGATGGCGATGGTCGAAATGACCGACAGGATGAGCTGGAAAACGATGCTCGAGGCAAGCCAGTCGGCGCGCGTGATCGGTGTCGTGGCCAGCTTGCGGAGGATGCCCTTCTGGCGCAGTTCCGCGTTCATGTTGAGCGCGTTCGACAGGCACGAGGTCATGATCGCCATCGCGATGATGCCGGGGACGAAGAAGTCGATGAAGCGGTAGCGTTCCGGCAGGATCGACGTCGCGACGAGCTTGGTTGCCGGCGGCTGTCCCGTTGCCTTCTGGTTGGCCGCCGCCACGATGCCATCCAGCAGCTGGATCTTGGTGTTCACCGCGGTCGAGCTCGGGTCGTACACGTAGTCGAGCGCGACCGCGTCGCCTGTGCGCGGGCCGGCGCCGCGGCGCAACTGCAGGGCCTCGAAGTCCTGGGGGATCACCAGCAGCAGGTTCAGCCCATGTTCCTTGGCGTACTGCGTGGCATCGACGCCGGGCGGTACCGCCCTGACCTTGAACGCTTCGCCAATGGCAAGTTCTTCGAGGAGCCGCGCCGATGCTTTGCTGTTGCTGTTGTCCTGCACCGGGAGGTCCAGGTTGAGATGCTCGGGCTTGGTGAAGATCGTGCCGAACACGAGCACGAGGATCACCGGAAAGGCGAAGGTGAAAAACATCGCCGAGCGCTCGCGATAGAAGCTCTTGAGCCGCACGCCGAGATTGGCGGCGATGATTCGCGGCGTCATGGGGCGCGATCCGTGGCAACGGTCCCGGGAGGCTCGGCCGTCAGCTTCAGGAACACCGCTTCGAGGTTGGGCTTGCGCACGTCGAGACCGCCTGGCGCCAGTCCGCACCGTTCGATGGCCTCGAGGATGCGACGAACATCATCGGGCGCCTTGACCGGGACACCGATGGCGTCGTCGCCGTCCGCGACCGGGCAGAAACCGAGCTTCCTGATCGGGTCCATGGCGGCCACGTCGATTGCCATCAACGTTACCTGCATCCGCTCGGCATGGTCCTCAGTGAGTTTGGCCGGCGAGTCGATGGCAACGATCCGTCCCTTGGCGATGATCGCAACCGTATCGGCCAGCAGTTCAGCCTCTTCCATGTAGTGGGTGGTGAGGAATATCGTTTTCCCGCGGTCCTTCAGCCCCTTGAGCACGTTCCAGACCTGACGTCGGGCGTGCGGATCCAACCCGGTCGTGGGTTCGTCGAGGAAGACGATTTCGGGGTCGCAGATCAGCGCGACGGCAATCCCGAGGCGTTGCTTGAGGCCGCCGGAGAGCGTGTTGAACAGGGCCGCGGACTTGTCACGCAGGTCGGTGAGTTCCATCAGCGCGTCGATATCGGCGGCGGATCCGAACACGCGGGCGTAGTACTGCAGCGTCTCGCGCACCGTGATGCGATCGAACGAGGCGAAGTTCTGCGGCAGCACGCCGATCCGGCGGACCACTTCGGGTTTGTGCTTGGTGACGTCCATCCCGAGCACCAGCACCTTGCCCGAGGTCGGCACGCGAATGGTCTCGATCATCTCGGCCGTCGTGCTTTTGCCCGCACCGTTGGGTCCGAGGAACGCGAACACCTCGCCCGACTTGACGGTGAACGAGATGTCGTCGACGGCCCTGAATGTGCCGTAGTGCTTGGAGAGCTTGTCCACCACGATGGCGGCTTCGGCGTTCGGCATGATGATGGAGTTCGCTGACAGAATTCGGACAAACTGGCCGTGCTAGAGCTTGGCAAGTTCCACGGCGATCGCATCGACGGTGCTGCGGACAAGCGACTCGGTGTGATTGACGGTGATGAATACCCGCAGCCGCGTGGCGTGCTCGGGGACGGCCGGGTGGATGATCGGCTGGACGTTGATGCCGCGACGCACCAGTGCGCGCGCGAGCAGCAGGCACCGCACCGAGTTGCCGACGATGATCGGGATCACCGGCGTTCCGCCGGCAGCACCGGTATCGAGCCCGCGTTCGCCCGCAAGCCTGAGGAACAGGCTCGACAACGTGCGCAGCCGCAATACGCGCTGCGGCTCGCGTTGCAGGATCGTCAGCGCGGCCAGTGCCGCCGCGGCGTTCGGAGGCGAAATGCCGACGCTGTAGACGAATCCGGGCGCCGTGTATTTGAGGTATTCGATCAGCTCGGCGGAGCCCGCAATGTAGCCGCCACAACTGGCCAGCGATTTGGACAGGGTGCCCATCCACACGTCGACACTGGACGGCGCGATGGCCGCGTGTTCGGCCAGGCCACGCCCGGTCCTGCCCATGGTCCCGAGCGAATGGGCCTCGTCGACATAGAGCATCGCCTGATGCCGTTCCTTGATGTCGACGAAGTGCGCCAGGTCAGGATAATCGCCATCCATGCTGTAGACGCCTTCGATCGCGATGAGCACGCGGCGATAGCTGTGGCGGATGCCCGACAGGAGGACGTCGAGAGCGCGCCAGTCGTTGTGGGCAAATCCGCGGCAGGTGGCGCCGGAGAGCCGCGCGCCTTGGAGAATCGAGTTGTGCGCCAGGACGTCGTGGACGATCAGGTCCCCTGGCCCCATCAGATGTCCGATGGTCGTGACGTTGGTCGCGTGCCCGGACACGAGGACGATTGCTGCTGGCGTGCCGATGAATGCGGCGAGCGCCTGCTCAAGGTCGCGATGGATCTGTTTTTCGCCGGAGACGAGACGGCTGGCGCCCGCGCCAGTGCCGTAGCGATCGATCGCGCTCTTGGTGGCCGCGATGACCTCCGGGTCATGGGCCATCCCGACATAGTCGTAGGCACAGAAGTTGGTAAGCGACCGGCCCTCGATGTGGGCGAGGCCCGGCGCGTCCTGTGTCGTCGCGTCGGCGCCCTGGTCCACCCGAAAATACGGGTTCGTTGCGGTGACCGCCAGCAGCATGCGCTTGTGGCGCTTCAATTCCAGGTATTCGGGGAACTGCGCCACGTCGTAATGCTCCGGCGGAACCGCACGCGCGGGCACGGGAAAATGGGGATGGTCGATCAGGTGCTTCTGCACGGCGACGGCGAGATCGCCGAGCGTCGATGCATGGCTGTAGACCGTATCCGGCAGATGTCGCCCGAAGCTCTTGTCCAGCGCGGCAACGAGCTCGACACGCTGCAGCGAATCGAGTCCGAGGGCCTCGATGGGCGTGTCCGGTGAGACATCGGCGAGCCCGGTACGCGACATGGCGAGCGCGTGCTGGCACACGGCGGCAAATGCGGCGCACTCCATCGCAGCCGGTGGCTGCGGCGCAGTAACCGCAGATGTGAACCCGGGCCGCGCATCGTGCCGGGCGAGGGGCTTCAGTTCGCTGGCAAGGAATGCGGCGCATACGGCGTGGCGTTGGACCTTGCCGCTGGAAGTCTTGGCGATGGTGCCGGCGCGGATGAGGACGACGGCATCGAGGGCAATGCCGTGTTCCTCGAGCACTGCGGCGCGGACCGCACTGATGACCGGGGCCAGATCGACAGAACCGTCGCGGGTGACTTCGTGCACGAGCACCAGGCGCTGCGCGCCGTGGTCCTTGCAGGCGATGGCGGCGCCGAGGCCGGCGGCAAGCAGCGGGTGGCATTGGCGCGCGGTGGCTTCGATGTCTTGCGGATGATGATTGAGCCCGCGCACGATGATGAGGTCGTCGATTCTGCCGGTGATATAGAGCTGCTGGTCGTGCATGAAGCCCAGATCGCCCGTTCGCAGGAAGGCAACATTCCCACCATCGCCAAGTCGTGCCTGAAACGTCCCCGCGGATTTCCCGGGATTGCGCCAGTAGCCCTTGCCGATGGAATCGCCGGCGACCCAGATTTCGCCAATGCGGTTGGACGCCGCGGGTTTGCCGGTCTCAGGCTCGACGATGGACACGCGCAACGATCCGACGGGTGCGCCACAGCCGACCAGGGTGCGGGCGCCTGGGGTAGCGTCGGGCACCGGCTGGACACAATTGCGCGCCATGGCGTCGTCACTGAATGCGCGCACCGTGGCACCGCTGCCTGCCTCGGGTCCGGTGACCATCAGGGTCGCCTCGGCCAGGCCGTAGCAGGGGAAGAACGAAGAGGGCCGGAATCCACACGGCCCGAAGGCCTCGGCGAATCGCGCCAGCGTCGCGGGCTCGACGGCCTCGGCGCCGATAAATGCGACGGACCACGAGGAAAGGTCAAGCGACGCGCGCTGCTCGCCCGTGATCTTGCGCACACAAAGGTCGTAGGCGAAGTTGGGCCCGCCGGAAACCGTCGCGCGCGACCGGCTGATCGTATCGAGCCAGAGGAATGGATCCTGCACGAACATCGCCGGTGCGAGAATGGTGTTGGGAATGCCGCAGTAGACCGGCGCGAGGACGCCGCCGATCAACCCCATGTCGTGGCACGCAGGCAGCCAGAAGACTGCCTTCGTGTCGCGACCGACGGCGAAGGCGTCGCTGATGGCATGCGCGTTAGCGACGAGATTGGCGTGGCTGAGCATCACGCCCTTGGGCCGGCTGGTGGAGCCTGACGTGTACTGGATCATCGCCAACATCCCGGGGGCCGGATCGTGCCCGGTCCAGCTTTCAGCGCGCGCGTCGGCGATCTCGTCGGTGGCAATCCAGCGGATCTCCGTGCGCCGATCGGTGACCGCACGCATATGGGCGAGCGTGGCCATGGTACTGAGAACCACAGGTGCGCTCGCATCAAGGGCCAGCGCCAGGAAGCTATCCATCGTTCGCTTCCTGGGCGGGTAGGCGGGCACCGCAACACAGCCGGCGTAGAGCACGCCGAAGAACCCGGCGATGAAGTCGAGGCCGGGCGGGTAGGCAAGCACGATGTTGTGCCCCGCGAGCCGCATTTCCTGCAAGTTCGCGGCGATGGCCCGGGCGCGCTGGTCCAGCTGCGCGTAGGTCAGCGATACTTGCGCCGTGCCGCCTTCGATCCGATGCGCGAATGCCGTCTCGCCGGGGCGGTTCACTGCCAGACCGCGCAGGCAGTCCACCAGGTTCGAATGATTGCCCCGCGTGCCCGACCGGGCCTCCGGAAGAACCCGGTTCGATGCCGGCGTCCCGAGTTCGCGCAGGTTGACGACGCCCGAACCCGACCATCGCGGGTACACGATTTCAGCACCCGACAGGGGATCCTCGACGCCACCGACAGGGTGGAGACCGCCTTTCCTTGCGTGACTGACCGGGATCGGCGCCACTTCGTTGATGGCGAATCCTGGGCGAAGCTGAAGGGTCATTGCGATGGTCCGTCCGGCTACCGGGTGGAACTTCGACGGATTCGACGGATAAGCGTAGGCATGCGCACTCCCTTGGTGACTGGCAACGCAAGCGTAGTCGGTGGCACCTCTGCGGTCTGTACGCTATCGAACAGAACCCGCGTCGCGCGGGCAGGTGCCCCGGCAGTACGCGCGCACGGTCAATTCGTGTGAAAGTCCGTGGCAGCGTGGTCAAATCCGCCCGCATCCACGGCCAATGTTCGATGCCGAACATACGGCGCACTGCGCGCGAGGGAAGATGTGGCGGTGGTCGCTCGTTGCGCTCCGCCTGCGGGGCGGCGACCTTGGTCGCCCGTCGCGTCGAAAGGAGAATCCACCTTGGCACCGCCCCCCTTGTTGCATTTGTTGCGCGACGATGCGTCGACCCGCGCTATCGGCTTGAGGAATGAAGTTCCGGTTTACCGGCGACTGCTAGCTGTCGTCGCCGGAACCATGCTGGCCGTTGCGGCTATCGCGACTGCCCCTGTTTCGATGGCCGGGGACGCGAGCAATGCTGGCTCCTGGGTGGGCACCTGGAGTGCGAGCCCGCAGGCCGCGCGGATTGCTGTCGCTCTCGATGGCCAAACCATTCGCCAGGTCGTGCGCGTCAGCGTCGGCGGCGGACTGGTGCGCGTGCGTCTTTCCAACGCCTACGGCGCGGAAGCTCTGCGTATCGGCGCGGCGAGGGTGGGACTGCACAGCGCCGGTGCGTCGATCGTCGCAGGCAGCGACCGGGTGCTGACGTTCAACGGATCGGAGTCCACGACGATTCCGGTTGGCGCCCTGGCCATCAGCGACCCGGTCCATCTGAAGGTGCCCGATCGCGGCGACGTGGCAGTGAGCATCTACCTTTCCGGGAGTGCGCTCGCTGCGACCACGCATTTGCTGGGGTTGCAGACCACCTATGTCTCGCCGGGAGGCGATTTCACCGGCGCCGATTCACTGCCGACAGCCTCCACCACGCAGTCGTATTACTTTCTCAGTGGTGTCGATGTGCGCGCGTCTGCGCCAACGAGGGTCATTGTCACGCTCGGCGACTCGATCACTGACGGGGTGAACTCGACGCCGGACGCCAACAAGCGCTGGCCGGATCGTCTCGCCGAGCGGTTGCGCGCGCAGCCGGGCGGCGGCAAGGTCGCCGTGCTGAACGCCGGCATCAGCGGCAACCGGCTTCTGCATGACACGGTCGGCACCAACGCGTCGGCGCGCCTAGATCGCGATGTGCTGGTGCAGCCAGGCGCGCGCTACCTGATCGTACTGGCCGGAATCAACGACATCGGGATTCCTTTAGCCGCGCCGGCCGACGAGATCATCGCCGCGCATCGGCAGATCATCGAGCGGGCCCATGCGATGGGCCTGAAGGTCTACGGCGGGACCCTCACGCCGTTCCAGGCATACCTGCCGGGGGTCTACTACACGCCGGGTGGCGAGGTCACGCGCCAGGCGGTCAACCATTGGATCCGGACCAGCAAAGCTTACGACGCGGTCATCGACTTCGACAAGGCGGTGCGCGACCCCGCCAATCCGGCCGCGCTGCGTCCCGCGTACGACAGTGGCGACAATCTGCACCCCAACGATGCCGGTTACAAGGCGATGGCCGATGCCATCGACCTGTCGTTGTTCAATATCGTGGGTGCGCGCCGCACTGGCCTCAAGACAGCCAGCCCGCCGCCGCCGGCGGGCAAGGCCAAGGCGACATCCTGCGCGTGCCCGCCTTGAACGACCTGCAGGCGGCGGGATGCGTCGTCAATAGTGGAACCGTGCCTTGAGCTTCAGGCATGGCGCCTCGACGAGATGCCACATTGCGGTCGCCAGCAAAATCGTCAAGCCGAGGCGCACCGCAAACGGAGGCAGCTCGCGTATCAAGGATGAGCGCGCGGCGAGCCAATCCGTCAGCGGCCACATGAACAGGTGGATGAGGTAGAGGCCGTAGCTGATCCTGCCGAGGAAACGAAAGGGTGCGAAGTTGAAGAAGCCGAGCACCCAGCGGCTTTCCGTCTGCCACAATCCCAGCACCATTGCCAGGAACGCCAGCGCCAGCGGTGTTTGCATGGGTGGTGGGTGCATGACGTGGTCGATCGACGGTGTCTCCGGCGGAAACAGCACAAACAAGGCTATCACCAGCGTGAGGCCGGCCGGGAACATCCACTGCCGAGCGGCCGCGCGGATCTTTTCCGCGGCAGCGGAATTGTCAGCAAACAACACAGCGCCGACCGCGCCCGCGACCAGATACTCGCCGCACACCAGTGGAATCAGCCCGTACGCTGATTTGGGGATGAACGCGGCGCAGAGCAGCCGAACGCCGATGCTGGCCCCCCACAGCGCCAGCAGCCAGTTGAGACGCGCACGCCCCGGCCGGAGGAACAGGAACAGCAGCGGAAAGATCAGGTAGAACTGCTCTTCGACGCACAACGACCAGAAGTGGATGCCATACATCCGCGTGGGTTCCCAGGCCATGTCCACGAGTTCAGGCCGGATCCAGGTGTAGAAAAAGATCCCCCAGTTCATCACGTAGAGTAGATAGACGGGAAGATAGGCAATGCCAACCGTCGCTGCCGCAATCCCCAACACGAGGTAATAGGCGGGAAAGATCCGCAATGCGCGCCGTGCATAGAAATTCTTGAGCACCTGCTTGCGTGGTTGGTTCTCGAAGGCGAGCAGGATGCGGGTGATCAGGAATCCGCTGATCACAAAGAACAGGGAGACGCCATAGCTGCCCCACCAGAATCGCGCGACATCGCTGTGGACCAGAAACACGGGCAGGAACGCAAAGAACCGGAGTCCGTCAATCTGCCTGCGGTGTTCAAGCGTTTGCAAGTGGAATGGGTCCGGTGATGGCAGGCGTGTTCGCGGGGTGCAGGCGAGCTTCGTAGTGTGGTCCGGATGGCGACGCCGTCTCAGTGCGGTAGCGAACAAAGCGCCTTGCAGTTGTCGTGCCGTTCCAACTCGGCGTCGGTGCCCGACACGTTGACCGGACAGCGGTAGCGGCTGGCGGCGCCTACCATACGTTCGACCGGGTCGCCGACTGGGCGATGAGGGCGAATCTCGACTACAATTTCGTGCTGCCGAGCGCGATCGAAAGCGTTGATTGCAATGGGCCGATGCTGGGCGAGGCGCGTGGCCGGAGCGCGCTTCCGGCCCACGTCAGCGGCAAACGCCGCATCATTGGAGCGATACTATCGTGTGGTGGATCAGCTATCGGGGTGAGGGCAAGGCCGGCGTCGAGAACATCGGCGTCTTCGAGGATGACGGCACGCCGCGGAAGGCGCATCCGCTGCTGCTCGACCCGTCGCCCAAGGCGCATCCGCTGCACATTGCCCGTGCCTTCGAACTGATCGGCGACGACCTCTACATCGCCAACGCGTGGCGCAAGGACAGTCACATCGCCCGCTATCAGCGCCACGGCGAAACGTTCCGCTTTGCCGAGGTGGTGGTCACCACTAAGCACGTCTCGGCGATGGTCCATCCGTTCGACCTGGCCTTCGGC
>JANNKR010000231.1:0-6850 GCA_031396395.1 Betaproteobacteria bacterium
AGCGCCAATGTCAGCGCGCTGTACTTGCCGTAGCCGGAATCGATCAGCGTGTGACCATCGCGACTGCGCAGCACGATGTTGTTGGCAGAGAGCCAGTCGCGCACGAAGACGTGCATTTGCGGCGGCAGTCCGTGGGTGTCCATGGTTACCGGGGCGGGTTCACACGGATGGCTGCAGGCGGCCGAGGAATTCCTTCACCAGCGTGACCCGCTCCGCCAGTGATGGCGCGGCGCGCTCGATCCGCAGGCGGTCCGGGCCAGCGAAGCGGATGCGGCCGTCCTTCTGCACCAGCAGGATCAGCGCACCAGCGTCGAAGGGTGGGTGCTTGATGAACTGGATGCTGGTGCGCTCGGGTCCGGAATCGATCTTGGTCACGCCGAGCGGCATGCCGGTCAGCCGCAGGCGGTGGCAGGCCAGCAGCGCCTGCGTGGGCTCGGGCGTGGGTCCGAAGCGGTCGACCAACTCCTCCTGCAGGCGGTCGAGTTCGTCGAGCGATTCGACCGTGGCCAACCGCTTGTACAACACGAGGCGCTCGTGCACATCGTTGCAGTATTTTTCCGGCAGCAGCGCCGGCACGTGCAGGTTGATCTCGGTGGTGACGCCCAGCGGCTCCGTGAGATCGGGCACGCGGCCCGCCTTCATCGCCGACACTGCACGGCGCAGCATGTCGTTGTAGAGCTGGAAGCCCACCTGCTGCATTTCGCCGGATTGCGAGTCGCCCAGTACCTCGCCGGCGCCGCGGATTTCCAGATCATGCATCGCGAGGTAGAAGCCGGAGCCCAGGTCCTCCATCATCTGAATCGCCTCGAGCCGCTTCTTCGCCTGCGCCGACAGCGCATCGGCGGGCGGCGTCAACAGGTAGGCGTAGGCCTGGTGGTGCGACCGGCCGACCCGTCCGCGCAGCTGGTGCAGCTGCGCCAGGCCGAACTTGTCGGCGCGATCCATGATGATCGTGTTGGCGGTGGGAACGTCGATGCCGGTCTCGATGATCGTCGAGCACAGCAGCAGGTTGACGCGCTGCTGGTAGAAATCGCGCATCACCTGTTCCAGTTCGCGCTCGGGCATCTGCCCGTGCGCCACCGCGATGCGCGCCTCCGGCAGCAGCCTGGCAAGTGTTTCCGCGCGCGTGGCAATGGTGTCCACTTCGTTGTGCAGGAAGTAGATCTGGCCGCCGCGTTTCAATTCGCGCAGCGCCGCCTCGCGCACGATGCCCGGCGAATAGCTGGCGACGAAGGTCTTGATCGACAGCCGTCGCTGTGGCGCGGTGGCAATCACCGAAAAATCGCGGATCCCCTCGAGCGACATCGCCAGCGTGCGTGGAATCGGCGTGGCGGTGAGGGTCAGCACGTCCACTTCCGCACGCAGGCGCTTCAGCAATTCCTTCTGCCGCACGCCAAAGCGATGCTCCTCGTCGATGATCACCAGCCCCAGGTTCCTGAACTTGACGTCGGGCTGCAGCAGCTTGTGGGTGCCGATCACGAGATCGATGGTGCCGGCGGCGAGGCCCTCGATCGCAACTTTGGTTTCCTTGCCCGAGCGAAAGCGCGACAGCTCCGCGATGCGCACCGGCAGGTCGGAGAAGCGATCCGAGAAGGTCTGGAAGTGTTGTTCCGCCAGCAGCGTGGTGGGGACCAGAAGCGCCACCTGCTTGCCGTCGGCCAGCGCGACGTACGTTGCGCGCAGCGCCACTTCGGTCTTGCCGAAGCCGACGTCGCCGCAAACGAGACGGTCCATCGGCCGGCCGGCCGTCATGTCATTGATCACGGCCTCGATGGCGGCGGCCTGGTCGCCCGTTTCCTCGAAGCCAAAGCCTTCCGCAAAGGCCTCGTAGTCATGCGGCTTGAAGCTGAACGCATGGCCCTTGCGGGCAGCGCGCTGCGCATAGATGTTGAGCAGTTCCGCGGCCGTGTCGTGCGCCTGCTCCGCGGCCTTCTTCTTCGCCTTTTCCCACTGCCCGCTGCCCAGCTCGTGCAGCGGGGCCGCCTCGGGCGAGGCGCCGCTGTAACGGCTGATCAGGTGCAGATTGGAAACCGGGACGTAGAGCTTGGCATCGTTGGCGTAGACCAGTTGCAGGAACTCGTTGGCGCCGTCGCCCAGATCGAGTGTGACCAGGCCGAGATAGCGCCCGATGCCATGCTGCTCGTGCACCACCGGATCGCCGATGCGCACCTCGGACAGGTCGCGCACCATCGCGTCGACATTGGAGCGCTTGGCCGCTTCGCGCGCACTGCGGCGGACCACGCCCGCGTACAATTCGGCCTCGGTGACGAAGGCCAGCTTGCCGCCGGTCCAGCTGAATCCCGACATCAACGGCGCCGCGGCCAGCAGGACGCGCCCGCTCGCAGCCAGGATGTCGGCAAACGATTCGACCAGCGTGGGCATCACGCCGTATTCGGCGAAGTACTGCTGCATCGTTTCGCGCCGGCCGGGGCTTTCCGCGACGATGGCCACCTTGTCCTTCGTCGCCGCCAGGAAGCGCTTGAGCAGCGCCAGCGGATCAGGTGCGCGACGGTCCACCTGCACCGAGGGCAGCGGCGCGGTCGGTCCCTGTCCCTCGCGCAGCATCACCAGTCGCGCATATGGCTTGATCGCGCCGTTGAAGGCATCCTGTGGCAGGAAGAGCTCGGTGGGCGGCAGCAGCGGCCGCGCCTTGTCGCCGCGCAGCAGCCGATAGCGCGACTCGGTGTCCTGCCAGAAATGATCGACGGCCCCGTCGATGTCGCCGTGCAGCGCGACGATCGCGGAGGGCGGCAGGTAGTCGGCCAGCGTGGCGGTGTGCTCGAAGAAGAGGGGCAGGTAGTACTCGATGCCGCCGGGCACGACGCCTTGCGAGATATCCTTGTACAGCGCGGACTTCGATGGATCGCCTTCGAACACTTCGCGGAAGCGCGTGCGAAAGCGCGTGCGGCCGGCGTCGTCCAGCGGAAATTCGCGCGCCGGCAGCAGGCGCACGTTCTGCACCGGATACAGCGTGCGCTGCGAGTCGACGTCAAAGGTCTTGATGCTCTCGATCTCGGTGTCGAATAGATCGATGCGATAGGGCAGCGGCGAGCCCATCGGGAAAAGGTCGATCAGCCCGCCGCGGATGCTGAACTCGCCGGGCGATACCACCTGCGTCATGTGCGTGTAGCCGGCCAGTGCCAATTGCGCGCGCAACCCGTCGACGTCGAGCTTTTCGCGCTGCGTGAGAAAGAACGTGAAGGCAGCGAGGTACGACGGCGGGGCCAGCCGATACAGCGCGGTGGTGACGGCCACGACCAGCACGTCGCACTCGCCGCGCGACGTGCGATACAGTGCCGACAGGCGCTCCGACACCAGATCCTGATGCGGCGAGAAGTGGTCGTAGGGCAGCGTCTCCCAATCGGGCAGCAGCGCCACCCGCAATTCCGGGGCGAACCACGCAATTTCGTCGGCCAGTCGCTGCGCCGATTGCGGGTCGGCGGAGAGCACCGCCAGCATCCGCGCGTCGGCACTGCCCTGGCGCGCAAGCTGGGCCAGCGCCAGCGCATCGGAGGACCCGGCAAACGGGCCTGCGCTGAACTTGCGACCGGCATCCGGCGCGGTTTGAATCAATGCCGGAAGCACAGGCAGGGATGCTCCGTCGGCCGTCAGCGCCGGTGCCGGCGCGGCCATCAGCGCGGAGCCAAAATTGGAGGGCGTATTCAAGCGGGAATTATACCGGCGACGGTTACGGCTCCCCGGCTGTGCACGGCAGCTTATACTGGGCGGATGGCATCAGACCGTCGAACCTCCGCGTACCTGCTGATGACGCTGACGCCCTTTTTCTGGGCATGCAACTGGATCATCGGGCGCGGCCTGGCGGTCGATATCCCGCCGATGGCCATGACGTTCTTCCGTTGGCTCTTCGCCATCCTGATCCTGGCGCCCTTTGCCTGGCCCCATGTGCGGCGCGACTGGCCGATTTTTCGCCGGAACTGGAAAGTGATGCTGGTGCTGGGCGTGATTGGCGTGGGGATCCACAACACGCTGGCGTACCTTGGCCTTAACTACACCACCGCCACCAATGGCGTGATCCTCAATTCGTTCATCCCGGTGATGATCATCACGTTCTCGTGGCTGTTCCTGGGCGAGAAACTGGCGCCCGTGCAGTTGCTCGGCGTGGCGATTTCGCTGTCCGGCGTGCTGGCCATCCTGGCCCAGGGCAGCCTGGCCGCGCTGCTCGCGTTTCGACTCAACATCGGCGACATCTTCATCATCCTGTCGATGGCCATGTGGTCCGCGTACACGATCGGGCTGCGCTGGCGTCCCGCCGGTCTCAACGTGATGTCGTTCCTGCTGGTGATCGCGGTGATCGGCAACGCCTGCGTGCTGCCGCTGTGGCTGGGCGAGATGGCGCTGGGGCACTACGTCGCGTGGTCGTGGACCAACTTTGCCGCGCTGGTCTCCGTCGCGTTGTTTTCGTCCGTGCTGGCCTACCTCTTCTGGAATCGCGGCGTCGAAGTGCTGGGTGCGAGTGTCGCCGGACTGTTCGTGCACCTGATGCCCGTGTTCGGCATCGTGCTGGCATGGTTGTTCCTGGGCGAGCGCCTGATGCCGTTTCACATCGTCGGCATGGCGCTCATACTGTGCGGCATCGCACTCACCAGCCGCTACGGCCGTCGCGCGCGGCGCGACGTCGAGGCGGCAGCGGCAGCGGGGACCGATTGAGCGACAACGACGATACGATGCACGATGCCATCGGCGATCCTGCCCGCGTGGCCTTGCAGCAGCGGATGGTGGAGGTCACGCTGGAGCACCGTGACCTCGACACCGCTATCGCGCGCCTGACCGCCGATCCGGCCCAGGACGAGTTGCAGCTGCGGCGACTGAAACGCCGCAAGCTGCTGCTGAAGGACCAGATCGCGCGGCTGTCACGGCAGCTCGATCCCGACGTACTGGCCTGACGGATCCCGTAGGCGAGGCTTCAGCCTCGCAGATTCGCTGCCGCGTCTTGCCCGCTAGGCTGAAGCCTCGCCTACAGGTGTTTGTTACTTGCCCGCTGGCACCCGCCCATATTTGTCGTCGAAGCGCACGATGTCGTCTTCCTCGATGTAGCTGCCGCATGCCACTTCGATGATTGCCAGCAATTCGGTGCCGCGATTCTCGAGCCGGTGCCTGGTCTCCACCGGGATGTAGGTCGACTCACCCGCTGGCACATCGAATTCGCGCTCGCCGCAGGTCACCCGCGCGGTGCCGCGCACCACCACCCAATGCTCCGTTCGCCGGTGATGCAGCTGCAACGACAGCGACGCACCGGGTTTCACTTCGATCCGCTTGATCTTGAAGCCGGAGCCACCCTCCAGCACCGTGTAGGTACCCCACGGCCGCGATACGGTCTTGTGGATCTTGTACGACTCATGCCCGCGCGCCTTCAGTTCGCCGACCACCTCCTTCACCCGTTGCAATTGATCGCGATGGGCAATCAGCAGCGCATCGGCCGTATCGATGATCACCAGGTTCTCGATGCCGATAGTGGCCACCACGCGGTCTTCGGCGTGGACGAACGTGCCGTGCGTATCGATGGACACGCGCTCGCCACTGCCGCGATTGCCGTGCACGTCGGCATCGCTCAATTCCGACACCGCCTGCCACGACCCGACATCGCTCCAATCGAACGAGCCACGGATCACCGCCACCTGTCCGTCCGCCGCCGCCTTTTCCATGACCGCGTAGTCGAGCGACAGGTCGGGTGCCGCGGCGAAACGGGCCGCGTCGATTTCCAGCATCGGCTCGCCTGCATGTGTCGCCAGCGGCTGCCACACGGTGCGTGAGGTGGCGGCCACCGCGGGTGCGTAGCGCTCGAAGGCCGCCATGATCGCGCGCGGCGTGAACGCGAACATGCCCGCGTTCCACACATAGTTGCCGGCGGCCAGATAGTCGCGCGCCGTGGCCAGTGGCGGCTTTTCGACGAAACGCGCGGCGGTGAACGAGCGGTCGCCGATTGCGTCGCCGCACTCGATGTACCCGAAACCGGTCTCGGGCAGCGTGGGCGTGATGCCAAAGGTGGCTAGGCGCCCGGCGCGCGCTTGCGTGGCCGCCAGTTCCACCGCCGCCGCAAATGCCGCCTGGTCGCGGATCAGGTGGTCGGCGGCCAGTACCAGCATGACGGCATCGTCACCGTAGCGCTCGCGTACCAGCAGCGCCGCCACTGCGATGGCCGGCGCCGTGTTGCGGCCAAAGGGTTCCAGCAGGTAGCACGCTTCCTTTGGCTCCGTGGCCGCCAGGCCCGCATACACGTCCTTGGTGTGGAAGTAGTAGTCGCGGTTGGTGACGGTGACGAGGCCGCGCGTATTCGGCAGCGTCATCGCCCGGTGGGCCGTCTTGCCCAGCAGCGTGTCGCCATCCGGCAGCGGCATGAACGGCTTGGGCGCCGCCTCGCGCGACAGTGGCCACAGGCGGGTGCCGGCGCCGCCGGACAGGATGACGGGGACGATGGGCGAGGTGGCAGAGGTGGGCATCGGGGCGGTGGCGCGGGAGGACAATCCATCATTTTACAGGGTGCGTCCCCGGCGCCATGCCCGCCGGCCCACGTTGGGTCCGTGGCCCCTGTAGGCGCGGCTTCAGCCGCGCATGCTCCGTATTGGCAATTTGCCCCTCCGACCCCATATCGTGACCATACAGAGGCATGACCGGCATCGGCGCTGGTAGAATGGGCTTCTGTTCCGCGGGGCAAGGAATCGCACCGCACCTATCGAGCACCGGGGGTGAACTGGTTTCGACGGGGGTAGTGAAGCAGCTTGGGGCATGCCGAGGCGTCAATCCTCGTAAATCTTTGGCAATCGCAAACATAACTGCGAACGACGAAAACTACGCTCTGGCGGCTTAATCCCGCCGGACCTTGCACCGGGCG
>JANNKR010000247.1:0-8298 GCA_031396395.1 Betaproteobacteria bacterium
CGATCTCAATGAGTGGGAGGAGGCAAACATCGCCAGTGCGCGCCGTTGGCTTCAACGTCAACGGAAATGGAGCAACTTTCTCGAATACGGATTCGCGCTTGAACTTCACCGTCAGATGTTCTCGAAAACCTGGAAATGGGCGGGCACCCTTCGAAGAAGGGAAACTGTCATTGGCGTTGATCCTGGCGCGATCTCGCTGCTACTGCCTCAGGCGTTGAGCAATGCCGAACACCAGCTCGATCGGACAACTGAGCGGTCGGAGATCGACGAAATAGCCGCTCGCCTGCATCACCGCCTGGTACAAATCCACCCCTTCAGGAACGGGAATGGTAGACACTCGCGACTATTGGTGGACAGAGCGTTGACTGCGCGGCAAGTTGAACCATTCAGTTGGGGTCGAGCCAATCTGTTTCCAGCGGGGCAATTTCGTGAGACGTATATCGCGTCCTTGCGTGCGGCGGACGCCGGAGACTTCGAACCTCTGTATGCCTTTGTGCGTACCTAGGCGAAGTCATACTCGAATGACCTCGCCTATCGAGCCCGGATCAGCTTTGTGCCGTTCGCGCCACCAACAGGAAACCTCTTCGCATGCGCAGTGAAACAAAAGAAAAGCCCACACGTGCCGTCGTCGCTGCCGTCCAACGGCCCGACGTGAGCGACATCGCATTCGAGCTGTCGGTGAACGAACTGCGCGGCCTGGGCAAGACGCTGGGCTTCGAAATCGTGGGCACGTTCACGCAGAAACGCGTCGCTTTCGACAGAACAGGCTATCTCGGGGTGGGTAAGCGGCAAGAGCTGCGCCGCTTCGTTGAAGGCGACCTCGAACCTGATCCCTCATCAGGGCCCGCCAGCGTCAGGAAGGCGACGAAGAGTGGCGCGGCCCGAGCGAAAGAGGCGGTGCAATCAGCCGCCGATCCGGAGACTCGCCGGGCCGATGTCATCATCGTTGACCATGAGATTTCGCCGTCACAGGCGCGCAATCTCGAAATCGAGGCCGGCTGCGAAGTCATGGACCGCACCATGGTCATACTGGAAATCTTTCATCGGCACGCGCGCTCGCCAGCGGCGCGTGCCCAGGTGGAGATCGCGCGCCTTGGCTATATGGGGCCGCGACTGCGTGAAGCGGCCAAACTGGCCGGACCGAAAGGGCGACAGCGCAGCGGTACCGGCGGCCGGGGCGCCGGCGAGTCCCATGGCGAGCTTGACCGGCAAAAGATCCGCGAGCGCATCAAGGAGCTGCAGCAGGAAATCAATGCAATGGATGTCGAGCGCAAGACCCAGCGCGCACGTCGGCAAGGAGGCCAGGGACTGGCACGGGTGGCGCTGGTGGGCTACACCAACGCCGGCAAGTCGACCCTGATGCGTGCGCTCACCGGCAGCGAGGTGTTGGTCGCCAACAAGCTCTTCGCGACCCTCGATACGACCGTGCGCGCGCTCCATCCGCCGAGCGTGCCAAGAGTACTGCTCAGCGACACGGTCGGTTTTATCGAGAACCTGCCGCACGACCTTGTCGCCTCGTTCAAATCAACGCTGGAGGAGGCCAGGGAGGCTTCGTTGCTCCTCCACGTGGTCGATGCCAGCGATCCCGGCTTTGAACGGCAGCTTGCGGTGACCAACGAAGTACTGGACGACATTGGTGCGCAGGACGTGCCGCGCATTCGCGTCTTCAACAAGATCGATTGCGTGGGCGACGTGGAGGCACAGGCGGCAATGGAAGCCAGGCTGCGCGGGCAGTATCCCGACTGCATGGTGTTGAGTGCGCGACGTGACGGCGACATTCAGAAGCTGCGTGCGGCATTGCTGGAGTTTTTCCGACGCGATCTCGTCGACGCTGAAATATTTCTTGCGTGGTCGGAGCAGAAACTGCGCGGGAATATCTTTGACAGTTTCGAAGTGCTGGACGAGCGCGCGGACGATGCAGGGACGTTCTTCCGCATTCGCGGCGAGCCCGAGCTCGTCAACGCTTTGCGTACGCAACTCGGCCGGACAACAGACCCGTCAAAGAGCGGTGCATGAGTCACCTGGTCCGCAACACCCGGCTTTCTTTACCTCGCGCCGGAATGCTCACGCCGGCTGTTCCCGTTGTCAGCGACGGCGGATTTCAGAGGGTCCGGTGAGTAGTGAAGACTTCAAGTCGTGGTGTCATCAATTCCGCCGATCAGCGTTGTTCAATAGGCTTGGCAGCGGTGCAGATCGGCATGCTCGACCGCAAGAGCCCGGAGCCGCATGTTTTCGCTGGAAGCAGGTGCGCTCATCAGGTTCAGAAATGCCTGATGACTTGGATACCAGACACCGAGAGCCTCATCAACGTCCTGGTTGCCCACTACATGCCCCAGTACGACCGTACGCCAGAGGATCTTGCCACCCACCTGCAACAGCAGTTGGTCCAGGACTGCCATGTAGTCTTTATATAGCTGGCCACTCGGGTAGTGCGCCTCGGCCCGGTATTTGTTGAGATTCAGCATGAACACCGGACCATCGGCGTTGCCTTGCGCAATTCTCTTGAAGGTCTCGATCTCAAGTGCATTGACGTTCGGCAGATCAGCCATTGAAGGTCCTTCGTGAGGTTGTTTGCCTCGGATGCAGTCAGTTCGTTACCGTCAATCCAGGCTGTGGCTTGATTTCACTCGCGGGCTGCAGGCGTCCTCCGACGACCGTACCCCAAACCGGAATATCCTTGAGCTTGGTGGGATCAACGTCGTACGGGTTCTGTTCCAATACTGCAAAGTCGGCGAATTTTCCTGCTTGAATGCTCCCCACTTTCTTCTCTACACCCAGCGTGTACGCCGCGTTAATCGTGATCATCCTGAGCGCCTGGTCGACCGTAACACGCTCGGAAGGCGCGAGCACCTTGCCACTGAGGCCGAAGCGATTGACCGCGATCCACGCCCATTCGAGTGGTCGGGCGGGTCCCACCGGCGTATCCGAATGCAGGCTAATGATGTTGCCGGCATCGAGCAGTGTCTTGAGCCGCGCCGCCGTGTAAGCGCGGTCCGTGCCAACCATCGGGGCGTTAAATTCGGCCCGGTAGTGGAGGTAATACGGATTCACCGAAGCGACGCCGCCGAGTGCCTTGAGTTGCCGTGCCATTTCCGGGGTGGTGGAGCCGAAATGCTGGATGGTGAAGCGATGATCAAAGCGAGGATAGGCCGTCTGCAGTGCCGCCAGCGCATCGAGCGTTGACGTATTGCCGCCATTGCCGTTGCTGTGAACATGTATCTGGAAGCCCGCCTTCCACCACGGCAGCATCGCGTCGCGAAGTGGTGCGCCGGGTTCGGTCACGTAGATGCCCTTACGGCCGTCGGTATAGCCGGGTTCCACCATCACCATGCCCAGGCCGACAAACGAATCATCGGAAAAGAACTTGATGCCCTTGAAAATGAGACGATCAGTGGATTTCTTGGCAAGTGCGCGTGCATAGGCGATTGCGCCATCCTTTTTCCCCGCGACTGCAGATGCCGCGTCCAGGACGACGACGCCCCTCGTGCGCGCATTGGGATCGTTGAATACGGCGTCCACGAGCTTTTCTTCCAGGGCCAGGTTGAAGGCCCCCAACACCAGTTCGGATTGCATGGTGATCCCCGCCTGATTGCTCAAGTCGAGGATCGAGCGCATGCGCGGCAGCGACTTTGCCGGCGCGAGGTAGGGCACCAGCGCGGGTTGCAGGAGGAGTTGTGCGGCCACGACGCCAAGGAACTGCCCATTCGGTTTGCCATCGGTTCCCGACTGGACACCGTTGACCTTCACGGCGTCGTCCTTGATCCCGACTTTGCGCATTGCGGCCGTGTTGGCGTAGGCGAAATGTTCGGACGCATCCCAAACGATGATCGGCTGGGTCGTGGACACGCTGTCGAGGATGGTTTTGTCCAGATGTCGACCGCCCATCGCGACCACGTCCCAGCCCCAGATGAACACGATCTCCGCCGGGTCCTTGCTTGCGGCAACGTATTTCCTTACCAGCGCCGCAGCTTCCTCGTTCGTCTTCACTCCAGCGAAATCCGGGCCGTAGGGCTGGGAGGTTGGCAGGTAGGACAACAATGGGAAATTGATCAGCAGCCCGCCGAGCAGTGGATGGCCATGCGCCTCGATGAAGCCGGGAAGGACGAACTTGTCCTGCAGCGTTGCATCGACTTTGAACTCGCGCCCTTTCAGCCAGGGTTGGAGGTCGTCCATGTCGCGTCCGACCGAAAGGATCTTGCCGTCCTGTACTGCCACGACCGTCGCTTCCGGCCAGCCGGGGTCCATGGTGATGAACTTCTTCGCCTTGAAGACGGTAATGGGACCCGAGGCCCCGCAGGTGGCGGCAATGGCCATCAGACCAAACGCGAGCAACGCGAACTTGATTCTCATGTTTCCTCACCGGATTGAGCTTGGCGAAGCGCTGCAGTTGTTGAGGCTGACGGCTTCCGACGCGACTCGCGAGTGTACTTCGGTTCAAAGCCGCACAGACGCGGAGAATGTATCGTTGGCCCGCATCCGTTCTTGGCGTAATCCTCTATCATCCACACGTGCTGAATCCTGAACCCGCGACTGCCTTCGGTCGAGTATTGTTGGAGGCGCAGGATATGGCGACTGCCGGAGCGATCAATGCGAACGATTACTGTCTTCTCCCTGATGGTTGCCGTCGTCTTGCTGGCGTCGTGCGGAACTACAGCGACGACCGTTGTGACCCGTCAGCGACTCGACAAGGACGCCGCCGGCAAGCTCGCATACGAACGCGTTGTCGTTACGTCTTCCGTCCGACAATTTACGCAGGCGGATCTCGATCAATTGAAGGGTGCCGTGCTTGAACGTGTGCGGCAGCCCGCAGACGGCGGTGTCCCTGCGACGCTTCAACTCGCGGTCACCGACTATGGCACTGGGGGCAGCAAGATGGTCGTCGGTGTGCGTGTCATGGGGTCTGCGGGTAAGTTGTACGCGGAGTTCGATGTTTATCAGACCGCAAACACGGTGATGGGCGCGCTTGACCAGCGCGCGTCGGTGATCAATGCGGTAGCGGACGCGGTAGCGCGATCACTCATGGCGATTCCTGCAGCACCTCCAGCAACCGTGGATGCACGTGATTTTCGCTCATGAAGCTCGCCCTCTGGACGCCGGTCCGCTTTTCGCCGAGGGCGTGATTGATGCAAGTCACCGAAGACCTCGGTTACCTTTCTTTGGCACAACTCCTTGACCAGATGTACGGCTTCGGAAACAAGCGAACATAACTGATCTTCCTTCCCGCGGCGCCGTTGCGTTGAATGTCCGCCTGCACGATTGGCCGGCGACGGCTTCGGGTCGACTACGGCCACCGGCGGGCCGAAACCGAACGCCCGCAGCCAGTCCCCAGCGGTCTTCCGCGGTTGCGTCAATAAGATTCGAAATCGCGGCCAGGACGGTAGCCACGTTTCTCGCGCGTCGCAACCGCGCGAGCGGTGCCTTATGAGGTCAGGTCACCGACGCCTGGTAGATGCTGGCGATCGACGCGTCCAGCGCCCCGTTGAACTCCTGGGCACTCTGCTGCGCGGTGAGGCCTTCGGTCAACGCCCGCGAAAAGCTCGCGATCAAGCCATGGTTGTGCGCAAGCAGCGTGTTTGCCTCATCGCGCGAGTAGCCTCCCGAGAGCGCAACCACGCGCACCAACTTCGGATGCTTGACGAGATCGGCGTAGAAATCGTCGACGGATGGAATTGTGAGCTTCAGCATCACCTGTTGCTGCGGTCCCAGGGTATCCAGGTGCTTGAGGATGGCCGCCTTCAGGAGCCCCTCGGCAGCTTGCTTATCCGTCGCGTGAATGTCGACCTCGGGCTCGAGGATGGGCATGAGGCCCGCCGCCAGGATCTGTTTGCCGATCGTGAACTGCTGGGCGACGACATCCTCGATGGCTTTGGCGTCGGCCCGCTTCACGACCGAACGCATCTTGGTCCCGAAGATGCCCTTGCCCTTGGCACGCGCAAGCAAAACGTCCAGGTTGGGCATCGCCTTCATCATCTGCGCGCCGTTCGCCTCGTCGGACAGGCCTTTGTCGACCTTCAGGAAAGGAACCACCTGCTTCACGGACCAGAGGTAGTCCGCGCTGCCGCGTCCCTCGATCTCGCGGTCCATCGTCTGTTCGAACAGGATCGCGCCCAGGATTCGATCGCCGTTGAACTCCGGGCTGGTGATGATCCGCGTGCGCATTGCGTGGATCAGGTCGAACATCTGCTGATCGCCCGAATAGGCGTCCGGCTTGATGCCGTACAGGCTCAGCGCCTTCGGCGTGCTGCCGCCGCTCTGGTCAAGCGCAGCGATGAAGCCCTTGGCGGATTTGACCTTTTCGTACTGCTGTGGATTCATGGCGGTACCCGTGGTGGATTGCGAAACCTCAGGCTGTATTTTACGCGCACGATCATGGTTTTGGCGGGCGATCCGCGACCAGCCGGGTGGCGGAGGGCAGACCCTCATTCACGCCAGCGATTGGCGCGCCGGTGGGTGTCGATGCAGGGCTACACGCGCCCGCTGGTCTACGCGGCCAACGTTCCCTGTCACTTCAGGCTCGGCATCATTGGGTGGGTCGCGTGGCGGTATGGAAAGCGGAGGTCCCTTCCGCCCACCAAATGGCTCGGGGTCGCCTTGATGCATTATCCGTATGCCATATCCGCAACTTGGCTGCTGTACGTCGTGGGTGCGGCGTTGTGCATCGGAGCGTACTTGTCGGCGCGCGCGTGAACCGGCCGCGCCGGCCCACGACGCACGGCCGCTATAGACGCGCGACGATTGCGCGGCGGCAGCATCCGCAGCTGATTCCGCAGACGCTATATCCGTTCCTCCATTAGCAGGTTCGGTGACTTCCGCATTCGGCCATCAAGAGACGTTCAGGTAAGCCGCCGAAAGCAGCCGCTCGTCGTCGCGATCGACCCTAAGCGGACATCGCCGGCTCTTGACGCCGACAATTCTGAGGTCCACCATTCCAGAGCCGGTAGTGGAAGCGGAGGGTCACCTTACTCGGAGCAGCATGACAAGTTTGGGCATCAACCAGACGCATCCCAACGGGAGATGCGCAATGGTCGCATCACCGTTCGCCGTTGCGTTCGTCGTGACGCTCGGCGTCTGCCTCGCAGTGCTTCCAGTCTTAGCTCAACCCGCTGCTAGAGTCGCCCGTATCGGAGTTCTCGCCAACAGCGATGAGCGGGGGTCGAGTCCCGAACATCTTGTCGAAGGGCTGCGCGCACTGGGCTGGATCGAGGGTCGTAACCTCGCTATCGAGCGGCGGTATCTAGAGGGCGACATCGAACGGGCTCCAAGACTGGCAGCGGAACTTGTCGCCCTCAATGTCGATGTCATCATAGCGGCTTCTCCGCCCAACGTTCGAGCCGCGAAGAGGGCTACTTCCTCAATCCCGATCGTTCTGACGGCGGTCTCAGATCCGGTCGGGATGGGCTTTGTAGCGAGCCTAGCACGCCCCGGGGGCAACATCACCGGCGTAACGAGTGGCATTCCCGAAGGGTTCCTGGCGAAGCAGATTCAGTTGATCAAGGAGGCTCTTCCAGGAGCTGCGCGCGTGGGTTTGTTGTTCAATGCATCGAACCCGCTGAACTATCGAATGGCGAGTGCGAAGCAGTTGGCAGCCGCCGCCGAGGCTTTGAACATTGAACTTCGTGACTTGGAGATCCGGAGCGCCGAGGACATCGAACGCACGATGACCGCCATCAACCTGCGGGGCCTCGATGCTGTGTTCGTAGTCGGTGACCCGCTGACGTTCCGCCATCGGATACAAATCCTCGAACTTGCGGCTCTTCACCGTATGCCAACGTTCGTTCCGACCCCTGAGTACGTCGAAGGTAGGGCCTTGGCCGCCTACGGTCCCAGCCTCGGGGCTCAGGCACGGCACGCAGCTGTCTATGTAGACAGAATCCTCAAAGGTGCGAAAGCCGCGGATCTCCCTGTCGAGCAACCAAGACAGTACCGGCTGATCGTCAACCTGCGCGCCGCCGGAGCTCTTGGCCTCAACCTGCCGTCGTCGCTCGTGATGCGGGCGGACGAGGTGATCCAGTAACGGTCGCTGAACGCTCTGTACGTTTGCGGTCTGTATGACTGGTGTTGGCGATCACTGGAGATCGCGAACGCTCGCCAGCGCCCCGTCAAACCGCGCCTTGCACATTGACGAACAGCGCATACAGTGAATGGCTCGCCGCCATGAACAAGCGGTTGCGCTTGTCGCCACCGAAGCACAGGTTGGCGCAGCGCTCGGGCAGGTGGATGTGGCCGATGGCCTGGCCGCTGGCCGCTGGCTTCGATCACGCGCACGCCATCGAGGCCCACCGACGGCATGCGGCCGGT
>JANNKR010000322.1:0-5271 GCA_031396395.1 Betaproteobacteria bacterium
TTGATCACGTCGAGCGCCAGCTTGCTGTTGACCTTGTAGAGCTCGATCGCCTGCGCCGGCGTCATCATCTTGGCCATCTTCGCCATTTCGGCGGCACCCGGCATGTGGGCGGGATCGAAACCGGCAAAGGGATTGGCGGCACTTGCCCGCGGCGCGGCGGACGGCGCGGCGCGCTTGGGTGCGGCCTTGCCAACGCGTTTCTTCGCGGCAGGACGGGACGGCGCCTTGGCGGCGGGCGCCGCGCGGGACTTCGATTTGGCGGCAGGTGCTGCGCGGGACTTCGTGGCCATGGAGTGCTCCTGGTGAGTACGCGAGGGTGACCAAAAGTGATGAAACCCGCAATTGCACGGCGCGTCAAGCAGCCGCCTCAGAGGGCTCCTTGAGCCATCTTACGCCGACGCACGTGTTACGATTTTGCGTTGCGTCAACAGTCCGGAGCCTGAATGAAGCAATTCGCAGTGTGGGTGCAGTTCGACGTGAAGCCGGGCATGCTGCCGGCCTTTCTAGACGCCGCGCGACTGGATGCGCAGGGGTCGGTGGGCAACGAACCCGGGTGCCATCGTTTCGACATCCTGCAGGATCCGGAGGTGCCCAACCGCGTCTACTTCTACGAAGTCTACGAAGACGAAGCGGCATTTGCCGCGCACCGTGAAATGCCGCACTTCAAGACCTATTTCACGACCTCGGAGCCGATGGTCGCGGCCAAGTCTGTGCTGCGCATGCCGGTCGAGGCATGCCACAAGTGATCCCCTGCCGGCGGCATGCGTCGGCACGCCTGCCGGAAACCTTCCCATGACGGACTTGAAGCAACGCTTCGGACGTCCATTGCGCCTTGGCATCATCGGTGGCGGTCCCGACGCATGGATCGGCCGCATGCATCGCAGCGCAGCCGAGATGGATGGCTGGTGGCGCTGTGCCGCGGGCGTCTTCTCCAGCGACCCGGCGCGCTCGCGGGCCGCAGGTCCCGGCCTGGGCTTCGACCCGGCGCGCAGCTACGGCACGGTCGAGGAAATGCTCGCGACGGAAGCGGCGCGCCCTGACGGCATCGAAGCTGTGGCCATCATGACGCCCAACGACACGCACTATCCGTTCGCGGTTGCGGCGCTGGACGCCGGTCTCGACGTCATCGGCGACAAGCCCATCGCGCACGATTTCGCGCAAGCCTGCGACCTGGTCGCGCGTTCACGCGCCGGAGGCCGCATTTTTGCCATCGCGCATGGCTATGCGGCCTATCCGATGACCCGCTACGCGCGCCATCTGGTGCGCGAAGGCGTCCTGGGTCCGCTGCGCCTGGTGCAGGTCGAGTACATCCAGAGCGGCATGGCCTTGAAGGTCGAAGACGGCCCGCAGAACAACCGCTTCCGCTGGATCCTCGATCCGCAGCGAAGCGGCCAGGCGCTGGTGATGAGCGCCATCGGCTGCCATGCGCAGCACCTGGCCTCCTTCGTCACCGGCAAGGAGGTTGCCCGCGTGGTGGCGGACGTCGGCGCCCTCCTCCCGGGCCGCAAGGTCGTCGACTACGTCGGCGCGCTGATGCACATGAAGGGTGGCGGCCGCGGCAACTTCACCGTCACGCAGGCCGCAGCCGGCGGCGAGAACGACATCCGCCTGCGCGTGTATGGCGACCACGGCATGCTCGACTGGTCGCATCGCAATCCAAGTTACCTTCGCCTTGCGCTGCAGGGCGAATCGGTGCGCGAAATCGGTCGCGGCGACACTGACCTGCCGCCCGCCATCCTCGCGACGGGACGTACCCCTCGCGGGCACCCCGAGGGGCTGCGTGAAGCCTTCGCCAATATTTACGCCGAGGTGGCGCAGGACCGCATGGCCCGGTCGCTGGGCGATGCGCCGCCGGAGCTGCCCTACCCGCGCATCGAGGAAGGTGCGCACACGATGGCGTTCATCGAGGCGTGCGTGGCGTCCCAGGCCAGCGGCGGCTGGGTGGATGTGGCGACGGTGCCGTAAACGGTACCGCACGGGGTCGCCGGCCCCGTAGGCGAGGCTTCAGCCTCGCAGGTGTGCGAGGCTGAAGTGCTTGCGGGGCTGACGCGCTTGCTGGCTAACGTGCTTGCGAGGCTGACGCGTTTGCGAGGCTGAAGCCTCGCCTACGGAGACTGCAACCGTTACGCCAGCGGAATGCGCTCCTTGTTGTGCGCCACCCACGTCGCGAAATCCTGCACCTGCGGGTTGAGGGCGCGCGTTTCGTCGAGCTTGCGCGCACCCAGGAATGGTCCGGGGAAATCGCGATAGAACTGGAACATGTTGCCGAGATCCTCCGCGCCGGGAAAGCCGAAGCCGCGATAGGCCTCCGGCGTGACGGCGTTGTAGCGCACCTCGCGCCCCAGCGCCTTGGTCAGCGTTGCCGCCATCTGTGCGCCGCTCTGATGATCGCCCGCAATGCCCACCGTCTTGCCGATCATGCTGTCGCCACGCTTGAAAATGCCGTAGGCGCAGCGGC
The DNA here is from genome assembly GCA_031396395.1 of Betaproteobacteria bacterium. Taxonomy (GTDB): domain Bacteria; phylum Pseudomonadota; class Gammaproteobacteria; order Burkholderiales; family Casimicrobiaceae; genus VBCG01. The sequence continues at coordinate 2,459 of JANNKR010000322.1, forward strand.
CGATATCCTCCGCCGCGATCCCCGCCAGCGGTGTGTCGCCCATCGGCATCGTGATGCCCAGCACGCCATCGGGTCCCGGCTTGGGATTCATGCCGAAGTAGATCAGGTTCTCCCAGTAGAACGACGTCAGCAGGAAGGTCGTGGGCACGCCCAGTTCGGTGAACCAGCGATTCGATTCGCCCTTGGCGTCGAAGTGCGGCACCTTGTAGTGCTCCATCAGCGTCGGCATCCTGGCGTCGGACAATGGTACCCACTTGCGCGTATCTTCCAGCGTGGACCAGATCACGTGATGCACGCCGGCGGCTTTCGCGGCATGCGCCATGTTGCGGACTTCCGCCTTTTCCTTGTCCGGTGAAAAATGCGCCCAGAAGAACGTGACGAAATAGGCACCCCACGCACCCTTGAGCGCGCGGGCCAGGCTGGCCTCGTCATCGACGTCGGCCGCCACCACCTCGGCGCCAAGGCCGGCCAGTTCCCGCGCCTTGTCCGAATTGACGTCGCGCGTGATCGCCCGCACCGCGAATCCGCCGGCGGGATCGGCGAGAATGGCGCGAACCAGCCCGCCGCCCTGCGCGCCGGTGGCGCCAGCCACTGCTATGACTTTCTTCTCCGCCATGCTGAACTCCTATTTGCAATAATGGGCCTGCGCCGGCAGTCAACGGCAGTGCTGCGCCAGGAAGGACGACGAGGATACGAGGCATGAAGTACAAGGATTATTACGCAATTCTTGGCGTGGGCAAGGATGCCAGCGCGGACGACATCAAGACGGCCTATCGCCGCCTGGCGCGCAAGTATCACCCCGACGTGTCCAAGGAAAAGGATGCGGAGGCCAAATTCAAGGAAATGGGCGAGGCGTACGAAACGCTCAAGGACGCGGAAAAGCGGTCAGCCTACGACCAACTGGGCAGTCACGCGCCTGGACAGGAATTCCGGCCACCGCCCGATTGGGGACAGCACTACGCACAGGGCCAGGGCGGCTTCGACGACATCGACCTGTCGGATCTCTTCGCGGGACTGGCGGGACGCCGTGGCCGCGCCAACGGCAGCGGACGCGCCCGCCCGCAGGACATGGCGATGCCCGGCAGCGACTACGAGGCGGTGGTCCGCCTGAGCTTTGACCAGGCCTTCAATGGCACGGAGATCGACCTTGAAATGAGCGCGCTCGAATGGGCGCCTGACGGCGGCATGCGCCGCGTCCCGCACCGCGTGAAGACCCGCATCCCGCGCGGCGTCACCAATGGCGAGAAACTGCGCGTGCCGGGCAAGGGCGGCAGGGGCAGCAACGGCGCGCCGGACGGCGACCTCTATCTCGACATCGAGATCTCGGAGCATCCGCTTTATCGTGTCTCCGGGCAGGACATCTTCGTCGACCTGCCGTTGGCGCCGTGGGAATCTGCGTTGGGCACGACAGTGCAGCTGCCCACGCCGGCCGGCACCGTTGCGCTCAAGGTGCCCGCCGGCACGCGCGCCGGACAGCAATTGCGGCTGACGGGCCGCGGCTTCACACGAGGCAGCGGCACGCCGGGCAACCTCTTTGCGATCGTGCGCCTCGAAATGCCCACGGTCCTCGACGACCGGCAGCGCGAACTGTATCGGCAGCTGGCGGAAGCCTCCAATTTCAATCCGCGCGCCAACCTCGAAGGGGAGGCCACTTGATGAATGCCCCCATAGACGACGCCATCCGTCTCGACACCGTCACCGAAGTGACATGGACCCAGATCGTCAGTGCTTCGGGCTTGCCCGAGGTCGAGGTGCGCGAACTGGTGCGCTACGGCGCGCTGATCCCGCGCGATCCCGACGCAGCGATCTGGACCTTCGAGGCACGCTGGCTGGTGGTCGCCCGTACGGTCAGCCATCTGCGCCATGACTTCGAGCTGGATGCGCACGGCTTGAGTGTCGTGCTGAGCTATGTCGAGCGCATCGATGCGCTGGAAGCCGAATTGCGCCGGTTGCGCGCGCAGTTGGGCTAGGTGGTGCGGACCGCCTTGCGATGCGCACGTCATTGAAGCAACGGCGCGCGCGACGCGAGGATCTGGGACTGGATGCGCGGAGCTTTGCGCAACTTGCCGCACTGTCCAGTCCCGCGCAGGTCCAGGCCTTCATCAACGCGATCCCGGTCAACTTCGAGCTTGACGGCGAAACCGTGCGTTCCGTCAACGGCGTGCTGGCCCACCGCAAGGCGCACTGCATCGAAGGTGCCCTGGTGGCCGCATGCGCGTTGTGGGTCCATGGCGACGCACCACTGCTGATGCATCTCGATTGCATGCTCGGTGACTATCCGCACGTGGTCGCGCTGTTCCGGCGCGGGAGACATTGGGGCGCCATATCCAAATCGAATCACGCCGTACTGCGCTATCGCGACCCGGTGTACCGCAGCCTGCGCGAGTTGGCGATGTCGTACCTGCATGAATTTCGCGATAGTGGGGGGCACAAGACGCTGCGCAGCTACACGGCGGCCTTCGATCTGCGCAGCGTGCCGATGGCCGCATGGGTGACCAATGAGGCCAACTGCTGGGAGGTGCATGACCGGCTGGCGGCACGGCGGCATTTTTCACTGCTGACGGCTGCGCAGGCGCGCGGGCTGGTGGACGCCGATGCGTGCGAACGGCGCGCAGCGGCAATCGTCGACTTCAACCCGCCCTGATTCTATCCGGCGATCCTGGATCGATTCCTGAAGCGCCTTGTAGGCGAGGCTTCAGCCTCGCAGGTTCGATGCGGCGACCAAGCGAGGCTGAAGCCACGCCGACAAACCTCGCCGACAAAACACGCCGACCAACCACGCCCGCCAAAAGCGGTGCCCGCCAACAGGAACC
>JANNKR010000331.1:0-2654 GCA_031396395.1 Betaproteobacteria bacterium
GTCGGCGGTGGCGTAACATTTACCGCCCAGCTTGTACACGGCCACTTCATGCTCGCCCTGCTCGCCGACGGTGACGCCGACGACGTCATCATCCTCGATCTCCGAAACCAAGACGGCGCGGTGCCATCTACCTGGCTGTTCCATAGACTTTTGTCCGTCCGATCTGCCGTTGCCCGGCCCTAGTTGGCTTGCGCGCCGTGCTTGAGGCGAATGAACCGGCGGAACAGGTCCAGGTGCACCTTGAAGTAGCCGCCATTGCTGACCAAGACCTTGTCGTGAACCTGCTCATGGAACTTGCCCAGGGCGTGGAACGGCACGAATGCGCACAGATGATGCTCGGCGTGATACGGCATGTTCCACCACAGAATCCTGATGAACGGGTTCGTTAGCGTGGTGCGGGTGTTGGCCCGGGGATCGGAGCCTTCGTCGCAGCCGGTATGCTCCGCCACCCGAATCCAGCGTGCGTACGACTCACCGACGATGCGCGGCAGCAGCCAGTAGATCACCGGCGCCCATGACCCGTAGGCAACCGCTACGGCAGCGATGCCGGCATAGATCGTCACCATCACGCGAGCTTCCCGTACTAGCGCCGGATGCTGGTCGACGGGCGCGTACTCGTGCTCGGCGGGATCAAGCCGTCCCATGGCGTGGTTGAACAGGTACGACAGGTTACGGCGCCAAACCGGAACCGCCGACACATAGAACAGGTACTGCCCGAGGGTAATGGGTTTGGGGAGGACCATGGCCGAGTCGCGGCGCCGTATCTGCGTGTAGGTGTGATGGAATGCGTGGTGGTACCTGAACCACCGCGGCGGGAAGATGTAGAGCAGTCCGCAAAGCCACAAAACGGCCTCGTTCAGCCAGACCGTCCTGAATGCCGTGCCGTGACTGGTTTCATGCAGCGGAGCGAACAGGGTGGCCAGGGTCACTCCATGCAAAAAGACAGCCGGAACGATCCACCAGGTTCCCAGAGTTTGGTGGACCAACCAACCCGTTCCGGCAATCAGGGAAAAATGAAAGGCGAGGAACCCAAGCCCTGCATAGTTGTTGCGCTTGGCCAGGCGCTTCAATTGCGAGCGCGGAATGATCTGCTCACGCACTTTGACCAATTCGTCTAGTTCCTTCATGCGGCAATCCTCGCCTTAACTTGGCCGACCGCCCGTTGCCACGGAATGAAACCGCTTGCAGAGCCTATTTCTTCGATTTGTCAGAGTCAAGCTGCGTCGCAGCAAAAAATCACTGCAAACGTTTTCATTTGCAATGCTAGAGTTGTGGCCGATGGCGCGAGGCTCCAATCCGAAGCTTGCCGACGTGGCGCGCGCCTCGGGTGTTTCGCTCGCGACCGCCTCGCGCGCGCTGGCCGAACCGGACCTCGTGCGCGCCAAGACCCGCGAGCGCGTGCGCGAGGCCGCCAGCATGCTCGGCTACGTCCCGCATGGCGTGGCGCGCGCGCTGGCCTCGCGGCGGTCGCGCACCATCGGTGCGGTGTTCCCGCCCGTGGACAACCCGATCTTCGCCGCAGCCACCCAGTCGCTCGGCCACGCGCTGGCAGGTGCCGGCTACACGCTGCTGCTTGCCACCCACGATTACGATCCCGCCGTGGAACTGGTGGCGACGCGTACGCTCATTGAACGCGGCGTCGATGGCCTGGTGCTGGTCGGCCTGGACCACGACCCCATGATGTTCCAGCTGCTGCGGCGGGCGGGCGTGCCCTACGAGATCACCTGGTCGGTCGATCCTGCCGGCTTCCATCACTGCGTGGGCGTCGCACACCGGATCGCCTCGGTCAGGGCCACCCAGCATCTGCTCGAACTTGGGCATCGCGAGTTCGCGGTCCTTTCCGGCCATACCGCGCACAACGACCGGACTCGCGAGCGGCTCGCCGGGGTGCGCGAAGCGCTCGCGGCGCGCGCCATCGAATTGCGGGCCGACCGAGTGATGGAGGCGGAGTTCACCCTGCCGCAGGCGCGCGCGGCGTTTGCGCTGCTGCAGGCGCGCGCCCCGGGGTTCACGGCGCTTGTCTGCGGCAACGACGTGCTCGCGATCGGCGCCCTTTGCGAATGTGCGGCGCGCGGGATGCGCGTGCCGCAGTCGCTCTCCGTGATGGGATTCGACGACATCGACATGGCTGCCGGGGCTTCCCCGCCGCTCACCACGGTACGCGTGCCCGCCGCAGAAATCGGGCGGCGCGCGGCCGCGCGTATGCTCGCCAGGCTGGCCGGCGAGGCGGTTCCGCCCATCGAGGAGCTGCAGGTCGGAATGGTGGTACGGGAAAGCACCGGACCGGCGCCGCGATGAGCAACGCGGATTACATCATCGTCGGCGCCGGCTCGGCGGGCTGCGTGCTTGCCAACCGGCTGAGTGCAGACGGGCGCCACAGCGTGCTGCTGCTGGAAGCGGGGCCGCGCGACCGCTCGCTGTGGATCCACTTGCCGATCGGCTACGGCAAGACCATGTTCCACCCGGTCTACAACTGGGGCTTCCACACCGATCCGCAGCCGCACATGAACCAGCGGCGCGTCTACTGGCCGCGCGGCCGCGGCCTGGGCGGCTCGTCGTCGATCAACGGATTGATTTTCGTGCGCGGGCAGCGCGCGGACTATGACCGCTGGGCCGCCGCGGGCAACAAGGGCTGGGGCTGGAACGACGTCCTG
>JANNKR010000387.1:0-10258 GCA_031396395.1 Betaproteobacteria bacterium
TGGTCCGCTGTGGGCTGGGCGCCGGGAATGGTACTGGTGATATGCGGCGCGGCGACGCTGTTCTGGCTGCTGCTGGCGCCGGCGTGGGTCATCAATCGATGGTCGACCCGGCATGCCGGCATCCAGGCCGCCGTCGGCTTGGTTGTGCTGCTTGCGACGTGGGTCGCACTGGTCGAATTGCAGGCGCGCTCGCCCTGGCTGGTGCTGGCGGCGATGGCTGTGGTCTGGATCGCCGATACCGCGGCCTATTTCACCGGCCGCGCCTTCGGCCGTCGCAAGCTGGCGCCGCTGGTCAGCCCTGGCAAGTCGTGGGAAGGAGTCTACGGCGCATGGTTCGCGGTGCTGGTTTACGCATCGCTACTGGTGCCGTTCGCGGCAGCCGCCGGGTTTCGCCTGGCGGTCGCAACGATCACGATCGTCCTGTGGCTGGCGCTGGTGTTCATGATCGCTTCGGTGTCGGTCGTGGGCGATCTCTTCGAGTCGCTGCTGAAGCGGCAGGCGGGTGTCAAGGATAGCGGCACGCTACTGCCCGGTCACGGCGGCATACTCGATCGCATCGATGCGCTGCTGGCCGCAATGCCGCCCGCGGCGGTCGCGGCGCAACTATTCCTCACGCGAGCGGGATCCTGATGCGCCGGCTTGCTCTGCTCGGCGCCACCGGATCGATTGGCGCGTCGACGCTCGATGTGGTGGCACGCCATCCCGATCGTTACGAAGTGGTGGCCATGGCGGCACACTCGAACGTGGACGCGATGCTGGCGTTGTGCCGCCAGTTCCGGCCGGCCCATGCCGCGCTATTCGATCATGCGGCCGCGGCGCGCCTGCAGAGGGCGGTCGCCGGTGCCGGACTGGTCACACAGGTTCACGCGGGGCCTGAGGGCCTGGCCGAGGTTGCAACGCTGGATGAGGTCGACACGGTGCTGGCGGCGATCGTCGGCGCAGTGGGACTCCCGTCGACGCTGGCAGCGGCCCGGGCCGGCAAGCGCATCCTGCTGGCGAACAAGGAAGCGCTGGTCGTCGGCGGTGCGCTGTTCATGGCCGCGGTCGCCGCCGGTGGCGCGACGCTGCTTCCGATCGACAGCGAGCACAACGCGATCTCTCAGTGTCTGCCGCCGGAATTTGCCTGCGATCCTGCGCGCGGCGGCATTCGTCGAATCCTGCTGACGGCATCCGGGGGACCCTTCCGCACGCGCGCGTTGACGGAACTCGCCGCCGTTACACCGGACCAAGCCTGTGCCCATCCCAACTGGTCGATGGGCCGCAAGATTTCGGTGGACTCGGCGACGATGATGAACAAGGGTCTTGAAGTGATCGAGGCGCGGTGGCTCTTCGGGATGCCGCGATCGGCGATCGAGGTGGTGATCCATCCGCAGAGCGTCATTCATTCGCTCGTGGAGTACGTCGACGGCTCGGTGCTGGCGCAACTGGGCCATCCGGACATGCGCACGCCCATTGCCCAGGCGCTCGCCTATCCGGAGCGCATCGATGCCGGGGTGCCTTCGCTCGATCTCGCGCGCCTTGCCGCCCTGACCTTCGAGACGCCCGACCTCGCGCGCTTTCCGTGCCTGAAACTCGCGTTCGATGCGCTCGCTGCGGACGGCACGGCGCCGGCCGTGCTCAACGCGGCCAACGAAGTCGCGGTCGCGGCCTTTCTCGACGGCCGCATACGATTCACCGATATCCACGCGGCATGTGCCGATACGCTGGCGGCGGTGCCCAGTGCGGCCATCGGCGTCCTCGACGATGCTCTGGCCGCCGACCGCCAGGCGCGCCGTGTAGCGGATGCCTGGATTGCGGCCCGCGCCGGGCAAGGTACAGTACCGGCATGATCGATCTCGCCTACAAGGTACTGGGCTTCCTGCTGACGCTGGGCGTCCTCGTCATCATTCACGAACTGGGTCACTACCTCGTTGCCCGCTGGTGCGGCGTCAAGGTACTGCGTTTCTCGGTGGGTTTCGGGCGCGTGGTGGCCGTACGGCGCTTTGGTGCCGACGGCACGGAGTGGGCACTCTCGGCGATCCCGCTTGGTGGCTATGTGAAGTTTGCCGACGAACGCGAAGGCGACCTCTCGCCGCAGGACGCGGCGCGCGCCTACAACCGGCAAAACGTCTGGAAGCGGATCGCCATCGCTGCGGCGGGCCCGGCGGCCAACCTGCTTTTGGCGATCCTGCTCTTCGCCGGCACGTTCATGGCCGGGGTCCCGGGGCAGCGTGCGCTGCTGGCGGAGCCTGGGCCCGGATCGGCGGCGGCGGCGGCGGGCCTTCGTGGCGGCGACCTGGTGGTTGCAGTGGACGGCGAACCGGTGCATAGCTGGCAGGACCTGCGCTGGCGCGTCATCAAGGCGCAGGGGCACGACCTCCTCAACGTGACGGTGCAGCCGGCCGGCCCGCGCGCAGGCGACCCGCCACAAACGCGCGTGCTGACATTGTCGGCGCTTCGAACTGCAGACTGGGAGGGCAACGCACTGGCGGTGCTGGGGTTGCGCGCCGACTTCGGGCCGCCGCTCATCGGCGAACTTGTTCCCGGCAAACCCGCGGAGCGTGCGGGTTTGCGTGCGGATGACCGGATCGTCGGCATCAATGACGAACGCATCCGCTCGCCTTCGGACGTGGCCGCAATCACCAACGCCAATGCCGGGGTGCCGCTGGTCTTTCGCGTCGAGCGCAAGGGCGCGGTCGAGGAGGTCACCGTCGTGCCCGAAGCAGCGGAACAGCAGGGCAAGGTCGTCGGCATGGCGGGCTTGCGGCTCAAGATCGATCCTGCGGCGGCGGAGAGGCTTGCGCTGACCCTGCGCTATGGTCCCCTCGAAGCGCTGGCCGAGGGCACGCGCAAAACGTGGGAGTTGTCGGTATTCACGCTTAAAATGCTGGGACGTATCGTCACTGGCGATGCCTCGCTCAAGAACATCAGCGGGCCGCTTACCATGGCGGACTTCGCGGGACAGTCGGTTCAGGCGGGAACGCTGGTCTTCGTCGGTTATCTGGCGCTTATCAGCATCAGCCTGGGCGTGCTGAATTTGCTGCCGGTGCCGCTGTTGGATGGAGGCCATTTGCTGTATTATTTTGTGGAAGTTCTCAAGGGAAGCCCCGTTTCCGACCACGCTTTCGAGGTCGGGCAGCGCATCGGCATGGCGATGCTTGCCGTCCTGATGGCACTGGCACTATTCAATGACGTTGCCCGACTGTTCTGAAATGCTCGCGCGACGTACAACCGTGCGCCACGCCCAACCCCACGCTCCCGACTCGTGCCCCGGTGTCCGCAGGCGCGTGCTGCCGGGTATCGTGGCGGGGCTTTTTGCGCTGTGCCACGCGGCATCGGCCATCGCGTTCGAACCATTCACCGTTCGCGACATCCGCGTCGAAGGCGTCCAGCGTACCGAGGCCGGCACGATTTTTTCGTATCTGCCCATCAAGGTGGGCGAGCGCATCGACGACGAGAAGGCCGCCCAGGCGGTCAAGGCGCTGTACGCCACCGGATTCTTCCGCGATGTCCGCATCGAGGCCCAGGGCGAGGTGCTTGTCGTCACGGTGCAGGAGCGGCCGACCATCAGCTCCCTGACTTTCGTCGGCAACAAGGAATTCGACACCGAAACCGTCAAGAAGGCCTTGAAGGAAGTCGGCATTGCCGACGGACGCATCTTCGACCGCTCGGCGCTCGAACGGGCCGAACAGGAACTGAAGCGGCAGTACATCACCCGCGGCAAGTACGCAGCGCGGGTGGAGACGACCGTCACGCCGCAGGAACGCAACCGGGTGGCCGTCAATTTCACCATTGTCGAGGGTGACACCGCCAACATCGCCCGCATCAACATCGTGGGCAACAAGACATTCTCCGAGAAGGCGCTGCGCTCCGAGATCTCGCTGACCACGCCCAACTGGCTGTCGTGGTACACGAAAGACGATCAGTACTCGAAACAGAAACTGCAGGCAGACTTGGAGTCGCTTCGCAGCTTCTACCAGAACCGCGGATACCTCGAGTTCACGATCGAGTCGACCCAGGTCGCGATTTCGCCGGACAAGGACGAGGTGTTCCTCACGATCAATGTCAGCGAGGGCGCGCAGTTCACCGTGGGTGCCGTCCAGATCGCCGGGGAGCTGGTCGTCTCGGAGGCCGAACTGCGCAGCCTGGTGGCGGTGAGGCCAGGCGAAGTATTTTCCCGCTCCAGGATGCAGGCGTCGGTGAAGAGCATGAGCGAGCGGCTGGGCATCGACGGCTACGCGTTCGCCAACGTCAATGCGGTTCCGGAAATCGATCGTGTCAAGAATTCGGTCGCGTTCACCTTTTATGTCGACGCCGGACGCCGCGTCTATGTGCGCAAGATCAACATCGGCGGCAATCCGAAGACGCGCGACGAGGTGATCCGCCGCGAGTTTCGCCAGCTCGAAGGCGCGTGGTATGACGGCACGCGGATCGAACGTTCGAAGGTCCGGGTGCGCCGGCTTGGCTACTTCGAGGAAGGCAGCGTCAATCTCGAGACGCCGCCGGTACCGGGCACGACCGACCAGGTTGACATCGAGATGACCGTGGCGGAAAAAAATACTGGCAACCTGCTGGCGGGTGTCGGCTATTCGACGAACGAAGGCGTGGTGTTCAACGCCTCGGTGTCGCAACAGAACATCTTCGGCTCCGGTAACGCGCTGGCGCTTGCCATCAATACCAGCTCGATCAACCGGACCATTTCACTAACCTATACCGAGCCCTACTGGACCGTGGACGGCATCACGCGCACGTTGGAGCTCTACAACAAGAACATCGATCCCACGGGCCTCTCGGTCTCGCAATACGCGTCGTCGACGCTCGGCGCCGCCATCGGTTTCGGCGTGCCAGTGTCCGAAATCGATACGATCAACTACGGCTTGCGCGTCGAGCATACGGATCTCACGCTGTTCAACAACAGCCCGCCGGTCTACGTTCAGTACGTGCAGGACTTCGGCAATCCCACGGACGCATTCATCCTGTCGGCGGGCTGGTCGCGTGACACTCGCAACGACATCCTCTATCCTACGTTCGGGCGCTTGCAGTCAGCGCTTGTCGAAGTGGGCCTGCCATTCGGTGACCTTTCGTACTACAAGCTGCAGTACGTGAACCAGTCGTTCTGGCCGGTGTACGGAGATTTCGTGCTGATGTTGCGGGCTGATCTCGGCTATGGCGACGGATTTTCCGGCAAGCCGTTCCCGTTCTTCAAGGCGTTCTATGCCGGAGGAGCCGGCTCGGTGCGTGGTTACGACGCCGGTTCGCTCGGTCCGCGCGATATTTACGGCAATACGCTTGGCGGCAAGCGCAAGATCGTCGGCAACGCCGAGCTCTTCTACCCGGTCCTCAAGGGCGATCGATCGGTGCGTCTTTCCGGTTTCTTCGACGCCGGCCAGATCTACGTCAACGGGTTTCAGCCACAATTCGAGAACTTCCGGTATTCGGCAGGCGTGGGTCTGGCGTGGAATTCGCCGATCGGCCCGCTCAAGTTCAGCTATGCCTACCCGATCGATTCGATTCCTCAGGATAGAATACAGAGGTTCCAGTTTCAGGTCGGCTCGGTGTTCTGACCCGTGGACCTGAAGGCCAGTTGCAGGAGTCCATTGTGAAGCGTTTTCCAGGTTTCATCATTGCATCAATGCTGCTTGTCGCTGCGGGGTCCGCCCACGCCGTCGAGTACAAGATCGGCTTCGTGAACACCGAACGCCTTTTTCGGGAAGCGGCTCCGGCCAAGCGGGCGCAGCAAAAACTCGAAAAGGAGTTCGCGGCCCGCGATGCCGATATCCAGCGACTTTCGAAACAGGTGCGCGACCTGCAGGCGCTGCTGGACAAGGACGGCGCGACGATGGCGGACACCGACCGACGCAACAAGGAGCGCGACCTGGTCAATCAGTCGCGCGACCTGCAGCGCATGCAGCGCGAGGCGCGCGAGGACCAGAACCTGCGGCGCAACGAGGAACTTGGCAGCCTGCAGGAGCGCGCCAACAAGGTGATCCAGCAGATTGCCGCGGACGAGAAGTTCGACCTCATCCTGCAGGATCCGGTCGTCTTTGCCAGCCCGCGCATCGACATCACCGACAAGGTCATCAAGGCACTCGCCGACAAGTAGCCCCGCTCCGCGCCGGGCCGCCCGGTGCGGCCCTTCGCGACGGTGGCAGGCCCCGATGCCGCCCATGCCAACCCCTGTCTTCACACTACGCGCATTGGCTGACGCGGTCGGTGCTGTCGTCAGCGGCAATGGCGACGTCGTCCTTCGCCGCGTTGGCACCCTCGCGGGCGCGGGTCCGGATGCAATCACGTTTCTGGCCGATGCCCGTCTTCGCGGCCAGCTCGCGGGTACCCGGGCCGGCGCCGTCATTCTTGCGCCGGGTGACGCCGACGCGACCACGATCCCCCGACTCGTGCACCCCAATCCGTATCTCACGTATGCCAGGGTGGCGACATTGCTGCATCCCGTGGCGGCCCCGGCGCAGGGCGTCGCGGAGGACGCCCATATCGACCCCACGGCGAACATCGATCCCACAGCGGCGATCGGACCCTTTGCCGTGATCGGCGCGCGCGCCACGGTGGGTCCCGATGCGGCGGTTGGCCCAGGAGCGTACATCGGCGACGATGTCACGCTGGGGGCCGGCGCCATCGTGCATGCCCGCGCGGTGATTCATGCGGGCTGCTCGATCGGCGACCGCTCGGTCATCCTGGCGGGGGCGGTCATCGGGTCAGACGGCTTCGGCATGGCCAACGACGGCGGACGCTGGCTCAAGATTCCGCAGGTCGGCCGGGTGATCATCGGCGCGGATTGCGAAGTCGGCGCCAACACCACCATCGACCGCGGCGCGATTGACGACACCGTGATCGAAGACGGCGTGAAACTGGACAACCAGATCCAGATCGCCCACAACTGCCGGATCGGCGCGCACACCGCCATCGCCGGTTGTGTGGGTATCGCGGGCAGCGTCATCATCGGCGCGCATTGCCGCATCGGCGGTGCGGCAATGATCGCGGGACACATCTCGATTGCCGACGGCACCACGATTGCAGGCGGCACGCTGGTCGCAAAGTCCATCGTGACCGAAGGGGGGGCGTATTCGGGTTCCTTTCCCATGCTGCCGCACCGCGACTGGCGGCACGTTGCCTCTGAACTGCGGCGGCTGCGCGTCCTTGCTGCCCGCATCCTGGCGTTGGAAAAGCAGCTCGAAGCGCGCGCGGACGATCCCGGAGATGTCGCATGACACTGTCGCTCGCACGGCTGGAGTCGCTCCTCCTGTCGTTGCCCAACCGGTATCCGGGCCTGCTGATCGACCGCATCGATGCGGTGACGCCGGGGGTCGAGGCTCGCGGCATGAAATGCGTAACCATCAACGAGACCTGTTTCCAGGGCCATTTCCCGGGGTATCCGGTGTTGCCCGGTGTGCTGGTGCTGGAGGCGCTCGTCCAGTTGTCGATCCTGCTCGCCCAGGCAACCGATGCGAATGCAGTGTTTGTCGTCGCCGGAATCGATACCGCGCGGTTCAAGCGCCAGGTGGTACCGGGTGATCTGCTGCGACTCGAATCGCGGGTGGTGACCCTATCTGCGTATGCCGTGCATGCTTGGGTTGGCGACGAGCTCGCGGCCGAGGCGCAGATCACGCTCGACGCCACCGGCGCCAGGCCCTGAGTCCTGTCATGTCAGCCATTCATCCCACTGCCGTCATCGATCCCTCCGCCGAACTGGCGACGGACGTGGAGATCGGACCCTATTCGATCGTCGGCGCCCATGTCAGGATCGGCGCCGGGACGGTATTGGGGCCACACGTCGTCGTTGCGGCGCGTACCAGGATGGGCGAGCGCAATCGCGTGTTCCAGTTCGCGTCGCTGGGGGAGATTGCCCAGGACCGGAAATACAGTGGCGAGCCGACCACCACGACGATCGGCAACGACAATGTCTTTCGCGAGTATTGCACCGTGCACGCGGGAACGGCGCAGGACCGCGGCGATACCGCCATCGGCGACCACAACCTGTTTCTCGCCTATACGCATGTCGCGCACGACTGCGTCGTCGGCAATCGCATCACGTTTTCCAACAATGCGCAGATTGCAGGACACGTGGTGATCGAGGATTGGGCGGTGCTGGGCGCGTTTGCAGGGGTGCACCAGTTCTGCCGCGTCGGGGCGCACACCATGCTGGCCGCGTACGCCGTCGTGCTGCAGGACGTGCCCCCGTTCGTGACGGTGCAGGGATATCCAGCCAAGCCGCACGGGACCAACAACGAGGGTCTGCGTCGACGCGGATTCACGGCCGACGATATCCTCGCTGTGCGCCGCGCTTACAAAGTTCTCTATCGCGAGGGACTGACGCTGGACGAGGCCAAGCTTCGCCTGGGCGCGTCCGCGCAGGAAGCGCCCGTGCTGGCGCCGCTGGTCGCGTTCCTGGGTGCCACCTCGCGCGGCATCGTCCGCTGATGCAGGACGTCGTGGTGGGTCCAGCGGGGGCGGTAACGATCGGCATCGCGGCGGGCGAGGCGTCGGGCGACGCGCTTGCCGCCAGCCTGATCCGCGCGGTGCGCGCGCGCCTTCCCAACGTCCGCTTCGTCGGCATCGCGGGACCACAGATGGAGGCGGCCGGGTGCGACGCGTGGTATCCGCTCGAGCGGCTCTCGGTGCGCGGTATCGTCGAGGTGGTCGGCCACCTGCCGGAGCTGCTGCGCATTCGCCGCGGATTGCGGTCCCGACTTGTCGCGGCACGGGTGCCGTTGTTCATCGGCGTCGACGCGCCGGATTTCAATCTCGGCCTCGAGGCGAAGTTGAAGCGTGCCGGCGTACGCACGATTCACTTTGTCAGTCCATCGGTATGGGCCTGGCGGCGCAAGCGGCTGGCCACGATCGGCCGCAGTGTCGACCGCATGCTGACGCTTTTTCCGTTCGAGGTTCCGCTGTATGTCGAGGCCGGCATTCCGGTGACCTTCGTCGGGCACCCGATGGCGGCAACGGCCGCGACGCATGGCACGCGGCGGGAAACGCGCGAGCTGCTGAAGGTCAAAGGCGCGACCCCGCTATTCGCATTGCTGCCCGGCAGTCGCATGTCGGAGGTGGAGATGCACGCGGAGTTGTTGCTGGACACGGCCGCACGCATCGTGGAAGCACGCGAGGATGCCCGCTTCCTGGTGCCGTTTGCGACACGGGCAACGCGCGACGCGTTCGAGACGATGATGCATACCACCGGACACGAGCGGCTGCCGATCACGCTGCTGTACGGCCATGCGGAGGATGCGTTGCGGGCAGCCGATGTGGGCATCGTGGCCTCCGGTACGGCGACGCTGGAAGCGGCCCTCGCACGCTGTCCGCATCTGCTCTTCTACCGCGTGTCCGCGTTGACCTATGGCATCATCAGTCGGCGGCTGCTGTTGCCCTATGTCGGGCTTCCCAACGTGCTGGCCGGGCGCTTCGTGGTGCCGGAATTCATCCAGGAACATGCCACGCCGCGCAACCTGGCGCAGGCGGCGCAGAACCTCTTCGACGATACGGTGACAAGGCGGCGGCAGGAGGCCCTCTTCGCCGGATTTGCCGCGCAGCTGCAGGCCGATACAGGTGCGCTGGCGGCGGCGGCCGTGGTCTCGGAACTGGCGCGTGCTGGCGTCGCATGTTGATTGCGGGCGTGGATGAGGCGGGCCGTGGTCCGCTGGCCGGCCCTGTGTTCGCAGCGGCGGTGATTCTCGATCCTGATCGGCCCATTTTCGGCTTACGCGATTCGAAGACATTGAGCGCGCGTCGACGCGAGCGACTCGCCGATGCAATACGGCGTGAGGCTCTGGCGTGGACGGTGGCAAGCGCGGGGGTCGACGAGATCGATGCGCTCAATATCCTGCAGGCGACGATGCTGGCGATGCAACGCGCGGTGGAAGGGTTGTGCGTGGCTCCGGCAGAGGTGCTGGTCGACGGCACGCATTGTCCGCGCGTGAAGTACTCCGTTCGCGCAATCGTGAAGGGCGATCGTGACGTTGCAGCGATCTCGGCGGCGTCAATTCTGGCGAAGACGGCGCGCGACGCGCTGCTGTGCGAGCTTGATGCGCAGTATCCGCACTACGGGTTTGCGCAGCACAAGGGCTATGGAACGTCGGCGCATCTTGCGGCGTTGGTGCGGCACGGGCCGTGTCCGGTGCATCGGCGCACGTTCGCGCCGGTGGCGCAGGCGGCGCTGCGTTTCTGACGGCACAAGGGACGGGGTTCTCGTTCGGGTTCGCCGTGGCGAGCGGTGGGCCATGCGTGGGGCTGACTTCTGGTTTAGCGTCGCCGCGGTGAGCGGTGGGCC
>JANNKR010000084.1:0-9953 GCA_031396395.1 Betaproteobacteria bacterium
TATTATTGTGGGGCGCCGCCCGACGCCAATGGTTGCCCGAGCTGCCATGAGGTGTGACACCGTATGACCGGGCCCGGTCGGGACGCGGAAAAGCCTTCCTTCGCCAGCCGCGGCTCCGCCGCAGGTGGGGGCGACGCGGAATTGGGACCGAGGGATCGATGCCCTTCGGTTGGCCGTCAGGCCTTAACCCCGCCAGCCGTGAGACCGGCGACGATTTCCTTCTGGATGAAGATCGTCAGCAGCAGTACCGGTAGCGTGACGACGATGGCGGCTGCCGCCAGCGGACCCCACGACAATTGCTCGAAGGTGAGAACGTTGTAGACCGCCGCCGGCAACGTCCGGGTGGTGCGGCTGCCGAGTA
Source organism: Betaproteobacteria bacterium (assembly GCA_031396395.1). Classification (GTDB taxonomy): domain Bacteria; phylum Pseudomonadota; class Gammaproteobacteria; order Burkholderiales; family Casimicrobiaceae; genus VBCG01. Next base: position 362 of record JANNKR010000084.1, read on the forward strand.
CCGCCCCGAACACGAAGTTGTTCCAGGAGAAGATGAAGGCGAGGATGCTGCCCACGACGATACCCGGACGCGCCAGCGGCATCGCCACGTAGCGGAATGCGGTCCAAACGCTGGCGCCATCGATCTGCGCCGCCTCCTCGAGCTCGCGCGGCAGCGTTTCGAAGTAGCCGATCATGATGTAAACAACGATGGGCACAGTGATCACGAGATGGCTGATGACCAGCGCCGTCAACGTGTTGTTGAGGCCGAGAAACTGGAATACGGTGAACAGCGGAATCAGGTAAGACAGTGCCGGCGTCATCCGCGCGATCAGGATTAATACCGTCGTCTTGTGTGCGGACAGCCTGGCAATTCCGTAGCCGGCGGGAACCCCGACGGCCAACGCAATCAGCGTGGCGCATCCGGACACAATGAGGCTATTCAGGAAATACAACCCCATCGAGTTCTCGGCGAAAACCTGCACGAAGTTGGCGAGTGTGGGTGAAGCGGGAACGAACACCGGAGGATAGGTGCTGTTGTCGAGCTCATTCTTGAGAGACAGCGACAGCATCCACAGGAAAACCAGGGCCGCGGGCGACACGAAGACAACCACTGACAGCCAGAAGCCAAGCTTCCGGAGCAGCCGACGCGAGCTGAATGGCCGCGCGACGCGGCCCACGGCGATCGCGCTCAGACCGTCCATTTCGCCTTCTGCCGCACATACAGCAACAACATCGCCATGGTCAGTATCAGCACGAAGAACACGACGACGACAGCTGAGGCGTTGCCGATGTCGTAGAACGCGAAGGCCTGAAGGTACAGATACAGATTAATCGTTTCCGAGGCGGTGCCGGGACCGCCCGAGGTGATCACATAGATCGTGTCGAAGGCCTTTAACGCATCAATGGTGCGGATCACCGCGGCGACGACAATGAAGGGCGCGACCAGCGGAAAGGTGATGTAGCGAAAGATCTGCCATTCGCTGGCACCGTCGATACGCGCCGACTCGAAGGGCTCCATCGGCAGCGAAGCCAGTCCGCCCAGAACGATGATCATCACCAGTGGCGTCCAATGCCAGACCTCCACCAGCACCAGGCTTGGAATGACCAGCGTCGGCGAGTAGACCCACAGCAGCGGAGAGAGCCCCACCAGCGACAGCAGGTAGTTCAACACGCCCTGCTGCGGGTGGAACATCATCGTCCACACCAGTGCGATGGCGACGGGTGTGGCCATCATCGGCATGATGAACACCGCGCGCAGGACGCCACGAAACGGGAAATCGCGATGAAAGATCAGCGCCGCCATGGTGCCCAGAACCAGCGGGACCACGACCGCGAGCGCCGTGAAGTAGAAGGTGTGGACGATCGACTCGATGAAGCGCTGGTTGGATGCGAGCTTTACATAGTTGTCAATGCCGACAAAATGCGCCACCGACCCGATCTTCCAGTCAAAGACGCTCATCCAGATCGTGAAGAGCCACGGAAAAAGAATGACCGCGCCTACGACGATCATCGCAGGCAGCGTCAGCAGCCTCGTATCGCGCCGCCGCCGCGCAAGGAAACGGGCGCGTACCGGCAGTGGCAGGGCGTCTGCGGTCATTGGTTAGCCTTGGGTGGATCGCGCCACACCCGCGCCCCGTCAACTTGGCGGGGTGGGCGGGAAGCGGCACGGGCAGTGGCGGAACGCGTCAGGCCTTCTCGCTCTTGTCGAGGATGGGCTGGAACTCTGCCGTGGCCTTCTTCATTTCCGTGGCCGGGTCCGCGCCGTTGATCGTATTGGTGAGAGCGATGCCAAACACGTCGCGGAACTGGGTGACGGGAACAATGACGGGCAGTCCAGGCAACGAAATCCGCGACGACGCCACCATGCAGTCGACCCAGGCCTTCGGCACCTTGAGCGCAGCCAATGCCTCCGGGTTCTCGTAGGCCGAATTGTGCACTGGGGCCCCCGCCGCGGCCTGGAGCAGGCGCGCCTGGTTGGTTTTGTTGGAGGCCCATTGAACGTAGAGCCACGACGCCTGCCTCCTCTTCGAGTAGGAAGAAATGCCGTGGCCGTTGGAGAACAATGCCGAGACCTGCCGCTTGGGACCGGGCGGCATGACGCCATAGCCGACCTTGCCGACGATGCGGGACTTGGTGGGGTCCTCGAGAGGCGCGGCGAAGCCGATGCCGTCGAGCCACATGGCGGCCCGTCCTTGCCCGAACAGGGCTTGCGCCTCGTTCCAGTTGAAACCTGCCACGCCGGGGGGCGCGTATTTGGTGAGCAACGTCTGATACAGCCGGGCGCCGTCGATCGCCTCCGCTGTTTCGGTCAGCAATCGGCCATTGCGATCGACGAAATCGCCACCGTTTCCCAGCAGAAAACTCGACCATACGGGCACATTGGCGTTCTTCAGTCCCCGCGCCACGAAGCCGGAAATATTCTTGCCCGGATCGTGCAGCTTCGCTGCCGCATCGACGATCTCGGGAAAGCTCTTCGGATACGCAACGCCTTTGGCATCGAAGATCTCCTTGTTGTAGTACAGGATCCAGGGATCGATGTTGAAGGGAATGCTGTCGATGCGACCATCCGGCTGGGTCGCCCACTCCATGCCGCCCTTCGAAAAATTGGCGAGATCGAAGTTGGGCTCGGTCACCGACTTGTCCGCAACAAGCGGCCGCACATCGACCAGCCAGTTGCTCTTGCCGAAGAGCCGCTTCTGCACGGCGTAGGGAAACTCGATGACGTCGAAGCTGGTATTACCCGAGTTGAACTCGATGACCGAGCGTTGCCGTTGTTGCTGCTCGGGCACCGACTCGGAACCGACGGTAATGCCCGTGAGATCCTCGAATTCCTTGTGATGACGGGTCAGGAGGTCACCACGCGGACTCTTGACGTGAAAGACCTCGATCTTCTCCCCCTTGAAGCGCTTCCAGTCGAAGGCGCCCTGGGCGGAGGCATCGAGCATGCCGATGACGGGCAGCGCGCCCAGCGCGGCAGCGCCCGCGCTGGCTTGCAACAGGCGGCGCCGGATGGCGTCGTGAAGTCTGTCGTTGCTGTGATTTTTCATTTGAAGCCTCCTTGGCTGCACGCCGGGGCTGGCCCTTTGTGGGGTGCCGCGATCAAGTGATGTCAATGAATGCCGTCAACATCCCCAAAGACGGCGACGAGTTTCTCCGCATTGCACCCGGGCGCACGCGCGACGGCGAGTATCCTCGCCTCACGCGCAGCCACCCTGCGCGCAGCGGCAGGCAGGTCACGCACGGCCGCCAGCGGAACCACAACGGCACCGTGACGATCGGCGTGAACCAGATCGCCGCTGCGCACCGGCATGCCGGCCACCGTCACGGGAACTTCGAAGGCTTCGACGTGGGAGAACGCATGTGCAGGCCCCACGCTGCCCGCCAGGACCTGGAAGGACGGTGCCCACTGCGGGAGGTCACGGATCGAGCCGTTGGTGACGAGCCCGACCGCGCCCATTCCGCGATGAATCGCCGATTGCACCTCGCCCCAGAAGGCGCCAAACCCGGCGTCCGTACCGTCCAGGTCCTCGATGACGATCAGAGCAGGCTTGGGTCCCGCGTCCACATACCGGTAATACGCGTCGCGCAGGTTGCGCATTTCGGCAACGGAGAAGGGGAGCGGTTGGGCGGCGCGGATCGTGGCCGTGCGCGCATAACCGACCACCGGCGCCATGTCGGGAAAACCGCACACCAGCGGGCGCACCGTATACCCGCCCTTGCGTGTTTCGGGCATGACGACCTCGAGCGCGTTGCAGATGGTCGGGGTGTCGAACTCGACCAGCGCGGCCAGCTCTGCGGCAGTGGGAAGCTTCATGGTTCATTCCACCTTGATGTTCGCGCTCTTGGCCACGGCGATCCACTTGGGCACCTCGGTACGGATGAAGGCCGTGAATGCGCCTGCCGTCATGGGGACGGCGTCGAGCCCCTGCGAGGCGAACTTTTCGCGCACTTCCGGCAGCGCGATGGTTTTTGCAAGCGCGTCGGAAAGCCTTGCAATGACATCGGGCGGCGTACCCGTCGGCACCGCGATGCCCTGCCAACCGCTGGCATCAATGGGAAAGCCTGCCTCCTCGAAGGTTGGCACGTCGGGCAACGCGGCAAGACGTGTTTTCCCGGAAACGGCGATGGGTTTCAGCTTGCCCGCCTTGATATGCGCCATCGTTACGGGCGGGGCGTCGATCAATAGCTGGATCTGCCCTCCAAGAAGGTCCGTGACGGCCGGGCCACTGCCCTTGTAGGGCACTACCAGCAGATCGATGCCCGCCTTTGCCTTCAGGAGTTCAGTGGCGAAGTGCAACAACGACCCACTGCCGGCGACGCCCGCGGCAATCTTGCCGGGGTTCGCCTTCGCGTAGGCCACCAATTCCTTCAGCGAATCGGCCGGGACCGATGGATGCAGCACCGCGAGTACCGCATTGGTGGACGTCATGCCCACACCCGCGAAGTCCTTGATCGGGTCGTACGGCAGGCTCGGGTACACGGCCGGATAGATCCCCAGGGTCCCGGTGTTGCCGAGGAAAATGGTGTACCCATCCGCGGGCTGCTTGGCGGCGTACTCCGCCCCGATGATGCCCCCCGCACCCCCCTTGTTCTCGATTACGACCTGCTGGCCTAGTGCCTCGGACAGCTTCGGCTGGATGGTGCGCGCGATAAAGTCGAGGTTCCCTCCGGGCGGGAACGGAACTATGAATTTGATTGGCCGATTGGGATACGGCTGTCCGTGCACGCTCACGCTCAAGAGCGCCGCGAAAATCAGCACAAGTTTTCTCATGGCTCGGTCGTCCCCCTGGTCACTTCGGCAAGTATCGCCTCGCTGCGGCGCGCGAGGATCGCGGTATCGGAATTCACGGCAATGAAAGCGAACCCGGCCTTGAACAACGTGCAGGCTTCCGGAATATTGAAGTTGAGAATGCCCGGTGCCTTCCCCGTCTTGACGATGCGCGTGATCGCTTCGCCGATCAGCGCCTTCACTTCAGGCGCACCCGGCTTGCCGAAGAGGCCCATGTTCGCGGCCAGGTCGTTCGGTCCGATGAACAATGCATCCACCCCGTCGACCGCAGCGATTTCCTCGATGGCCGCGATCGCCTTGGGTGACTCGAGCTGGACGATGACGCATTGCTCGCGGCGATAGTTCGCGCTGTAGTCCGGAATGCGCGCAAAGCCATTGGCCCGCATGTTGCCGCTGACGCCACGGATGCCGTGTGGCGGATAGAGTGTCGACGCTACCGCCGCACGCGCCTCCTCCGCCGACTGGATCATCGGAAACATCAGGGTCCGAACCCCGGCGTCGAGCAGACGCTTCACCAGGATCGGTTCGTTCCAGGGGATTCGCACGGCCAGCTCTGCCGTGCCGCCGCGGGCAGCACGCAAATGCTCGGCGACCTGGGATGGATCGACCGTGGTGTGCTCCATGTCCAGCAGCAGCCAGTCGAAGCCGGCGCCAGCGAGTATTTCCGTCGCGGTGGGGCTTTCCAGCGTGAGCCACAGGCCAGGTTGCTTGCTGCCATCTTTGAGGCGGCGCTTGAACTCGTTTTCGCCAAGCGCATGCGTCGTCGTCATCCTTGAGCCCTCTTCAAGGCGGTGCGGCCAGTGTTCAGTGTCTGCTCGGACCAGGGCGTGAGTGCATACCGATCGAGCATCGTCGGAATGAAGTTGAATCCCAGTCCGGACCCCATGGGCAGTACGAGGCGACCACTCCGGCTTTCAAGCTGCACGTCGATCAATCGGCGAAAATTGAGGACTTGATCGTCCGGAAAGTATTCGACGAAACGCGCGTTGGGCGTCGCCGCGACCAGATGGACATGCAGGTCGTGGAACCAATGCGGCGCCACGGTGATCCCGGCGCTTGCTGCAGTGGCCGCGATCCTGCGGAATTCGGAGATGCCGCCACACACGCACGCATCCGGCTGCAGGATCACCCCGTTCACACGAACCATCAGGTCCTTGAAGCGCCAACGTCCAGCTTCAATTTCGCCGGTAGCGACCGGAATGTGCGTCAGCCTCGCAAGTCGCGCATGGTTTTCGATGTCGTCGGGGCCAAAGGGCTCTTCGATGAAATACGGGTCGTATTGCTCGAACATGCGGGTGAAGCGCAGCGCCGTTGACAGGTCCTGCCAGGCGTTGTTCGCATCCAGCATCAAATGCACGTCGCCGCCGATGTGCTCACGCACGGCGGCAACGCGTGCCTCCTCGTCGGCCAGATTGCCCCTGCCGACCTTCATCTTGACTGCGCCGTATCCGGACTGGACATAGCCGGCCATCTCCCGCGCGAGATGCTCCGGCGTCTTGCCATCGAGGTAGTAGCCGCCGCTGGCATACGCGGGCACGCTCCCCGCATGCACAGCGCCGAGAAACCGGTGAAGCGGCAGCGATGCGGAACGGGCATTCCTGTCCCACAGCGCTATGTCCAGCGCGCTCAATGCGCGCATCACCACACCGGTGCGTCCCTGCAGCATGGCTTCCTGATACATGTCCTGCCACAAGCCCTCGACGCGGCAAGGGTCCTGCCCGACCAGCACGGGTGCGAGCAAACCGGCTACCGCTTCGACGAACAGGCGACCACCGGCGCTTCCAACGTAGCAGAAGCCGATGCCGACGTGGCCATCATCGCCTTCGACTTCGACCACCCCGTAGTGACGCTCCTTCACCATGCGGCTGGAAAATGCGGTGGCCACGTCGAGAGGGATCCTCACGGCGCGGGAGCGGACGGCTGCGATTCGGGTCATGCCAGTAAGCGTCGTCCGCCCCATTAGTAGCGTCGATCGGAACCGTAGCAGACCAGTCACCGTTCGTCAATCTTATTGTTAACAATATTGCTGACTAACCACCTTTCGCCGGCGACTGATGCCAGAATGCGGGATAGGCGGGATCGCACCATGGAGCTACGCGTGACAGGTAGGAAAACTGCAACCAGGATCGTTCCCACACAAGTCGGTGGCGACGAAGTTGTCCGTGCACTTGAGGAGGAGATCGCGCTGGGCCTCATTGGCCCGCGGGCACGACTGGTTGAAGAGGAGCTGACCCAGCGGTTCGCGGTCAAGCGCCACGTGGCCCGACAGGCCCTCGCCGATCTCGAGACCATGGGCCTCGTCGTACGGCAGCCTTATCGCGGTGCGATGGTGCGCGACTACAGCGTGGCCGAGATCGAACAGCTGTACCTGGTGCGGGAGATGGTCGAGGGTCGCGCGGCGGAACTGATCCCACTGCCCGCATCAGCTGCGCTCATCGGCCAGCTCAGCGTCATCCACGGGCGCCATTGCGCCGCGGTGGCCGCAGGCGATCTGCGCAGCGTGTTTCGCGAAAACCTGCTCTTTCACCGGACGTTCTTCGCCGCTTGCGGCAACGTGCCACTGGCCGAAGTGATCGAACATCTGGCAATGAAGGTCCACGCGATCCGCTCCTACAGCATTGGCAATCCCGCAACGCTCGCAGCGGTGTGCAAGGAACATGCCGAGTTTATCGCACTGCTGCAGCGTCGTGACCGGAAGCGCCTGGTCGCGCTGGTCAGCCAGCATATTCAGCCCGCGAAGGAGGCCTACCTGATGCTTGCACGTCATGTGAATCGGCCTTCCCATCCCCCGCAGGTGGCTACCGCGCAGTGACCCCGGGTTGGCGTTCTGCGCCAACCCCACGACCAATCGGAGCCTCGAATGACCGCACGCAAGACTTCGGAAACGCTGCGCTCGGCGCGCTGGTTCGGCACCAACGACATGCGCGGTTTCAGCCATCATTCACGCGCAGCGCAAGTGGGCTACTCGCGCGCCGACTACCAGGGCAAGCCGGTCATCGCCATCATCAACACCTGGAGCGATATCAACGTATGCCATTCACACTTTCGGCAACGCGCGGAGGAAGTGAAACGCGGCGTGCTGCAGGCTGGAGGCTTCCCGCTCGAGATGCCTGCGATTGCCCTGGCCGAAGTGTTCCAGAAGCCGACGACGATGCTTTACCGCAACCTGCTCGCCATGGAGACGGAGGAGCTGCTGCGCTCGTATCCCGTCGACGGCTGCGTCCTCATGGGTGGTTGTGACAAGACCACGCCGGCAATGCTGATGGGTGCGCTGTCGATGAACCTGCCCGCGATCTTCCTGCCTGCGGGACCGATGCTGTCGGGCCACTTTCGCGACCAGAAGCTTGGCAGCGGCTCGGACCTGTGGAAATTCTGGGCCGAGAAACGCGCGGGCAATCTCACGGAGGAGCAGTGGCTGGGGATTGAGGAAGGCATTGCGCGATCGCCTGGGCACTGCATGACGATGGGTACCGCGTCGACCATGACATCGGCCGCCGAAGCCATGGGGATGACACTACCGGGCGCCGTGTCCATCCCCGCGGCCGATTCCCGGCACGCCCGCCTGGCCACCGAAAGTGGCCGGCGCATCGTCGAGATGGTATGGGAGGACCTGAAGCCACGCGACATCGTGACGACAGCGGCCATCGACAATGCGATCACCACGGTACTGGCGCTGGGCGGGTCCACCAATGCGGTCGTACACATGGTGGCCGTGGCACGACGCGCAGGCGTGCCCATGACGATTGATCGCTTCGACGAACTCGCGCGCCGCACCCCGCTCATTGCCAACGTGCGGCCCGCGGGTAAGTTCCTGATGGAGGATTTTTTCTATGCCGGTGGCTTGCGGGCGTTGCTGAAGGAGATAGCGGACCTGTTGTCGCTCGGCGAGCGTACCGTCAACGGCCGCACCCTCGGCGCCAACATCGCGAGCGCTGAAGTATTCAATCGCGAAGTGATCCTGGCACGTGAGCATGCCCTCGTTGCCAAAGACAGCCTCGCCGTATTGCGCGGCAACCTTGCGCCAAACGGCGCCGTGATCAAGCCCGCGGCTGCGGAACCCCAGTTGCTGCGGCATACGGGGCCCGCCGTCGTGTTCACCGACTACAACGATCTCGCGGCGCGCATTGACGACCCGGCGCTGCCAGTGACGAAGGACTCGGTGATCGTGCTGCAACACGCCGGACCACTCGGTGCACCGGGCATGCCGGAGTGGGGCCAGCTGCCGATCCCGAAGAAACTGCTGGCGGAGGGCGTGCGCGACATGGTCCGCATTTCCGACGCCCGCATGAGTGGCACCAGTTATGGCGCCTGCGTGCTGCATGTTGCACCGGAGTCCTTCGTTGGCGGACCACTCGCACTCGTACAGGATGGCGACCTCATCGAACTCGACGTGCCGGCCCGCAGACTTGAACTCCACATTTCCGAGAGCGAGATGGCGCGCCGGCGAGCGGCATGGAAGCAACCCGCGCCGAAGTATGTGCGTGGCTTCGGTGCGCTGTATCAACAACACATCACGCAGGCCGACCAGGGTTGCGATTTCGATTTTCTCGAGGGGACGGCGCCCACGCCGGAACCCGAGATTCACTGAGCCCGGCCCATGCGCGAGTTACTGCCGTTCCAAAGCCTCACCGAGCTCGCCGCACAGCTCGCGCACGGCGCCACTACGTCGCGCGCACTGGTCGACGCGTGTCTTGCGCGCATCGCCGCCACTGATGGCAAGTTGCACGCCTTCGTCGATGTCTACGCCGACGACGCGCGTGCGCTGGCCGACGCCGCGGACCTGGCACGCGCCACGGGCCTTACGCGCGGACCGCTGCATGGC
>JANNKR010000120.1:0-9772 GCA_031396395.1 Betaproteobacteria bacterium
CGCCCGCTCCACCGTCACGGCCGACCTGATCACGTTCACCCGCGCGAAGGGTGTCTACGGCGGCCTCAATCTCGACGGCACCGTGGTCAGCACCAACATCCCGTGGAACGATGCCTTCTTCGCCCGCACCAACCTGCTGCCGCCGGACATCCTGATCCGCCGGACCGTGACCAGCCCGAAAGCTGCGGCGCTGCTGGCCGACGTCGCGAAGGCCACGAAGTAGTCCGGAGGTCCGGGTCGCCGGTTCGCAACGAACCGGCGAAATCTGCGCACCGTGCGGGGGTCCTGCGCGGCGCGCTGATGCGCTAGCGCCGGACGTTGCCTCAGACGGCGGGTGACGCCCGCCGTTTGCGTACCGGGGACCGCATCTTGCGTATCGCCTCATGCATGTCCCACGCCACCTGCAGGTGCATCCAGAACGCGGCCTCGTTGCCGAAGAACATGGCGAGGCGAAGGGCGGTGTCGGGCGTGATGACGCGGCGCCCGTTGATGAGTTCGTTCACGCGACGGCGCGATACGCCCAACGCCAGCGCCAGTTCGGTCTGCGAAATGGCCAGCGGCTTCAGGAATCGGGTGGCGAGGAACTCACCAGGATGCGGCGGCCGTCGCGACGGGAGCGCGAGCGCGGTGGCGGACCGCTTCCTGCTCGCGGTACCCGGCTGAAGGGGACGACTTGCCGCCAACATGGAGGCGCCGACGCCGCTCAAGGCTTCGGCTCGCCTTTCCACATCCGGATGCCGTTGGTCATGGTGCCGATCACCGATTGGCCGCTCATAATGTCCTCGCGGAACACCATGTACATGTGCACGATCGCGAACAGCGCCAGATACCACATCGCCAGGTGGTGCCACGTGCGCACCGCCTGCGGATCGCCCAGCACGACGAACACCCACCCCATCAGGTTCATCGGCAGCGTGCCCCAGCCCCATGCCTCGGCGTAGAGCGCCAGGCCAGTGACGATGATGAAGATCGTTCCCAGCGTGTACATCGCGAACATCGCGATCTGCGCCAGCGGGTTGTGCCCCACCCACAGGTCGGACTCCTCTTTGAGAAACAGGTAGTAGCCCATCTGGTTGAAGAGGCCCTTCCACCAGCTGCCGTTCCACACCGGCGGGATGAAGATCGCCCGTGACGAGTGATTGCCGACGAAGGCCCAGTAGATCCGGACCAGGAAGGCGACGGCGAAGATCATGCCCGCGATGAAGTGGATCATGCGGATGTAGCCGAACAGGTAGTGGAACGTGGCCTCGCCGCCGATCGATGGCGGCGGGCTGCCGATCAGGTAGCCGGTGCCCATCAGCACGAACATCGCGACCATCATCACCCAGTGCCACAGGCGCACCGGAGCTTCATACACGTACACCGGCTGGAGCGGACCGGCGAGCACCTGCCCGGAAACGGGGTTGACTCTCATCGCAATCTCCTCAACCGGTCAGCGCACCTTGACGGAAACGAGCTCCTCGCCTTCCGGCGACATGACGTGCGTCGCACAGGCCAGGCAAGGGTCGAAGCTGTGGATGGTCCGCAGGATCTCGAGCGGCTGCGCCGGATTGACCATCGGCGTGTTCAACAGCGCGGCCTCGTAGGCCCCGATCTGTCCCTTGGCATCGCGCGGCCCTGCATTCCATGTCGTGGGCACGACGCACTGATAGCTGTCGATCTTGGTGTTCTTGATCTTCACCCAGTGCGCCAACGCGCCACGCGGCGCTTCGCAGGGCGCGACACCCTTCGCCTCGGTCGGCCAGGTGGATGGCTCCCACTTCTCGACGTTGGCCGTCGTGAAATCACCGGCCTTGAGGTTGGTCATCAGCTGGTCGAAGAAATACTTCATCTTGTGCGCAGCCCATGAACCCTCGAGCCCACGCGCGGCGGTGCGGCCAAGGGTCGAGAAGAGCGCTGTCACCGGGACGTCGAGCGTCTTCAGCACCATGGACACCTGCTCCGTGATTTCCTTGTTGCCACGCGCGTAGGCGACGATGTACCGGGCGAGCGGGCCCACTTCCATGGGGTGGCCCTTCCAGCGCGGCGACTTCACCCACGAATACTTCGCACCTTCGTCAAGGTTCTCGATGTTGGTGCGGGTGCCCTTGGTCTTCGGACCCAGGACAAAGTTGGGATCGGTGACACCATCGAAAGGATGCAGCCCCTTGTTTTCGTCACCCTGCTTGTACCAGGAGTGGGTGACCCATTCCTGCACCTGGTCGGGCGCCTTCAGGTCGACGTCGTAAATCTTCTTCAGGTCGCCGCCCAGGATCACGCCGGAAGGCATCAGCAGGCTCTTGGCCGAATAGTCGTTGGGGATGTCGGGGAAATCGCCGTACGCCATCACGTTCTGCCCGGACAACCCGCCACCGATCTTCGACCAGTCCTTGTAGAAGCCGGCAATGGCAATCAGGTCCGGCAGGTAGACCTGGTCGACGAACTCGATCGTGCGATTGATGATGTCGCTGATCATGTTCAGCTGCGTCATGTTGATCGCGCCCACCGCCCCGGTGTTGTCGAGGTTGATCGAGCACGGCATGCCGCCGACCAGCCAGTTCGGGTGCGGGTTCTTCCCGCCGAAGTTCGTCTGGATCTTGACGATTTCCTTCTGGAAGTCCAGCGCCTCGAGGTAGTGGGTTACCGCCATCAGGTTGGCTTCGGGCGGCAGACGGTACGCCTTGCTGCCCCAGTACCCGTTGGCGAAGATGCCGAGCTGGCCGAACTCGACGAACTTCTTCAGCCGGTTCTGCACTTCGCGGAAATAGCCGGGCGAGCTGTTGGGCCACGGCGAGATGCTCTGCGCCAGTTCCGACGTCCGCTTCGGGTCCGCCGAGAGCGCAGAGACGACATCGACCCAATCGAGCGCGTGCAGGTGGTAGAAATGGACCAGGTGGTCGTGCGCGTAAAGCGTTGCGTGCATCAGGTTGCGGATGACGTTGGCCTGCCGCGGGATCTTGATGCCGAGCGCGTCCTCGACCGAACGCACGGAAGCCAGCGCGTGCACGCCGGTGCACACGCCGCAGATCCGTTCGACGAAGGCCCACGCATCGCGTGGGTCGCGCCCCTTGAGGATGACCTCGAGACCGCGCCACATCGTGCCGGTGGACACCGCGTTGCGGATGATGTTGTCCTTGTCGACGTTCACCTCGATGCGCAGGTGGCCCTCGATGCGGGTGATCGGATCGACGACGATGCGCTTGCCGCTGTCGTCAAGCGTGAAACCCTGGGTTTGAATGGTCGCCATGATCACTTCTCCGTTTCGCTGACCTTGTCATTGCGGGTCTTGCTGCGCGCCTGCTTGATCGCGCTGACCGCGGCGTGGGCGGCAATCGCGGCGCCCGTCACTGCAACGGCAGTCAGGCCGATGCGATCCGCCGTACCTTCGATGCCCAAACCGCCCGGCGGCGTGATCGTCGTCAGGTGGTCGTAGAACGAGCCCTTGTCCCAGAACGCGTCTTCCGAGCAGCCGATGCAGCCGTGGCCGGACTGGATCGGGAACGACGTGCCCTCGTTCCAGCGCACGGTCGAGCAGGCGTTGTAGGTGGTCGGTCCCTTGCAGCCGACCTTGTAGAGGCAGTACCCCTGGCGCGCGCCCGCATCGTCGAACTGCTCGACGAACTGGCCCGCATCGAAATGCGGGCGGCGATAGCATTTGTCGTGGATGCGCTGGCTGTAGAACATCTTCGGACGTCCCTGCGCGTCGAGGTCGGGCAGGCGATCGAAGGTCAGGATGTAGGTCACCACGCCCGTCATCACCTCGGCGATCGGCGGGCAGCCCGGCACCTTGACGATGGGCTTGTCGGTGATCACTTTATGCACCGGCGTGGCCTGCGTCGGATTCGGCTTGGCGGCCTGCACGCAACCCCACGACGCGCATGAACCCCACGAGATGATGGCCTTGGCGTCCTTGGCCACGTGGCGCAGCTTGTCGACGAAGGGCTTGCCGCCCGGGATGCAATGGATGCCATCCTCGGCGAGCGGCGGATTGCCCTCGACGGCCAGGATGTAGTTGCCCTTGTACTTCGCGATCGTCTTCTCGAGCTGCTCTTCCGCCTGATGCCCGGCAGCGGCCATCAGCGTGTCGTCGTAGTCGAGCGAGATCATCGACAGCACGACGTCCTTGGCGAGCGGATGCGACGAACGGATGAACGACTCGCTGCAGCACGTGCATTCGAGCCCGTGCAGCCAGATCACCGGCGTGCGCGGCTTGGTCTGCATCGCCTGGGCGATCTGTTGCGCCCCCGCGTCACCCAGTCCAAGCGATGCCGCCGTCAGGTTGCAGAACTTGAGGAAGCTGCGGCGCGAAATGCCCTGCCTGCGCATCAGGTCGTAATAGGTTTCGATCATGGGGTGCTCCCGGGTATGCGATTCCATCTCGAGACAATCCAACAGCGTGGGTGATCCACAAGCGGTTCCTGCAAGCTGCATTTAGAACGCGTTGCAGCCCAGCGTGATTGACGAAGATCAAAGTAAACCTTCGCCGCGCGCACTGGTGCGTGGGGCTGGCTTTCCCGCCGTCCGCGCGGCCCCGGAAATGCTGCTGTTTGTTACGGGGGTCGTTACACTCGCAGGGGTGTCTCCCGGTGGCCCGCCGTCGCCGCGCTCTCGCGGCGCCCGTGAACCGCGGCGATACAGGACGCTGACCTGGATCAACGCAGCAGCCGCGGTCGCCCCGCAAGATGGGCGTTGATGGGGCGCCGTGTTGGCGCCGACGATGCCGCTGCGGTCGAAGCGGCCGTTGCAACGCGCTGCGGTGGTGTCAGGGCAGGATCTCCGTATACAACCAAGCAAAGTTCCAGGGGATGCGAGACAAATCCGACAGGCCGACCGACGATGCCGTCGAGGCGTCGATCGCGCGGGTGCTGGTGGCGGAAGCCGCGGCGCTGGATACCGTTGCGCGCGCCCGGGACGAGGCCGCTGCGATCGCTGAACGCGCGCGGGAAGAAGCGCGTCGCATCGAGCTTCGAACCGAGCGCCGGTTGCGCGCCGTGCGCGCTGCTTTCGCCGCGAGCGTAGCGGCACAGGTGGCATCGCTGGAGGCGCAGACGGCCGCCATGGATGCCGCCCACGAACTCACGACGGAGGAAATCGCCGACGTCGAACGGGCGGTAAGGGCGACCGCGTCCGCGCTGACCGGAGGACGGTCATGATCGATGCGGGCAGCCTTGAGTATGCGCACGCGCGGCTGTGCGCGCGCTATGGCGATCGTCCCGACGAACTCGCCTGGCGCCGCATCGAGACGCTGCGCGACTTCCCCACCATGCTCGAAGCGGTACGTGCCTCCCACCTGGGCGCATGGATCGCCGACATCGGCCCCGACTCGGATGTGCATGCCATCGAGTTCGCCATTCGCGCCCATTGGCGGGGGCGGGTGGCCGCGATCGCGGCATGGATGCCCGCCGCCTGGCGTCCTGCCATCGAATGGTGCGGACTGATGGTCGATCTGCCGGTGCTGCAGCACGTGGCGCGTGGCGGCGCGCCACCGCCGTGGCTGCGGACGGACCCACTGGCGGATCTTCTCCGCAATGACCCGCCCAGCCGTACCAGGTCCGCGGTCGCCGTACTGCTTGAAGCAGGCCGGGCCGATCCCGATCACCTTGGCCAGCTTTGGTATGTCGGGTGGCAGCAGCGGCTGCCTGGGCGAGGCGCGCAACCGGTTCAGCTCGCGGCGTTCGCCCGCCTGCTCGCGGCTCATGCCGCAGCGTTCGCCGATCCGCTGCAGCACGATGGCTGGGCGCAGCGCCGAACTTTGCACGCCCGGCTGACACAGCAGTTCCGCCGCGCAGCCCTGGATCCGGCGGCCGCGTTCATCTTTCTGGCACTCTCGGCGCTGGACGGCGAGCGTCTGCGTGGCGAACTGGTGCGCCGCGCGGCCTTCCCCCGCTTGCAGCTCGCGTCATGATCCGCCCCCACCCCGCGCGCTGGTTCGAGTTGCTGGTGGCCCGTGACGATGCCACGCTGGCACTCGCCGCGCTGGCCGGCACGGGCGCCATCGAACTCGAGGCGCGTCCGACGGCCCAGTTGCCCGCCGCACTGGCGGATATCCGCCCGCTGTTGCAGCAGTTCGCCGAACTCTCGTTGCGCTATCACGCCTACTGGCCCACCGACGGCCTCGTGCCGTCGGCGTTTCCGGAAACGCCGGTACGGACTCTCGAGCGGTGCCTGGCGCACATCCGCGCCTGGGCGCAGGAGGCGGAGCCCGTCATCCTGCAACTGCAACGCGGTGCGGCGCAACGTGCGGAATTCGTGCGCTGGCGGCAGGTGTTCGGCGCCATGGCCACGAGCAGCATCGATTTCGCGCGCATGGTCGCCGCCGGTCCCCTCGTCTGCGTGCGCCTGTTCGTGTTTCCGCCTGACACGGAACCGGCTTTCCCACGCGACCTGCTGGTGCGCCCGTTCACCATCGATGGCGCGTTGCACGTGCTGGCGGCGGGAACGCCGGCCGGGCTGCAGCAAGTGGCGCAACAGGCCGCGGTGTTGAAGGGCCAGGTGCACGAGATGCCGGTGTGGCTGCAGACGGACATGGCCCACAACGAGGCCCACGTCGCGGCGCGATTGTCCGAACTCGAACGCGAGGACACGGCGCTGCGGACGCAGCTTGCGGTGCTGCACGATCGCCACGAGCTGCGCAATGCGTTGGGTGACGCGGCAAGGTTGCAGTGGATGCAGCAGAACGTGCGAGTGCTGGAGTCGGGCGACCTGTTCTGCCGGATCACGGGCTGGTCGAGCGAAGTGCGCAGCTCCCGGCTCGCCAGCGCGATCGAAGCATCGGGCGCGCGGGCCATCCTGCACCACCCGCCTCCGCCGCAGGGGGTCACGGCGCCGCTGCTCCTGGCCAATCCGTGGTGGGCGAAGCCGTTCGAGGTCTTCAGCCGCGCCATGGGGATGCCGTCGCGCAACGAGGCCGACCCGAGCGCACTGCTTGCGTTCGCGGTGCCCTTGATGTTCGGCTACATGTTTGCCGACGTCGGCCAGGGACTCGTGATCGCCGCGACCGGCTTCCTGATGCGCAGGCGCTGGCCGCTGGCGCAGTTGTTCATTGCCGGCGGCTTGAGTGCCGCCGTGTTCGGCGTACTGTTCGGCAGCGTCTTCAGCCTGCACGCGTTCCCTCCGCTGTGGCTTGCCCCTCTCGATGATCCGCTGACGGTCCTGCTGGTTCCGCTGCTGGGCGGCGGCGTGCTGCTGACGATCGGATTGCTGCTTTACGGCGTCGAGGCGCATTGGCGGGGCGATCTCGCCGGCTGGATCACCGCGGACGCAGGATTCATCGCCGTCTACCTGGGCTTGCTCTGCGGCTTCGTCTGGCCCGTCGGGTTCGCCGTCGCGGCCGTGGGCGCGGCGGCCTTCTGCATTGGCCACGCGTGGCGCGCGCGGCGGCTTGCCGCGGGTCTGACCGCGCTGGCCGAACTGGTCGAGCGAACCCTGCAGATCCTGATCAACACGCTCTCGTTCGCGCGCGTCGGCGCCTTCGCGCTCGCCCATGCGGGCCTGTCGTCCGCCATCGTTTCGCTGATGCATGCCAGCGGCAATACCGTCACCCAGATGCTGGTGCTCATCGTCGGCAACGCGATCGTCATCGTGCTCGAGGGACTCGTGGTCTCGATCCAGACGACGCGCCTCGTGCTCTTCGAGTTCTTCACCCGTTTTCTCACTGCGGAAGGCCGCGTTTTCCGGCCACTGCCCGCGCCTCCCTAGACCTTGCAGGAGAAGCAGATGAAATCGTCACACAGGTTTACCGCGGCACTCGTCGCACTCACGCTGGTGCTGGGCATCGGCGCCACCGCGCTGGTCGTCGCCGTCGGGCCGGCGCTGGCGGCCGCGCCGGCCGCCGGCGGCACAGGTACGGCGGGTGATGCGTGGAGCTTCGGCCTCATGGCCGCAGCGCTGTCGACCGCACTGGCCGCACTGGGCGCGGGCTTTGCGGTTGCCCGCGTCGGCACCGCCGCCATCGGTGCGCTGGCGGAAAAGCCCGAGTTGTTCGGCCGGCTCCTCATCTTCGTCGGTCTCGCCGAAGGCATCGCGATCTACGGCCTCATCGTTTCCATCCTGATCCTCAATCGCCTCAACTGATGCACGTTCCCGTCTATCTCGGTGACGAAGTGACCGCGGCCGGGTACCGACTGGCGGGCGTGCAGGTCCATTCGCCGGCGCGCGATGAATCGAACGCGGCGTTCGACGAAGCGTGCGCACAGGCCCCGCTGGTACTCGTCTCGGCCGCGGTCGCCGCGGACATCGACCCGGCGCGGATGCGTGCGGCTTTGGCCGCGCTGCGGCCGCTGGTGCTGATCGTGCCGGATGCCCTGGGCGACGTGGCGCGTCCCGATCTGGCGGCACGCCTGCGCGGGCAGTTGGGGATGGAAGCATGACGCTCGAACGGCGCGCGCAGGCGTTGCTGGATCTGGTCGAGCAGGACCGGTGCCTGCAATGCGAGGCCATCATCGGCGAAGCACGCGCGCGCGCTGCCGAGGTGTTGGCGCGGTCGCATGCCGATGCCCGCACCCGCATGCGCGAGCTCTTTGGCGAAGAACGACATCAGGCACGGGAACGCGTGGATGCCGCCCAGGCCCGGTTGCAGACCCGGAGCCGACTGCACGAGCAACGACGCGCCGCCGACATGCTTGCGCTCGGCTGGGGGCGCTTGCCCGATGCGTTGCTCGCGCGGTGGCGGGATCCCGAACACCGGCAGTGCTGGGTGGATGCAGTCACCGCCATCGCCATCCGCGTACTGCCGCGCACGCGATGGCAGGTTGTCCACGTTCCTGCCTGGCCGGTCGCCGAGCAGCGCGCGTTGTGCGCGCGTGTCACGCCCGCTCCCGACTTGGCGCCAACGCTGATCGAGGACGCCGGTATCGCAGCCGGACTGAAGATTGCGGCGGGCGGCAACGTCGTCGACGGCACGCTTGCCGGTCTGGTCAGCGACCGCACCGAGGTGGGCGCGCGGTTGCTGCGTCATCTGGAGCCATCGGCATGAGCCGCGCCACCATTCGCTCGATCAGCGGTCCGGTCCTGCAGGCGACGGCAACCGGCCCGTTCAAGTTGCGCGAAGCCGTCACGGTGGGACCCCAGGCGCTGCTGGGCGAGGTCGTGCGCCTGCATGACGACCAAATCGTCGTCCAGGTCTACGAAGACACGACGGGACTGCGTCCCGGGGCCGATGTCATGGGTGGGGGATTGCCCCTTGCCATCCGGCTTGGCCCCGGTCTTCTGGGCAACATCTTCGACGGGCTGCTGCGGCCGCTCTCGGGCGCGGATTCCGTATTCGTCGCGCCGGGAATGCGCCGCGCGGCACCGGGCACCTTCGCTTTCGTGCCACGCATCGTCGCCGGGGCGGTTCTGCGTGCCGGCGCGGTCTACGGCGAAGCGACCGGGGCCTCGGGCCGCATGCAGCGCTGCATCGGCCCGCCCGATGTCACCGGCGTTGTCGCCTCCATCGTCCCGGCCGGCGACTATGCAGAGGACGGGATCGTATGCACGTTGCGCCTGGACGACGGACGCACGCTCGACCTGGCCATGGGCCACGACTGGCCGGTGCGCACCCCGCGACCGGTCATGCGCCGCCTGCCCTCGCCTGCGCCCCTGGTCACGGGCCAGCGGATCATCGACTGCCTGTTCCCGGTGGCGCTGGGCGGCAAGGCGGCGGTGCCGGGTGGCTTCGGCACCGGCAAGACGGTGCTGCTGGAAGCATTGGCCAAGGGCTGCAACGCCGACGTGATCGTCTATCTCGGTTGCGGCGAGCGCGGCAATGAACTTGCCGGCGTGCTGGAGGAATTCCCGCTGCTGACCGACCCCA
>JANNKR010000141.1:0-24475 GCA_031396395.1 Betaproteobacteria bacterium
GCTGTACCGGATGCTGATCCACCAGGGCTTCGCCGAGCTCGATACGTCGGCAGTGTTCAAGTGGTACGAAAAGACATCGCGAAGTTGACGTTGGCATTCCGTAGGCGAGGCTTCAGCCTCGCAAGCACGCGAGGCTGAAGCCTCGCCTACGGGAGCTGCAGAGAGACATGTTCGATAACCGAAGGAGGAAACGCAATGCAAACCAGGACCCGCAAGATGCTTTCGATATCCGCGGCTGTTGTCGCCGCGACACTTCTGGCTTCGTCGCTGGCGCACGCGCAGGTCAAGCTGCGCTACGCGCACGTGGGCGTGGCCAACGCGCCGCAGACGCTGTATGCCGATGAGGTGGCCAAGCTCGTCAAGGAGCGCACCAACGGCCGCGTCGAGATCCAGGTGTTTCCCAACTCGCAGTTGGGCGGCGTCGGCGAGATGGTCGATGGCGTGAAGTCGGGCGCGATTGCGATGGGGCACCATGACTTTGCGTCGCTGGGCAAGATCGTGCCGAACACCGCAGTGTTCAACACGCCCTTCGTCTATCGCGACGCTGCGCACAGCCTGCGCGCGACCGATGCGCGGCTGTCGCCGGCACTGAGGGAAATCAACCAGCAGCTGGTGGAAAAAGGCAACATGCGCATCATCGGCAGCTTCTTCCAGGGCACGCGCGAGCTGACGTCGAAGGAAAAGGTGCTGTCGCCCAAGGACATGGCCGGGAAGAAGTATCGCGGCGTGCCGGTCAAGCTGTGGTCGTCGATGCTGACGGGCATGGGCGCGGTGGCCACGCCGGTGGAAGTGTCCGAACTGGCGACGGCACTGGCCACGGGGCTGGTCGTGGGGCAGGAAAATCCGCTGCCCAACATCTACAACCTCAAGCTCTACGAGGTGCAGAAGTACGTGATGATGACCAACCACATGCAGTCGGTGCTGTCGGTCTTCGTCAACGAGAAGGTGTGGCAGTCCATTCCCGCCGCCGACCGCAAGATCATCGAGGACACGATGGCCGAAGTGGGTGCGAAGACGCTCGACTGGGACAAGCAGACCGCGGCCAAGTATCGCGCCGACCTTGAAGGCAAGGGCATGGTCTTCATCGAGGAAAAGGATGGCCTCGATGTCGTTGCTTTCCAGAAGGCGGTGCTGGGTCAGGTCAACAAGGACTTTCCCGAGTGGTCCGGCTACATCGAACAAATCAGAGCGGTGAAGTAGGCGCCTCGCGCTGATGCGCGCGCCAATGGCAGCTACGCAATTTCCGCGGGCAAAGTCCGTGGAAATTGCCGGCAGAATATCGACGCAGAGGGGCTCACGATGAAGGTGCTCAACGGTGTGCGCGCAGCGGTGCGGTGGATGAGCCTCGCCCTGATGGCGGCGCTCATTGTCACGCCGCTCGCGCAGATCGTGATGCGCGGTGTCTTCAACGTTCCGATGTCCGGCGCGGAGGAGCTGGCGCGCTATTTCCTGATCACGCTCACCTTCATCGGCGCCTCGTACGTGACGCAGCAGGGCGGGCAGATCCGGATGGAGGAATTTCAGGCGGTGATCCCGCCACATCCGCGGTGGCTGCTGCAGCTTGGCATCGAGCTGTCCGGTATCGGGATGTTCGGCGTGCTGCTGCTGGCAGGGCTCATCACGATCGGCAACAACCTCAGCAATCAGACGGCAACGCTGGAGATGCCGTTCTGGTTGTTCATGGGGCCGCTGGTGGTGGGTTCGCTGATGCTGGTGATCGAAACGGCCGCCATGTTCGCGCATACGTGGAAGCGGCGCCGCCCCGAAGACAAGCAAACCGTACTGACCTGACGGGAACCGCACCTTGGAAGGATTTCTCGTCGTCGCGGCGTTCGTCGCACTGTTCATGCTCGGTTTTCCGGTCGTGTTGGCGATCGGCATTCCATGCATCGTCTACATCTTCGCCAATGGCCTGCCGATCGACCTGATCGCGCAGCGCACGCTGTATGCGCTCGATTCGTTCCCGCTGGTGGCGGTGCCGGTGTTCCTGTTCGTCGGCAGCCTGATGAACAGCGCCGGCATTTCCAAATACATCTACAGGTTTGCCGATACCGCAGTGGGCCGCATGCCCGGCGGCCTGGCGCAGGTGAACATCTTCGGCAGCCTGATCTTTGCCGGCATGTCGGGATCGGCGCTGGCCGACATCGGCGGCATCGGCCGCATCGAGATCGACGCAATGCGCGAGAAGGGCTTCAAGCCCGCTTTCGCGGCGGCGGTGACGAGCTCGTCGGCCATCGTCGGCCCGATCTTCCCGCCGTCGATTCCGCTGATCATCTACGGCACCGTCACCGGCGTGTCGGTGATCCAGCTGCTGCTCGGCGGCATCCTGCCCGGGCTGTTGTGCGTGGCCATGCTGATGCTGATGACCGGCTGGCTGGCGATTCGGCGCGGCTACCCGCGTTCCGCGCGCTGGCCGCAATTCAGCGAGTTATGGCGCGACTTCAAGCCGGCCTTCCCGGCGATTGTGGCGCCGGTGATCCTGATCGCCGGGATGCTGCTCGGCTACTTCACGCCCACCGAAATTGCGTCGGTGACCGTGGCCTATGCCATCCTCATCAGCAGTCTCTTCTATCGCGAGCTGACGTGGAAGGGATTGATCGACGCCGCCTTCGAGACGATCCGCGCGTCAGCCGGCATCCTGCTGATCGTGGCGGTGGCGGCGCTCTTCGGCTGGATCCTGTCGGTGGAGGCGGTACCGCAGAAGCTGACCGGCGTGATGCTGTCGATTTCCACCGATCCCAAGGTGCTGCTGATGATCGTCAATTTCCTGCTGATCATCGTGGGGATGTTCCTCGACAGCACTACGGCGATTCTGGTGATCGCGCCGATCATCGCCAAGCCCCTGGTGATGGCCGGTGTGGATCCGGTGCATCTCGGCATGGTGGTCGTGTTCAACCTGATGATCGGCTTGCTCACGCCGCCGATGGGGCTCGCGTTGTTCCTTGTCGCCGACATCGCCAAGGTGACGATGAAGGATGTGCTGAGGGAAATGATGCCGTTCTATGTCCCATTGCTGGTGACGTTGATGATCATCACCTACGTCCCCGCCATCACGACCTGGCTGCCGCGCTGGGCGATGGGCAGCTGAACCCTCACGAACTGGAGCCCGCGTTGAACGCAACTGCAATCCGACGACCGACCATCGCGCTGGCAATGGGCGACCCCGCCGGCGTCAGCCCCGAACTCACGGCCAAGGTTGCCGTGCTCGATGAGGCGCGCGCGGCCGCGCGGCTGGTGGTGATCGGCGACAAGCGCGTTTTCGACGCGGGCGCCATCGTGGCGGGTGTTACGGCCGACTTGGTGCTGATCGGCGCCAACGACGCGATCCCGCCGGGCGAGCAGCCGGTGTTCGTCGACCTGGCGCACCTCGATCCGGCCACGATCGAACGCGGCGTGGCGGCGCAGGCGGGCGGCGCGTTCGCGCTGGCCAACTACCGGCATGCGCTGCAACGCGTGGCGCGCGGCGAGGCCCACGCGGTGTGCTTCACGCCGTTCAACAAGCAGGCGATGCGGCTGGCGGACGCTTCCTACGACGACGAAATCGGGTTCACCGCCGGGGTGCTGGGCACCACTGGACCAGCCACCGAGTTCAACATTCTCGAAGGCCTATGGAATGCGCGCGTGACGTCGCACGTGCCGATGGTCGACATGCCGAAGCTATTGACCGTCGACGGCATCATGGGCGCACTCGAGTTGACCACCGCTGCCTTGACGGCTGCAGGCTTCGTACCGCCGCGCATCGCTGTGGCGGCGCTCAATCCGCACGCCGGTGACGGCGGCAACTTCGGCCGCGAAGAAATCGACGTGATCGCCCCGGCGGTCAAGGCGGCACAGGCCAGAGGCATCGCCTGCGCAGGCCCGTTTCCTGCCGATACCGTATTCGTGCGCGCGCGGCGCGGCGACTTCGACGCGGTGCTGACCATGTATCACGACCAGGGCCAGATCGCGATGAAGCTGATGGGCTTCGATCGCGGCGTCACGCTGCTGGGCGGCTTTCCGTTCGCGATCTGCACGCCGGCGCATGGCACGGCCTATGACATTGCCGGCAAGGGCGTGGCCAACATCGGCGCCACGCGTGCCGCGGTGCTGCTGGCGGCGTCGATGGCGATGCGCAAGTAGCGAGGAAATGCCGCGTCGGCCCCGATTTCAGAACGACTGCCGGTCGCGCCAGCGGTAAAAAGCAATCGATGGCGCCAGAAACCACGGGCGGCCGGCATAGAAGGGCCGCGTAACAAACGGCAAGTCGTCGAAGGCGGTCTTGCCCTCGGCGCTGCCCAGCACCTGCAGGCCGACCCGCATGCCCAGGTAGCTGGCCATGCCCACGCCGGAGCCGCAGTAGCCCATCGCATAGTGGACGCCCTCGTGGCGGCCGACGTGCATCAGTTCGTCGAACGTATACGCGACGAAGCCGCACCACGAGTGGCTGATGCGCGTGCCGGCCAGCTCGGGGAAGATCTTGACCATGTCGGCGTGCAGCTTCGGGCCGCTGATCGCAGGATCGGTTTCGTCGGTCGACACGCGGCCGCCGAACAGGATGCGCCGCCGGTCCGGCGACGCCCGGTAGTAGAAGACGACCTTGCGGGTATCGCTGACGATCCGGTTCCGCGGCATCAGGCGCGCCATTTGCTCGGGCGACAGCGGTTCCGTCGCGATCATGTAGCTGCCGATCGGGATCACGCGCCGCTGCAGCCACGGCGTCAGCGGTCCGGTATAGCCGTTGGTGGCCACGATCACGTTGCGCGCGGCAATGGTGCCGCGCGGCGTGACCACGCGAAACCGCTCGCCATCCTTTTCGATCGCATTGACCGGGCAGCGCGGCGTCACGTTGGCGCCGGCCCGCTGCACGCACTCCAGCAGGCCATGGTGGTAACGCGCGGGGTCGACGGATGCGTGCTGCTTGTAGATCACCCCACCCCAATAGGCGTCGGTGCCAAGCTCCGCGCGCTGCGCCGAACGCTCGACGATCTCGGTCTCGACCTCGAGGCCCTTGCGCTGCGAGGCGATGGCGCGAACGAGATGGCCGAACTGGACGGCGTTGTGGGCGGCATGAAAGCGCCCGACCACGCCAAAGTCGCAGTCGATGGCCTCGTCCCGGATGAACTCGCCGATCCATGCCAGCGAGCGCTGGCCGTCCTTGATGATGTCGTGCGCGCGCTGCTCGCCATGCCGGCGTGCAAGCACGTCGAAACCGGGCTTGACGCTGGTGGAGATCTGGCCGCCGTTGCGGGTGCTGCAGCCCCAGCCGGCGTCCTCGGCGTCGAGCACCAGCGTATGGCGGCCGCCGCGCGCAGTCTGCAACGCCGCATGCAGGCCGGTGTAGCCCGAGCCGATGACGACGACGTCAGCGCTCGCCGGCGGCGGTACATCGTCAAGCGTCGGGCGCGGCACGCGGTCCCACCAGTACGGGGCCAGCTTGCGGTCGGGGGTGAACAGCGCGTCATTCAAGACTTGGACTCCAGGATGGCAAGGTTGACGCAGCGTGGGTCGTTGGTCAACGGGCGTCGGCCAGGATCAGGTCGGCGCCTTTTTCGGCGACCATGATCGTCGGGGCGTTGGTGTTGCCGGACGTCAGCGCAGGAAACGCGGACGCATCGACGATGCGCAGCGCCGCGATGCCATGGACCTTGAGCTGATGATCGACGACCGCAACGCGCGGATCGGCGCCCATCCGGCAGGTGCTGACCGGATGAAAGACGGTGGAACTGCGCTGCCGGATGTCCGCCAGCATGTCGTCGCGGGACTGCACCGCAGCGCCGGGCTGCAGCTCCTCCGCGATTACGCCGGCCAGCGCGGGCGTGGCGGCAAGTTGCCGCAGGAATCGCGCGCCCTCCAGCATCTCCTCCACATCGTGGTCGGTGGCGAGCGCGTTGGGCACGATGCGCGGCGGCGCGAAGGGATCGGCGGAGCGCAACTGCACGAAGCCGCGACTGGTGGGCTGGCACGGCTGCGCGCTCAGCAGGAATCCGGGATAGGGATCCGGGCTCATCAACGGCCGCTCGCCGGGCGGTTTGCGCAGATAGCTGAGCGGCGAGAAGTAGAGCTGCAGGTTCGGGCGATCGAGGTCGGGGCGACTACGCACGAAGCCGCCGCCCTGGTTGACGCTGAGCGCCAGAGGCCCCCGCCGCGCCAGCAGATAGCGCATGCCGGCGCGCACCTTGCCCCACCACGGGCGCAGCTCTTCGTTGAGTGTCGGTACGCGCGACCGGAAAATGTAATCCACGCACAGGTGATCCTGCAGGTGCTGCCCGACCGCCGGACAGTCATGCATGACGTCAATGCCGAGTTGCGCCAGATCCCGCGCCGCGCCGATGCCTGAGAGCTGCAGCAGTTGCGGCGAGTTGATGGCCCCACCGCAGACGATCACCTCGCGCCGCGCAAGGGCCGTGGTCGTGATGCCGCCGCGCACGTACTCCACCCCGGTGGCGCGCTTGCCATCGAACAGGATGCGCGTGGCCTGCGCATGCGTTTCCACCCGCAGGTTGGGTCGCTGCAGCGCCGGATGCAGATAGGCGCGCGCGGTGGACATGCGGTGCCCGTCGCGCGTGGTGATCTCATAGAGGCCGACACCTTCCTGCGTTGCGCCATTGAAATCCGCGTTGCGCGGCAGGCCCAGTTCGCTGCCGGCGCGCAGGAACACTTCGCACAGCGGATGCACGTCGGCGGCGACATCGGTCACTGTCAGCGGGCCGCCGCGCGCGCGCCACGCATCGGGTTCGCGCGTGCTGTCCTCCATCCTGCGGAAATACGGCAGTACGTCCGTCCAGCCCCAGCCGGGATTGCCCAGCGCGCGCCACGCATCGAAGTCGGCATGCTGACCGCGAATGAACACCATCGCGTTGATCGCGCTGGAGCCGCCCAGCACCTTGCCACGGGGCCAGTAGCCGACACGGCCATCGAGCGTGGGGTCCGGCTCGGTCCGGTACATCCAGTTGACGGCCGGGTTATAGAACGACTTGCCATAACCGATGGGCACGTGCAGCCACAGGTGCGAATCGCGGCCCCCCGCCTCGAGCAGCAGCACGCGATGGCGGGGATCGGCGCTCAAGCGGTTGGCCAGCACGCAGCCGGCGGAACCCGCGCCGACGATGACGAAGTCGAATTCGCTCACGCCCGCAGAGTGCCACACGCGGGCAATGCGCGTGGAGGGCCACTATGGCGAATCGGGCAGTCCAATGCGTGCTATCGGTGCAACTGCTGTTCCAGGACTTCCGCCAGCACCTTTACGCCCGCCTCGATTGCGGACGGGCGGATGCCGCCGAAACCCAGCACCAGTCCGCGCAGCGGCACCGGCGCCAGCGAAAAGCGCGCGATGGGGGAGGCGGTGATGTTGCGTTGTTCCGCCGCCCGCGACACGGCCACCTCCGACAGGCCGGAACGCAGGTGGCCGATCGTGTGCAGGCCGCTGCGGCTGCGCACGACATCGAGCAGCCCGTCGAGACTGTTGCCGGCCGCGTCGCACAGCGCATCGTGGCGCTCCGCGTAGATCTTGCGCATGCGGCGGATGTGCGATGCAAAGTGACCCTCGTCGATGAATTCGGCCACCGTAGCCTGGACGCAGGTCGGCACGCCGTGCAGCAACTTGCTCATGATCGTGTGGAGCGTGGGCACCAGCGCGGGCGGCGCGAGCAGGTAGCCCAGGCGCAGCGATGGGAACAATGACTTGCTGAACGTGCCGACGTAGATGACGAGACCGGTCGCGTCCACGCTCTTCAAGGTGGGCAACGGATTGCCGCCGAAGGAAAATTCACCGTCATAGTCGTCTTCGACGATCCAGGCGCCCGCCTGTTCGGCGGCATGCAACAGGGCGAACCGTCGCTCGAGGCTCATGACGACGCCCAGCGGCTGCTGGTGCGACGGCGTGACGAAGGCCAGCCGAAATTGCGGGCTGAGACGCAGTCCCTCGTCGACCTGCAAGCCCTGCTCGTCGACCGGAATCGGCACCAGGTCCGCCCCGGTGGCGATCAGGCTGTTCCGCGCGCCTATCGCGCCGGGGTTCTCGAACCAGACGCGATCGCCGGGATTGAGCAGCATCGATCCCAGCAGGTAGAACGCCTGCTGTGCCCCGCCGACGACGAAAATCTGCTCGGCGTCGCAGTTGATGCCGCGATTGGCGCGTAGGTGCGCGGCGATGGCGCGGCGCAGCGGCGCGTGGCCGAACGGATCGCCATAGCCCATCACGTCGTCGCGGGCGCTGCGCCAGTGCTTGGCGGACAGGCGCGCCCACTGCGCCATCGGGAAGGCGTCGAAGGCCGGCAATGCCGTGGTGAACGCACGCGCGGTCGCGGGCAGGCGCGAGCGCTCGCCGAAGCGTCCCACCGAATGCGCCATTGCGACGGACAGGCGCGGCATCCTGGTGGCGTCGGTCCGCGTCTCCGGATTGGCGGCACGCGGGCGCTCGGCGTCCAGGACCTTGCTGACGTAGGTGCCGGCACCCACACGCGACTCGATGAGACCCTCGGCCGTCAGGCGGTCGAAGGCCTCGATCACCGTGGTCCGGGACAGCGTGAGATCGCGCGCAAGCGTCCGGCTGGCCGGCAGGCGGTCGCCCGCCGCGAAGCCGCCGGACAGGATGAGGTCGCGCAGGATGACGTAGAGCTGGGTGCTGACGGGGCGCGGCGAGGCATGGTCGATCGCGACCGAAAGCAGCAGGGCTCCGCCCGCGCGCTTGACCATCGTTGCTTGCCTCGCCTTGATCCGAAGCGGGAAACGGTATCACGAAATATTCAGAATGGACCTGTCGCGGAAGTCCACTTGGGTTCGATGATGCCCGATCGGCAGCGGCGTCCAACCCTTCCGCAGGCAGCATGAAGATCAAGCGCATCGAAACGTTCTGCAACCAGTTCCTGGCCTTTGTCCGCGTAACCGCGGACGACGGTGCGCAGGGCTGGGGGCAGGTCGCGCCCTACAACGCCGACATCACGGCGCAGGTGCTGCACCGGCAGGTGGCGCCCTGGGCGCTGGGCAAGGATGCCGCCGATATCGGCGCGCTGATGGACCGCATCCCCGAGCGCGAACACAAATTTCCCGGTCCGTACCTGTTTCGCGCGATGGGCGGGCTCGATACCGCGCTGTGGGACATGCGCGGCAAGCGCGAGCGCAAGAGCGTGTGCGAACTGCTGGGCGGCACGCCGCGCCGGTTGCGCGCCTATGCGTCGTCGATGAAGCGCGACATCACGCCGGAGCAGGAAGCCGCGCGGATGGTGCGCTTGCGCGATGCGCACGGGTTCGACGCGTTCAAGTTTCGCATCGGCGCGGAGTATGGCCGCGACATCGACGAATGGCCGGGACGCACCGAGACCATCGTGCCCGCGATGCGGCGCGCGCTGGGCAACGACGTCGCGCTGCTGGTGGATGCCAACAGCGCGTTTTCGCCGCGGCGCGCGATCGAGGTGGGCCGGCTGCTGGAGCAGCACGGCGTCAGCCATTACGAGGAGCCGTGCACCTATTGGGAGCTGGAACAGACGAAGGAGGTGCGCGATGCGCTGGCCATCGACGTCACGGGTGGCGAACAGGATTGCCACATCCCGACGTGGCGGCACATGATCGACATGCGCGCGGTCGATGTGATCCAGCCGGACATCTGCTACCTGGGCGGCATCGAGCGCACATTGCGCGTCGCCCGGCTGGCGGCGCAAGCGGGGCTGCCATGCACGCCGCACAGCGCCAACCTGTCGATGGTCACGCTGTTCACGATGCACTTGCTCGGCGCCATTCCCAACGCCGGCAAGTATCTCGAACTGTCGATCGAGGGACCCGACTATTACCCGTGGCAGGAAGGGCTGTTCTCGACGTCGCCCTATACCGTCGTCGACGGCATGGTCACGATTCCCAGCGAACCGGGGTGGGGTGTGGACATCGACCCGATCTGGCTGGCGCGCGCGACGCACCAGCAGAGCGAGCTCGCGTGACGCCAATGGCTGACCTGCAGACCCTGGTCGCGCAGGCGCAGGCGACGGGCACGCTTTCCGATCTGCCGGATCGCCATTGGATCGGCGGACGTTGGGTGCCATCCTTCTCCAACGGCCGCATGCCCACCATCGACCCCGGCACTGGCGCCGCCTTTGCGGAATTTGCCGCAGGCAGGGCCGAGGACGTGGATGCAGCGGTGGCTGCTGCGCGCGCCGCGCTGGCGGGTCCCTGGCGGCGAACATCGCCGGCAGAACGCGGGCGTATCCTGCAGCGCACGGCCGCGTTGATCCGCGCACACGCCGCTCGCCTGGCCGTGGCCGAGGCGCTTGATTCCGGCAAGCGACTGGTCGAGGCGCAGGGCGACGTGGCCAGCGCGGCGCGCACCTTCGAGTACTACGCCGGTGCCTGCGACAAGCACCAGGGCGACACCTTTCCGCTGGGCGAAGACTATCTGGCGTACACGATCAACGAGCCGGTGGGCGTCGCCGCGCAGATCGTGCCGTGGAACTATCCGCTGGCCACCACCGCGCGCGGACTGGCGCCGGCGCTGGCCGCAGGTTGCACGGTGGTCGTGAAGCCGGCGGAGCTGACGCCGTTGACGGCACTGCTGCTCGGCGAATTGCTGGCGCAGGCCGGACTGCCTGCCGGCGTGTGCAACATCGTCACCGGCACGGGCGCCAGCGTGGGCGCGCCACTGGTGGCCCATCCCGGGGTCGACCACATCACCTTCACCGGTTCGGTGACCACCGGTATCGGCGTGATGAAAAGCGCGGCGGATCACGTCACGCGGGTGGTACTCGAGCTGGGCGGCAAGTCGCCGGTGGTGGTGCTGGCCGATTGCGATCCGGCGCGCGCGATCGAAGGCGTGTTCGGCGCCATTTTCGAGAATGCCGGGCAGATCTGCTCGGCAGGCTCGCGCCTGGTGATTGCGCGGTCCATCCACGATGCCTTTGTCGAGCGGCTGGCCGCGCGGGTCGGCGCGATGACGCTCGGCCACGGTCTGCGCAATCCGGATCTCGGTCCCGTGAACTCGGCGGCCCAGCTCGCGCGGATCGAAGGCTACGTCGAGCGCGCGCGCGCCCGTGGCGTACGCGTCGCGGCCGGGGGCGCGCGCTGCAGCGATCCGGTCACGGGCCGGGGCTGGTTCCATGCGCCGACCATCCTCGACGACCTGCCGATGCAGGACGAGGCGGTGCAGGAGGAGATCTTCGGCCCGGTGCTGTGCGTGCAGGTCTTCGACGACATCGAGGAGGCCATCGTGCTCGCCAACGGCACGCCCTACGGGTTGGTTGCCGGCGTGTTCACGCGTGACTTCGCCAGCGCGCATCGTCTTGCCCGCGACATCGATGCGGGGCAGGTCTACATCAACGAGTATTTTGCCGGGGGCATCGAAGTCCCGTTCGGAGGCAATCGCCGGTCCGGCTTCGGCCGCGAAAAGGGGCTCGAGGCGTTGCGCAGCTACTGCAAGATCAAGAGTGTCGCCGCGCGGCTGTAAGCCGGCCCGGCGGCCAAAAAACTTCAAAGCGGTATGACGATCTGGTTCAGAATGGCCCTTTCACAACGACCACGTTCTCCCCACACTGTTTGCATCACCGGCCATGCGCCCATTACGGGCGGCCGCCTCCTGGAGGAATGACCATGCGCACCCCCCGCCGTTCCGTTTCGACCCTCTCGGCCGCGCTATTGGGCGTGGTCGGCATCCTGGCCACTCCGGGCGCTGTTGCGCAGGAATTGACGGTCACTTCCTTTGGCGGCTCTTATCAGGAGGGCCAGAGCAAAGCAGTGTTTCAGCCCGCGGCCAAGGCAATGGGCATCAAGGTCAAGGAAGAAACCTACACGGGCATCGGCGACCTGCGCCTCAAGATGAAGGCCGGCGCCAACACGTGGGACGTCGTGGCCAGCGGCTCGGGCAGCGCGGCACGCGCGGGTGCTGAAGGCCTGCTCGAAAAGCTCGACTACAAGATGATCGATGCATCGAATTTCATTCCGGGCACGGCCGGCGAGTACTGCGTTGGCGGTGACGTGTTCTCGACCGTGCTGGCGTGGAATACCAAGACCTACGGCGACAAGGGGCCGCAGAACTGGGCCGACTTCTGGGATGTGAAGAAATTTCCCGGCAAGCGCTCCTACCGCAAGGGCGTGGCCGGTGCGCTCGAGCCGGCATTGATGGCCGACGGCGTGCCGCCGGACAAGGTGTATGAAGTGCTGTCGGCGCCGGGCGGTATCGAGCGCGCGATCAAGAAGATCAAGGAATTGAAGCCCCACATTGCCGTGTGGTGGGCGTCCGGCGCGCAACACGCGCAGCTGATGAAAGACGGTGAGGTCGACATGATCACCGGCTGGAACGGCCGCTTCGACGTAGTCGCGAAGGACGGCGGCAAGGTCACCTACACCTTCAACCAGGGCCTGCTCGACTATGACTGCTTCGCCATTCCCAAAGGCGCGCCGAACAAGGACACGGCGATGAAGTTCCTGGCCGAGGTCAGCAAGCCGCAATACCAGGCCGAATTCACCAAGTACATCACGTACGGCCCCACCAACAAGAAGGCCTATGATCTCGGCACGATCGACGCGGCCTATGCCAAGCGCCTGCCGTCGTCGCCGGAAAATGCCGCCAAGCAACTGCCGATCAACCTCGACTGGTACATCAAGAACGAGGAAAAGGCGGCGGCGCTGTACCAGAACATGCTGACCGAGTAATCGACACAGCGCCTGCCGCGCGGCGCCCTGGAGGCTTGAGATGAAGGCAGGGGCATGACGCGCCGCGCGGCCGTTCCAATCACGATCCGCGAACTCGGCAAGAGCTACGGCGATGTGCGCGCGCTGGACAACGTCAGCCTTGACGTCAGGAGCGGCGAATTCCTGACGCTGCTCGGGCCCTCCGGTTCGGGCAAGACCACGCTGCTTATGGTGCTGGCCGGGTTCATCCGGCCTGATCACGGCAGCCTCAAGTTCGGCGACACCGAGGTGATCCGCCTGGCGCCGCACAAGCGCGACCTGGGGATGGTGTTCCAGAACTACGCGTTGTTCCCGCACATGGACGTGGCGGCCAACATCGCGTTTCCGTTGAAGCTGCGCGGTGTCAGTGCCGCCGACATCGCGCGACGCGTGAACAGCGCGCTGGAAATGGTCAAGCTCGCCGGCTACGGCACCCGCCGCGTGGAGCAGCTCTCCGGTGGCCAGCGGCAGCGCGTGGCGCTCGCCCGCGCCATCGTGTTCGAGCCTTCCATCGTGCTGATGGATGAGCCTTTGTCCGCACTCGACAAGCAATTGCGGGAGCTGATGCAGATCGAGTTGCGCCAGCTGCACGTCAAGCTGGGCACCACGACGATCTATGTCACGCACGACCAGCGCGAGGCACTGACGATGTCCGATCGCATCGCGGTGATCGCGGGCGGGCGCGTGCAGCAACTCGACACGCCGCGCGCGATCTACGAGCAGCCGGTCAACCGCTTTGTCGCGGAGTTCATCGGCGAATCGTCGTTCCTCAAGGTCACCCGCGACGGTGGCGGCATTCGTTGCGGCGGCCAATTGCTGCGCGTCGCCACGGCCGCGGCGCCGGGCGGGCCGGCGTTGCTGATGGTGCGTCCGGAGCGCCTGCGCATCGTGGACGATGCCCAGCCCGAAACGGGAACGCGTAACGACGAAAACATCCTCGAGGCGCGCGTCACCGAAGTGATCTACCAGGGCGACACCTTCCTCGTGCAGGCCATGCTGGCCGACGGCAGTCGCATCAACGCGCGCGGCATTGCCAGCGCGGGCGCCATGGCAAGGGTGCCGCGGGCGGGCGACACCGTGCGGCTGGGACTGCGCGTGGAGGACACCGTGCTCGTGGCCGACGACGGTGGCTGAGATCGCGCCAGCTTACGCCGGCGTCGGCGCGCACGCACCCAATGCCGGCGCGCTGCGTGGCGATGCGCTGCGCGAACGGCTCGCGTTGCTGGGACTCTCCGCACCTGCCTTCGTGCTGGTGTTCGTTGCGATGGTCGCGCCGGTGGCGTGGCTGTTCGGGTTGTCCTTCCTGGCCGACAACGGCAGCTTCAGTCTCGAGCACTACCGCCGGATGATCGAGCAGCCGTCGTATTACCGGATCTTTCTCACCACGTTCCATGTAAGCCTGCTCACTACCGGCATCTGCATCGTGCTGGGCTATCCGCTGGCCTACGTGCTGTCGCAGCTGCCGCAGCGGGCGGCCAACCTGTGCCTCATCGCCGTGCTGCTGCCGTTCTGGACCTCGCTGCTGGTGCGCACCTACGCCTGGCTGGCGCTGCTCCAGCGCAAGGGCCTCATCAACAACTGGGGCATCGAGCTGGGGCTGTGGGACGAACCGCTGGCATTGGTGCACAACCTCACCGGCACGCTGATCGGCATGGTGCACATCATGCTGCCGTTCCTGGTGCTGCCGGTGCTGGGCGCGATGCGCGCGATCGACCGCGACTACCTCAAGGCAGCGGCCAACCTCGGCGCTGGCCCGGTCCGCGCCTTCTGGATGGTGTTTTTTCCGCTGTCGATGCCCGGGCTCCTGGCTGGCTCGCTGATCGTGTTCATTCTCTGCCTCGGCTTCTATGTCACGCCCGCCGTTCTGGGTGGCGGCAAGGTCATCATGGTGTCGAACCAGATCGCCAATGACATCGAGCTCTTCTTCAACTGGGGCGCCGCCAGCTCGCTGGGCGTGGTGTTGCTTGTGGTGACCCTGCTGTTCCTTTATGTGGCGTCGCGCTTCGCGAAGGTGGACCAAGTTGTTGGCGGAGGCCACGGCAAGTGAGCTGGCTCGATGCCCCGGCCTCGGAAACGCAGGTCACGCACCGTGGCCGGCTTTGGCTCTACGCGCTGGCGGGGATCGTGATGGTGTTCCTCGTGGTGCCCACGGTGATCGTGGTGCCGATGTCGTTTTCCGCGTCACAGTATCTGGAATTTCCGCCGCGCGAATGGTCGTTGCGCTGGTATGCCAACTACTTCAACTCGTTGTCGTGGATGCAGGCCACGGCCACATCCTTCAAGGCGGCACTACTGACCACGCTGGTGGCAACACCGCTGGGCACGATGGCCGCGTATGGA
The DNA here is from genome assembly GCA_031396395.1 of Betaproteobacteria bacterium. GTDB lineage: Bacteria > Pseudomonadota > Gammaproteobacteria > Burkholderiales > Casimicrobiaceae > VBCG01. Next base: position 14,968 of record JANNKR010000141.1, read on the forward strand.
CTCTTTAACTCGCGTTTTCGCGCGATGCGCGTCGTAGCCGTGGTGCTGATCACGCCCATCATCGTGCCGGTGGTGCTGGTGGCCATTGCCGTGTTCTACGTCTACGCCAGACTGGGTCTCGTCAATTCGCTGACCGGCATTGTGCTGGCGCACACCATGCTGGCCATTCCGCTGGTGATCATGGTGGTCACGTCGGCGCTCAAGAGCTACGACATGAATCAGGAAATGGTGGCGCGCAGCCTCGGCGCGTCGCGGTTCCGGGCATTTTTCCTGGTCACGCTGCCGCAGATCCGCTTTGCCGTCATCACCGGGGCGCTGCTGTCGTTTCTCACCTCCTTCGACGAGGTGATCATGGCGCTGTTCGTGTCGGGTGGCGCCAACTCCACGCTGACGCGCAACATGTTCAACGCGCTGCGGGACCAGATCGACCCGACCATCGCCGCCATCTCCACGATCATGGTGCTGGTCACGTCGATCCTGCTGGCGTTGGCGCAGATATTCGGCCAGCCGCGCAAGCCATAGGCGTCTGGCCTGCCGCAGGCTGCGTTCGGCACCGTACATACGACCCCGGTGCCCTGCGTCATCATGACCGATGCTGACATTGGCTTGGTCATGAGGGGCAGAGATGATTAAGATTCGCAAGGGCCAGGCGCCGGCCCCGCTTGAACGCGCCCAGTTCAACGCCCGGTTTCGTGCGTCGTTCGTCGACCCCGCATTCCGCGTCGAAGAAGCGTCGATAGCGCGGCTGGAAGAAATCGCCTGGAGCGCCTACATCGAGGGCCGCAAGGCGCCCATTACGCAGCCGGCGGGACCGGGGTATGCCGACCCGGCCTACCAGCTGTCAACCGAGTGGGTGGCCACGAAGGAGCGCCTCGCCGAAGCGCAGCGCGGCTGGTCCGACCCCGCGGTGCAATCACGCGTCCTGCTGATCTGTGGTTCGGCCCGCAACGACGGCACCTGCCCCGGCGAGATGTCCAAGTCGTTCCGCCTGCTGGGTCTGGCCCGCGAGGTGCTGGAGCAAGCCGATATGGCGGTCGATGTGCTCGACCTCAGTCTGCTCACCTCCGAATACGGACTGAAGATCCATCCCTGCAAGGGCTGCGTGTCGACCGCGATGCCGCTGTGCCACTGGCCCTGCAGCTGTTACCCCAATCACGCGCTGAACCAGACCAACGACTGGATGGCTGATATCTACGAACGCTGGACTGCTGCGCATGCGGTGATCATCGTGTCGCCGGTGTACTGGTACCAGAGCCCCAGTCCGCTGAAGCTGATGATCGACCGCCTCGTATGTGCGGACGGCGGCAACCCCGATCCGACGTCGACCGGGGGCAAGAAGGCCGGCAAGGCCAAGGAACTCGAAATGTCGGGATGGGACTACCCGCAGCATCTCGCCGGCCGGGTCTACGGGCTGATCGTTCACGGCGATGTCGCCGGCATCGAAGGCTCGCGACGCGGCCTGTCCGATTGGCTCGACTGGATGGGCTTCATCGACGCCGGCGCGCAGGCGCGGCTGGACCGGTTCATCGGCTACTACGAACCCTATGCCACCAGCCATGATGCCCTCGACCGGGATGTGCCCATGCAGGAAGAAACGCGCAATGTCGCGCGCGCGGTGGCCAGGGCCGTGGTCGAATTGCGCGCGGGACGTTTGCAGGCAGTGCAGCCCGCGCTGTCCCGGCCCCGGGCAAAATGATTGGCCGCGACGGCCTGTCGATGCGCCAGGAATCGACCGGCGGCAGCACGGGTGCAAGGCCTGATCCCGGCTGGACGCGTGAATGGCTTTTTGGTGCGTCCTGCAAATTACTCGCTCGTTCCTGAAAGTTGACCATGGCCCAAACTCGCATCGCTGTGATCGTCGGCAGCCTTCGCCGCGATTCGTTCAACCGCAAGTTGGCAAGCGCGTTGGCCGCTTTGGGCCCGCCGGACTTCTCGTTCAAACAATCCGAGATCGGCGACCTGCCTTTGTACAACCAGGACGACGACACCCATCAGGCCGCGTCCGTGCTGCGCCTTAAAGGTGAAATCGCGGCGGCGCAGGGCCTATTGTTCGTCACGGCGGAATACAACCGTTCGGTACCCGGCGTATTGAAGAATGCGATCGACCATGCCTCGCGGCCCTATGGCAAGAGCGCGTGGGCGCGCAAGCCGGCGGGCATCATCGGCGCCTCGCCCGGCGCCGTCGGTACCGCCGTGGCGCAGCAGCACCTGCGCACCATTCTTGCCACGCTCGACGTCCCGACGCTCGGTCAACCGGAAGCGTTCGTGCAGGTCAAGGAAGGATTGTTCGACGAAGCGGGTAACATTGGCGAAGGGAGCAGGAAATTCCTGCAGGGCTGGATGGACCGTTATGTGGCGTGGGTGAAATTGCACGCCGCGGTGCCCGCCACCGGATCTACCCGGTAAATCTGCACCATTCAACGCCCCGGAGCCAATTTTGCGCCGCCACGCCGAACGTCACCGCACTGAACGCATCGGGTGGCTACGCGCGGCGGTGCTGGGCGCCAACGATGGCATCGTTTCCACGGCCAGCCTCATCGTCGGCGTTGCCGCCGCCAGCGCCAGCCAGAGCAGCCTTCTGCTGACCGGCATCGCCGGGCTGGTGGCCGGCGCCATGTCGATGGCTGCCGGCGAGTATGTCTCGGTGCACTCGCAGGCCGATACCGAAAATGCCGACCTGGCGCGCGAACGCTCGGAACTGGAGGCCGAGCCGGAGGCCGAGCGGCGCGAACTGACCGCGATCTATGTCGGGCGCGGGGTCGAGCCGGAACTGGCGGAGCAGGTGGCCGCACAGATGATGATGAAGGACGCGCTCGGTGCGCATGCGCGCGATGAACTCGGCATTTCGGAAGCGATGAGCGCCAGGCCGATCCAGGCTGCATTCGCGTCTGCCGCCAGCTTTGCCGTTGGCGCGGCCCTGCCCATCGCGGTAACCGCGCTGGCGCCGGGGCAAGGACTCATCTACTGGGTGTCGGGGATGTCGCTGGTCTTTCTTGCGGCATTGGGCGTCGTCGCGGCGCGGGTGGGCGGCGCCAACGTGCTGACCGGTGCGTGGCGCGTCACGTTTTGGGGCGCGCTGGCGATGGCCATCACCGCAGGCGTGGGCTCGCTGTTCGGCGCGGCGGTCTGACGCACGCGCGTCCGCCAATGCGCCGGGCCCGACGCAGAGGGTAATGGGCCCTGCGCATTCAACGCGTACCGTGCGCCTCCGCACAGACCGTGGACGCCATTGCCGTTACCGTTGGCACGCAAGGTCAGCAATGTCGTTCCGGCGGGCGATTGGCGTTTCGCGGATTTGCTTTCTCCCCCACGGTGCGGCCCCGGGTTCTCGAATATAGACGAGGCAAGCATCATGTCCAACATCGCCGCGATCAATCGCAGGGTCGTTCTCGATTCACGCCCCGTCGGCGCGCCGACACTGGCCAATTTCCGCATTGAAAATGTCGCTGTTCCCGCGCCTTCGGCGGGCCAGATCCTGCTGCGCACGCTCTTCCTTTCGCTCGACCCCTACATGCGCGGCCGGATGAGCGACGCGCCTTCCTATGCCGCGCCGGTACCCATCAGTGGGGTCATGGTCGGCGGAACGGTTTCCCGTGTCGAGATTTCAATGCACCCGGGCTTCAAGCAGGGCGATCTCGTGCTTGGCTACTGCGGGTGGCAGCACTACGCACTTTCGGATGGCAGGGGACTCACCAAGCTCGATCCGCTGATGCAGCATCCATCGCTGGCGCTCGGTGTCCTTGGCATGCCTGGCTTCACGGCCTACATGGGCCTGCTCGAAATCGGCCAGCCAAAGCTCGGAGAAACCGTGGTCGTCGCGGCGGCAAGCGGGGCGGTAGGCGCGGTGGTGGGGCAACTTGCCAAGATCAAGGGATGCCGCGTGGTCGGCATCGCCGGGGGTCCCGACAAGTGCCGCTATGTGGTCGAGGAGCTGGGCTTCGATGCATGCATCGACCACCGCCGCGCCGATTTTGCACAGCTGCTAGCGGCTGCATGCGGGCAAGGCATCGATGTCTATTTCGAGAGCGTTGGTGGCGCGGTTTTCGACGCCGTGCTGCCGCTGCTGAATGCGCGCGCGCGCATTCCGCTATGCGGGCTGATCGCCCACTACAACGCCACCAGCCCGCCGCCGCGTCCGGACCGCCTGGGGTTGCTCATGCGCACGTTGCTGACCAAGCGGATCAGGATGCAGGGCTTCATCATCTTTGACGATTACGGTGATCGCTTCCACGAGTTCCTCGGCCCGATGAGCAGGTGGGTCGCGGCAGGCGAGGTCAAGTTTCGCGAGGATATCGTCGATGGACTGGCGAACGCTCCACAAGCCTTCATTGGCCTGCTCGAGGGCCGTAATTTCGGCAAGCTGGTTGTTCGCGTAGCGAATGACTGAGTGCCGACCCCGATACGAAACGAAAGTCGACATGAAAATACTGATGATACTGACCTCGCACGACAAGCTCGGCGATACGGGGCACAAGACCGGCTTCTGGCTGGAGGAATTTGCAGGCCCGTACTATGTGTTCAAGGATGCTGGCGCGATCATCACGCTGGCATCGCCGCTTGGCGGGCAGCCGCCGGTCGACCCCAAGAGCGACGACCCCGCTGCGGCAACCGAGGCCACGCGCCGTTTCAAGGAGGATGCCGCGGCGCAGGCGTTGCTGGCGCGAACGGTCAGGCTCGCGGATGTCGCTGCGGGTGATTTCGACGCGGTGTTCTATCCGGGTGGCCATGGTCCGCTTTGGGACCTGGCGGAGGATCGTGCTTCCATTGCCCTGATCGAAGCGATGAGCGCTGCAGGCAAGCCGGTCGCTGCTGTTTGCCATGCGCCCGGCGTGTTGCGCCATGTAACCGGCCCCGAAGGCCACCTGCTGGTAAAGGACAGGAAGGTTACCGGCTTCTCCAACGCCGAGGAACGCGCCGCGGGCTTGACCGAGGTCGTCCCCTTCCTCGTCGAGGACATGCTGAAGGCGAGCGGCGCCACGTATGCGAACGTGGCCGACTGGCAACCCTTCGTGGTCACCGACGGATTGCTGGTCACCGGGCAGAATCCTGCATCGTCCGAACCTGCCGCCAGGGCGCTGCTGGAAAAATTGGCCTGAACAGCGTCGCCGCACAGGTTGAGTCTCAGGCGGGACTGACCTCGTCGGTCCACACCTTGAAGCTGTTCAGCTTGTTGGGGCCAAAGGTGCTGCTGATCGCCACATCCGCGGCGTCGCGGCCGCGGGCGATCAGGATGCGACCGATGCGCGGCGTGTTGTTGCGGGCGTCGAAGGTATGCCAGCCGCCGTCGAGGAATACTTCGAACCACGCCGCGAAGTCCATCGGACCCCACGGCTTTGGCGTACCCATGTCGCCAAGATAGCCCGTGCAGTAGCGGGCGGGAATGTTCATGCACCGGCAGAAAGCCACCGCGAGATGCGCATAGTCGCGGCATACGCCGGTCTTGTCGAAGTAGGCTTCGTACGCCGTGCGGGTCATCCGCGCATGCTCGTAGCCGAACTTGATGTGGCGGTGAACATAGTCGCAGATCGCCTGCACGCGGCCCCAGCCGGTTGGCCCTTGCCCGAACAGGTTCCATGCAATCTCGGACAGTCGATCCGTTTCGCAGTACCGGCTGCCATTCAGGAACACCAGTGTTTCCTCCGGCAGGTCCTGCACTGCGTGCTGGCGTGCATCGGGAACGATCACGTCCGTGGCGCCGCTGTCATTGACCAGCGCATTGGCCGCGATGCGCGTGCGGCCCTTCGGCGCCACGATGCGGGTGCACCAGTTACCGAAGCCGTCGCGATACGCCGTCATCGGGACCGGTGGATCGATGACGATGTCGTCGCGCCCGACCAGATCCGAAACGCGCGTGAAGTGCACGTTCACGTTGAGAATCATCGGAATCGGTTGCGGGCAGTCGTAGATCATTTCAAAGCCGGCGCGAATCTGCATCAGGGAACTCCGGTATCGGTGAGGGGAGGCTTCAGGACACGCAGGCAACGCGTAGCGAATCGACCAATGCACGGCGCAAGGCGGTCCAGGGGCGGCCTGCGGCAAGGACGATGCACTGGTTGATCTCCAGTTCGACCCCGACGTATGCATCCGGCGGGAAGCGACACCGCAGATAGCGGGTCAATCCGTCACCCTTGCCGGCGTAGGGGTAGTTGCGGCGCACCCGCAGCGCGGGATCTCGCGCGACCAGCGCGGCCTTCCAGCGGGCGCACAGGCCGGCTTCGCCACGGCGACCAGGGTCGTAGAGCAAAGCCACGTCAGCGCGGCGCAGGTGGCCGTCAAGTTCCGGCGTGAAGCTGTGCGAAGAAACATGGATGACGCGCCGTCCCCGCGTGACCGCGAGTGCAACCAGGCGCTCGACTTCCGCTCTATACGGCAGGTAGTGCTGCCTGACGATCGAGGCTCGCCTGTCCCGCGGCACGCCACGCGTTGCCGCCGAGAACAGTTGAGGATGGCCGAGCGAGCGATTGAGGTCCACCACGAGGCGACTGACGCTCGAACTTACAAGCGGGGCCGCAAAGGCCACGGCCAGGGCCTTCGCCATGACCAGCGCGCCCGGATCGTACCCGCGGTGGGTGGCAAGCAGCGCGCGATGATCGCGAAACAGCGGCTGCAAAGGTGCGGGTATCCGGTTGCCGGCGTGCTCGCAGGTGACAAGGAATGTATCGGTCAGGACGACGCGCCTCGTCACCAGCGCAACTCGGGCAATTGGCGAAAGACCTGCCGCGTGCCTTCGCCCCATTCGTTGCTCAGCGCGGTGAAATAGGCATCGCCGTCGACGAAGCGGCGTCGCTTCTGTACCTCGAGGCTGTCCCGTTCGTAGCAGATGAGGTCAATCGGCATGCCGACCGACAGGTTGCTGCGCATAGTCGAGTCGAAGGATACCAGCACGCATTTGGCCGCATCGGCGAGGTCGGTATGCCGGGTGATCACGCGGTCGATGATCGGCTTGCCATACTTGGTCTCACCGGTCTGGAAGTAGGTGGTGTCCTCGCCCGCCTCGATGAAGTTGCCCTCGGCGTAGATCCGGAAGAGACGCTGCTGTTCGCCGCTGATCTGTCCGCCGACGATGAATGAAGCATTGAACCCGATGTCGTTCTTTTCGAGGTACTCGCCATCGCGCTTGTCGACATCGCGCATCGCATCGGCCACCAGCATCGCGACGTCGAACATCGTCCGCGCATTCCAGAGGTTGGGCATGGCGTCGCCGGCAGTGCAACGCTGGTTGAGCACGCCGATCACCGCCTGCGTTCCGGCCAGGTTGCCGGAGCTCAGCAGGATGATCACGCGATCGCCGCGACGCTCGAACACCGTCATCTTGCAGAACTTGGCAATGTTGTCCATCCCGGCATTGGTCCGGGAGTCCGACGCGAAGATCATGCCCTTGTCGAGCATTACACCGATGCAATAGGTCATGCCGCGAGCCTACCAGTGTTCCGGCAGGCGCGCGATTCAGGCTTTACTACTTGATCCGCATGTCATTCTTGACGGACTTGACACCGCCGACGGCACGGGCGACCACGACAGCCTGATTGACGGCGGCCTGGTTGCTCACGAATCCGCTCAGTTGCACGGTGCCCTTGAACGTCTCGACGTTGATCTCGGCCGACTTGAGCGCCGGGTCGTTCAGGATGGCGGATTTCACCTTGGTGGTGATCACGGTGTCGTCGACGTATTCGCCGGTGCTTTCCTGTTTCGATGTCGACGCGCAACCCATGGCCGTTGCGAGGAGTAGTACGCCGGCGATTGCCGCCAGTTTACGAACGATGCTGTTCATGCCATTTCCTTTGTTTGGAATTCGCCGGCGTTGCCGCTCGGTGTTACAGGCGCCCCATCAAAAACAGGACGATCAGGATGATCACCACGGTCCCGACGATGCCGCTTGGGCCATAGCCCCAGCTGCGGGCGTGCGGCCAAGTGGGCAGGACGCCAATCAGGATCAGGATGAGGACGATCAGCAGTACGGTTCCAAGCATGATTTGCTCCCAGGTTCAACGTCGCCACCGCTTTGCGCGCATCGACACCGATGTCATCGCCAAGCGGGCATGGTTCAAGACTACGGGTCCTTCGTGCTCATGTCTGTCTGCTACCGCACACAACACGCCAGCTGACGAAATTTGCCGCACGACATTTGCGTCAGCCGCGACCCGCAACGGATTTCCTGACGATGGAGGCCACGTTGAGACATGACGCAGAGGTTTCCTGGGCGAATCGTTGCGCGGACCTTTGCTGGTCTCGTCGAATCCTGGCGAACGTCTTCCTGACGTCGGTGTTCGCGCTCGTTGTGTATCGAAACGAAGGATCGAGAATCGACTTCATGGGAGCTCCTGAAGCGTCGATGCCATCCTTGAGCAGACTTGGAGGGTCCCGACGGCAATGCGACAAACAGGCAAGGAAACGCGCGGCGCTACTGCGGGTCATCCTTGAAATGCTTCTCAAACGCGGTGACCTGAAGTTCCGCCTGTTCCATGGTGATGCCGTCCGTTGCATGAATGGCTGCCACCAGCTGGCCGTGTTCTATGACCGCCGCCGCGCGGCGCTTGCCCACGGCGATATTCTGGTGGCGTTGCATGGACCCGCCTAGTTGGCCTTGACGAGGTTGCGTGACGGTTCGATACACGATGGTCTCCCTCGCCGGTGAGGATGGCGGAGACGATGCCGCGTCATCGACCGGGCTGTTTCGCTCGGTCATGTGGTGGCGACGGAGGGCGGCGCGAATGGTTGCAGCAGCAGCATGGAATCTCCGCTTGATACGGAGAGATTAGTCAGCGCGCCGGAGCGTGTCGGTGCGGTGCCGCACGCTCGCCGCCGGCGTCGTCGACCGTTGGTGCGTCAGCGCACAGACATCACTGCCGCAGCGGACGTATGGTTCAGGTTCACGGGAAGAACCGCTGAGTTTCGGGGCGCGGCAACCACGGGCCATCAGTGCCGCGGATTGGCGCAGACAGCAGTGATCGAAGCTAGGCGTTTCCGGCCTTCTACAAGGCTACCGCAAACCGTCTTAAACATAGGGAAATATCATGTCCAAATTGATGATTGCGCTGTTCGTCACTGCCGGGCTCGGCTTCGCCGGCACCACCGTGGCGCAGACCTACTCGCCGAAGCCCACGATGACGGCGGCCGCGAATACGGCACCGATGTCGAAGGACAGCATGGCCACGGCCAAGAAAAATGCCGATGCCCAGTACAAGATCGACCGCGATGGCTGCGCGTCGTTGAGCGGCAACGTCAAGGACATCTGCATCGCCGAAGCCAAGGGCAAGGACAATGTGGCCAAGGCGGACGCCGACGCGGCCTACCAGAACACGCCGAAGGCGCGGGAGCATGCTCGCGTCGCGCGGGCGGAAGCCACCTACGGCGTTGCCATGGAAAAATGCGATGACCTCGCGGGCAATACCAAGGATGTCTGTGTCAAGGAAAGCAAGGCCGGACTCGTCAAGGGCAAGGCCGACGCCAAGGTCGACCGCGTGGTAGCCGATACGCGCCAGGACGCGGCAGTGAAGCAGTCCGATGC